>DYTG01000225.1 GCA_020726085.1 Sulfurovum sp.
TTAAATCCAAGATGGTCGTTGAAGGGCTTGAAGTTGTCAAAATCAAAATAGATAATCATCCTATCTTTATGGTGTTTGAGGAGGTGGTGTAGGTATTCGTTGATGCGATTGTTGCCGTTGAGCTGGGTGAGCGGATTGATCTCTTTGGCGTATTTTAGCTCACCTCTCATCCACAAAAGCGTCGCAATAAGTCCTAACAAAAGCAACAAAGCACTCAAAATAGCATACTTCATCGTAGTCGTAATGGGATGTTTGGTTTTGTTAATATCGTGCAAAAAGGTGTTGTAAAGGATATTAAATTGCTCTTCAAGCCTCTGCGTTTGGCTTGCCGTACCGCTCTCTTTGAAGAGTTGGCGATAAATATCGCAAAAGCTGTGAAACTCTCTGTGGTAGTTGCGAAGATTGTATTTGAGCGTGGTTTTATCGGTGATATTGGCATCTTCGATAAGCTCAACGAGTCGATTGTAATCATCATCAAAGTAATCAATGTACTTTTTGAGTCCTCTTAACATAAAATCTTTTTCATGACGGCGAAGTTTGAGCATATGGTATGAGAGTTCGATAGCTCCTTTATGATGCAAAAACTCCTTTTCGACTTTGTGAATACTCTGCCTTAATCTCCCATAAAGTCCCTCTTTGTGATTGACTCCGAGTTGTTTTTTGAGTTCAAAAATCTCTTCAAGCTTCTCTTTATACTCCTCCAAAAGCCTGATAAGTGCAAAGAGTCTTCTATCCATTACATCAATGGCTTGAGGTTTGTAGGTGTACTCTTCATGAAGATACTCTTTTTGCAACGCTTTGCATTTGCGACAATAGTGTTTAAGCTCCCCTTTGAGTTTTAAATCTCCTGTGTAGAGAAAAGTGTATTTGAGAGCCGTGTAGCGTTCATAAATCTGTTTGAGTTTGATAGAACTCTCTTGAATATTGGCATACATCGAAGAGAGGTAAAAGCTATAAATCATCAACCCCGCACTGATAAGCAGTGTCGCAGAGAGCGTATAGCTAACAATGAGATAATTTATACGGACGTTTCGTTTCATGAGTTTCATAACTACCATCATATAGTATAAAGATTACTATTTAGTATCAAAGCATCTTCAAAAACTTATACTACTTAATACTTGCTTAAGGGTGATTTATTCGTTAAGGTGCATAACATCAGT
>DYTG01000226.1 GCA_020726085.1 Sulfurovum sp.
GATCTTCAAAGGCTATACCATTCCCTATTTGATTGATGAGGCGAGAGATAAAATTATACTATTGGATATTTTTAAATGGAGTGAGCGGTAGTGTCATCCAAAACATTGGGAATTTTTGAGACCATGCAACTAGAGGGCTACTTACATCGTGGAGCAGTGGAGTGAGCCATTGGAATTTATATTTAAACTTTTCCAAAAACTCTTACTTTATTTACAACCCCCTAGCCAATCCCCAACCCCAAAAAGTCAAAAATATCAAGATGCCTCCTCGTTTCGAGAGGGGTAAATCCCTAATAGCTCTTCATTGATATACATAGATTAACCGTGAAAATATAAATTTTTGGATAGCTCTACGATAGTGTGGTCAATGACTCTATAAGGATCGTTGGGTAGGTTTGTATCTTGGAAGAAATCCCCCATTGCAATCTTTTCACGCTTTGATGTACTACCCCCCAAAGTATTTTTAAATCGTTTCCATTCGGGATATTCATGGCTAAGCTCTCGTAACTCCCATGCACTGTATTGTGAAAAATTCTCAATGACAAAATCAAGAGCCTCTATATCACTATCGGATAGATACTCCAATGCACACTCCTCATCGATAGCTTTAAAGGCTTTGTTATTGACTCGCTCCAAATGCGTTTGATGCTCTTTGAGCAAAACACTATTGACTACATCAAGGGCGTTGGACGCAACGGGTCCATGCGGTAGTGCATAATAAGTATCTTCGGTAATCAACCTACCGTATTTTCTAAGGTGGTATCTATCTGCAAAAAAGAGCAATTTAATAGCCGCTAATTTATCAATAGAGGCATTCATCTTTTTTGATAGATAATAAAATGATTCTAAAACAATCTTTGTATCCACGATATACCCCTTTTTTAGTACAATTATACTACAAAATGCGATTTAAAAACCCCACCGCCTCTACCAATTTCACTTTTGTATCGCTCTGGCTCATATTTGCCAAGCACCCATTATGAATATCACCAAAAGACGCATTCACAACTTTGTTAATCTCTCTATGTTTACGAACTCACTCACGTATCGTGTTTGCAAATAGAGCCATTACTCTGTCAATGACATCAAAGCTCTCTTTGTGGCTAGGCGATAGACAAGGGAAGTATTAAAAATATATGGACATAAAGT
>DYTG01000093.1 GCA_020726085.1 Sulfurovum sp.
GTAGTTGCATGATGGTATCAAAAGATTTTGATTAATGTAGCTATAAGTTCCTACTAGCGATAATAGCGTGAATTTTTAAGAAGGTTGTTTGCCATGGAGTATTTAGTATGGGATATGGATCCTGTTTTGATAAGTTTGGGTGGGCTTAATGTTCATTGGTATGGATTTTTATTTGCCATGGGATTTATTGTAGGGCTAAAAATCACGGAGGCTATTTTTAAAGCAGAAAATAAAAACATTGAAGATATTGACAAAGGATTGATTTATGTGATGATTGGTACGGTTGTGGGGGCGAGATTGGGGCATTGTCTCTTTTATGACCCAGCCTACTACCACTCCCATCCGCTTGAAATTTTGATGATACAAAAGGGGGGATTGGCATCGCACGGTGGAGCTATGGGAGTGCTTTTAGGGCTCTATCTCTTTGCCAAAGCTCAAAAGTACAGCTATCTATGGCTACTCGATAGAATCGTCATTCCTACCGCCTTAGTAGGGGCTTTTATCCGCATTGGCAATCTTTTTAACTCCGAAATCATTGGAGATGAGACAACATTGCCTTGGGCGATTGTCTTTGCCCGTGTTGATATGCTTCCCCGTCATCCTACGCAACTCTATGAGGCATTGGCGTATGTTGTGATTTTTGCGATACTTTTTGCACTCTACAAAAAACAGGCTACGCAACTTAAAATTGGGGTAATGTTTGGACTCTATATGGTATTAACCTTTGGCGTACGCTTTATGATAGAGTTTGTCAAAACCCAACAAGCCAGTTACACCCTTGATTTGCCACTCAATACAGGACAGCTTTTAAGTATTCCATTTATAATTTTGGGATTGTATATGATGTTTGTCTATAAAAAGAGTAGCAGCACCGTTAAAGAGTAAAAAGGAGTTTATTTTAAGGAGTTGACAAAAAACTCTTTAATGGGTGCTTATGCCTACGAAATCAGTTGTACCTACTTTCGATACGTCAATTATATAGGATAAGAGTTAATCATTAGTTAATATAATTAAATATTTATCTTAAGTATCAAAAAACGCATCCATAATCTCAAATTTGCTTTCAATATTTTCAAAAGAGTGGTTGCCACCCTCTTCGAGAATGATACGATCGGGGTTGATGCCTTGATGCTCAAAAAAGTGCAAAGCTTCTCTATAATCAAGCGTCTCATCCCCTTTTTGCAACAAGAGCAAATAGTTATCGGGATTTGGGTGCGTTACTTTGAAATTTTCAAGCATTGTGAGATGTTGTGTGTTCCATTCAAAGCTACTTAAATCGTAATAATTAAGCCCCTTAGCCTTTTGCAACGTAAGGGCGGGATTGATAGAGGGATTAATCAATACAGCTTTGAGATTGTAGTGCGTAGCCAAAAAGATTGCCATATGGCCTCCAATAGAAGAGCCGATAAGATGAACCTTTTTTTCCCTTTGCGAGGACAAACTCAATGAGTTGCCTTAAGGTATCAATAGCAAAGGAGTGGAACGTAGCTTAATGAGGGTGCTATAAACGGACCGTGGGCATAATGCTCTTTGAATTGAAGAGCATTAGAGCCCACTCCTGAGCTTCTAAAACCATGAATGTAGAGTATCATAGTCTATTGGCGTACATAAACAACGTTGGCGGAAGTTTTGAGTTTTTCAAAATAGTCTTGTGTGGCTTGTTTGCGTTGATTGTGTTTCCACGCTTGAATAACACCGTTACGAGCCTTTTCATAATTTAAAATTTGAGAACCGCTTTTGCTTTTGATTTTGTACATCACAAACTTATCCCCTGCGTTCATGGGTTGTAAAAAGGCATCGTTAGGAGCTGAAATAGCCATTGAGAAGAGTTCGGGTGTTAAATCTTTCTCTTTTTTGCTCACGGTTTGACTTTTGATCCCTTGAGTAAGCTTTTTGGTTGATACAAAGGCTTTTAGCTCTTCAATCGTTGGTGCTTGATACTCTATCATGGTGATAGCCGTAGGCACTTTGAAGAGTTTTGTATTCTTTTTGTAGAAAAGTTTGAGTTGGTCTTCACCTGGAATAGGAATAAGGGGAGCAATATTCTCGGTATAGAACTTTTGCTTTTTGATTTCGGCTTGGACTCTTTGACGATAGTCGTACCACTTCATCCCCTGCTTTTGAAGAATCTCTTGCATTTTTTTGATAGAGATTTTATTCATCGCTGAGATTTGTTGAATTTGTGCATCAATCTCATCGTCGCTTACTTGAATATCTTTTGAAACACTCTCTTGTAATGCTCTTTGTATCAAAAAATCCGTCGCCTCTTTTTTTGAGAGTCGCATAGCTCTTTGAACACCTGTAATCTCTGCTGTTGTAATGGGTTGGTCTTCTACAATAATGCTAATACCATTGACCACCTCTGCTTGAGCAACCGATAACGCCAATACCAAAGCAACGGTAACGCTTTTTAAACTAAACATCTTACCTCCAAAATAGTAATATAGTTTTAAGAATTTCACATTATAGCATAAGAATTAAAAAAGTAGCTTTTGATTGAAGGGGAGGGTAGGGTTAATGACCGTAAATTTTGAGTTTAAGTGTATTTACCCTACCGCTATCCCCCATGCTTTTATCTAGAATTTCAATTCGCCACTCACCTTTGCTTGTTTCATCGACAAATGCGGCCGATGAGAGCCTAAAGCCCCCGTTCATCCAATCGGCCGTTGTTTCCAACGTTGAGGCTTTGTTGGAGATGGTGTTTTGATCAAGCAATTGCGTTTTGGTGCCACTGGGCGAAATAAGATAGATAGCCAAATCCGATGCGTAGCAATGGTCGCTATCAACAGTAAGCTCTACCCACTCAATGGTGAGCGAACGAAGAATATCTATTGCAAAGGCGGTAGCCAAAAGATTGTCGGCTATAGGTGCATTGGGGTAGATTATTTTTTGAAAACTATCCTCGGCGGGAAGCAAATCGTAGTGCGCTTGGCACACCTCCACCATCTTGGCTGGGTTAATCAATCCAAATCCGTAATCGATGCTATGGTAGAGATCCGCCCCGTTTTTAACCCAACTGCCATTGGTGCTGTCGATTTGCTTGGAAGTGAGTGCCAAAAGATGACGAACATCTCTCCATGTAAGCGTGGGACACGCCTCAAGTACCAAACCAATTGATGCCGATACCATAGGAGCTGCTGCACTTGTACCGCTAAAATCAAAGGTGTAGTTGCGTTCATAATCATCGTGCCATGTTGTGGGGTTGCTAGAGGAGTTGCTAGAGCTTTGCGGAACAGTAGTTGTAGCAATCGTGGGTGTGGTGCCAATATCCTCACCTGAATAGGCAGCGACTAAGATATTGGAGCCTTTGGATGAGTAGGAGGAGTACTTGTTGTTGTAATTGACCGATGCAACGGCAATAGCGAAACGATTATTAAGGATATATTGCAAATTGGCATTGCCTTTGATATTGCGTAGATTACCTGCAGGAAAAACAAAGAGTCGCCCTTTGCCATCACGCAATTGACTCGATGCTTTTTGCATATACTCTTCAGGAATGGTTTGGGTACTAAATTCAAATCCCCAACTGTTATTGGAGATAGCTATATCGTTGGCTTGGTAGCCTGTAAGCCACACCTCTTCAAGAACATCAAAAGAGCTGTACAAAAGCCAATCACTCACAGCAATTTTGGCAAAAGGAATAATCCCACGCACCCCTTTGCCATTAAATCCGCGTGCAGCAATAACTCCTGCCACTTTGGTGCCGTGAGGTCGAGAAGCCGAAGGAAGCGTCATGTGTCCAAATTTCAATCCATTGTGTGAACGTGCGGTATCAATATTGTCACGCAAATCTTCATGCAGATAGTAAACGCCCGTATCGACAACTTGTATAATGATATTCTTCCCACCATTATAACCCATATAGTTTTGATACAAAGGCAAAAGATTGAGATTATAGCCCAAAAGTGAACTCACCCCGCTCCCATTTGTAAGAGAAGCCGTGGAATAGATATACCACTGTTTGGAAAAATATTTATCCCCAAACTCCCCTTGAGTCTCCAATCCATCCAAAAGACCGTTGCGATTTATATCTCCCTCATAAATATCGCTACCAATATACTCTTCAATCGCATTGGGAATATAATCTTCATCGCTGTCGCTGCTAGAGGTGAGTCGTGTATTGGATGAGGCTTGAAAAGCATGGGAGTCATACTCTTTGGCCAAAGAACCGCATCCTATCAAAAGTGTACCGATGAGTACCGCCAATAGATAGTTTTTCATCATGACCAACTCCTTTTTATCCCAACAATATTAATTTATAGTATACATAAAGAGTTAATAAACGCTTTATGTATAATATATATTAAAACTACACCCCTAAGGGCGGAGTTTTAGTTTCTATTTGATAAGCTCAAATGGATTTTCGACAACATTCTTTCTATCAATGATGTAGGGAATAAATGCTGTTTGTCTTGCTCTTTTGATTGAAATAGTGACAATATCTTGGTGTCTTTTGCAGTTACCTGTCAATCTTCGTGGCATAATTTTGAATCTTTCACTCAAACTGTGCTTAAGAAGATTAAGATCCTTATAATCAATATAGTCTATTTTTGCTTCACAATATTTGCAAAATCTCTTTTTAAATTTTCGTTTCTCTGCCATGGTTTTTCCTTAAAATGGTATTTCATCTTCCGAAATGTCTATCTCGGGTATCTCTTGTTTATAGGGTTGCGTTGGAGCGTTGTGTTGAGGCTCGGTGTAGCTATTGCTAGAGTAGTTTTGCGACGGAGTGCTAGGCTGACTGTACTCGTTTGTACTTGTATAGTTTTGTCCTGCGGATACATCATCACGACCGCCCAACATCTGCAAATTTTCTATTGCGATGGTGTGTTTGCTTCGCTTTGAGCCATCTTGTGCTACCCATTGTTGAAATGTCAAACGTCCCTCTACTAATACTTTAGAGCCTTTTTTTAGATATTGGTTGGCAATCTCTGCAGTACGTCCAAAGAATGTAATGTCTATAAACATCACCTCCTCTTTTTGTTCGCCTGTTTGAGATTTGAATTTGCGACTTGTTGCTATAGCTGTGTTGGCAATAGCTCCACCGCCTTGTGTGTATCGCACCTCAATGTCTCGTGTCAAGTTTCCTGCCAATATCACTTTGTTATACATACAATATCCCTAAATATTACGCTTGTTCTTCTTGAGTCGAAGTATCTTGGACACTTACGGTAGTCTCTGTTTGAGGCTCTTCATGTTGAGGCTCTTCATGTACGATAGGAGTCTCTTTGGGAGTTTCTCTCTTTTTGCCTACCGATGCAACAAGATTATTGAAGTGTGCTACCTCTTTTTGATTGGTGTATTTGACGCTTAAAAACTTGATAATATTCTCATTGATTCTAAGATTTCTTTCGATTTCAGCAATCACTCCGCCTTGAGCTTTGTAATAGACTACGGTGTAATAGCCTCTTTTGTGTTTTTTAACTTCATAAGCAAGTTTACGTGTTCCCATATCATCAACCACTAAAATCTCACCATTTTGAGCGACAATGACATCAAGAATCTTTTGAATTTGTGCCTTTGTCTCTTCAGGGGTTAAAGTGGGTTGTGCTACAAACAGTGTTTCATAACAGTTCATTTTTTTCCTTTTGGTTTAATAGCCCAAATTATAATCCTTATAAGGACTCCAAAATTTGAGCAAGAATTTTTTGGAACTCTTATTTTACTTAAAATATTTTTAAATTTAGCTTTAAAACAGGTTATTTTTCAACCAAATACGTTACAATATCTCAAAAAAATGGGGATAACATGAAAATTCTATTGGCTCCAAGTGAAACTAAAATCTTAGGTGGAAAGGGTCATTTTGATGTTGCCAACCTCTTTTTTCAGGCCCTCCACTCCAAACAACAAAGCGTTGTCGAGCATTACAACAATACCCTACGACAAGCCCCCAATGAGACGCTATCGACCATGCTAGGGATTAAAAAGCTCAATGAGTTGGCTTTGTATCGTCACGATATTACCACTTTGCCCGTTATGAAAGCAATCCAAAGATACAGTGGTGTGGCGTTTGATTATTTGGATTACACCTCGCTTGAACCCTTATCGCAAAAATATATCAATGAACACCTTATACTCTTTTCCAATCTCTTTGGCATTCTTAAGCCCGATGATTTAATCCCTCACTACAAGCTCAAACAGGCTCAAAGCATCGGTGAAATAAAAACCGATAGATATTATCAAGAGGCTATTACAGAAATTTTAGATAGCTATTTGAAGAATGAAGAGTTGCTTGATATTCGTGCGGGATACTACGATAAGTTTTACAAACCCAAAATCACCTACACCACGCTCAAATTTATCCAAAACGGCAAAGTCGTAAGCCACTGGGCAAAAGCCTATCGAGGGAAAGTGTTGCGTTTATTGGCACTCCATCAAATCAGCACATTGGAAGATTTCATGCGTTTGGAGATTGAAAATCTCACCATCAAGGAGATCTGCACCCTCAAAAACCAAACCCAAATCGTTTATACCATCACAGGAGATTTAAGATGAAACCTAATCTTTTTGAGATGGGTGCCCAATGGAGTGAAGAGTGGAACAGCGACAACCAAACAAGCCAACCATTAAGTACCTATGAAATTAAACCTATCAATAAACACCGTTTGATTTTTGCCAAAGAGAGACGAAGAGGCAAAATCGTAACGCTTGTGCGAGAGTTTTACAGAGAGAAAAAAGAGCTTGAAGCGTTGCTTAGAGAGTTAAAAAGTTCGCTAAGTGTAGGGGGTACGCTCAAGGATA
>DYTG01000227.1 GCA_020726085.1 Sulfurovum sp.
ATCGCAAACGCTACCGTGCGGTGGATATTTTGGATAACGCTTTGGATTTGTTGCTTCTTGAAGTTGGTGCAATAACGCTTGAAATTTGCGATGAGGTAGAGCTTGAAGTTGATTATGAACTCTTCTCAATCGTGCTTAAAAACCTTATCGACAACGCTCTAAAATACGGCAAAAGCAAACCCAAAATCACCATCTCCAAAGATACTTTGAGCGTGGAATCAGCAGGGGAGCCTATAAAGACCATTGCTTTTGATAAAATCTTCAACCGAGCCTACGAAGATAGTTCCAAGGGGCTAGGGCTAGGACTCTACATTAGCAACGCCATTGCAAAAAAAACACGCCATGAATCTAAAGTATCACCACCGCAACACCTTTAATACCTTTGAGATTGTTTTTTTAATTTAAGTACCTCATGTTTGTAAAATATGCAGATGAAATGGCATTTTGGGACTAACGTTCCACTTCCGATAAAAGTGCATAACATCAGATAATAATAAAGTCGTTTGTATAGAGAGCGGAAAGGCGAGTATTATTAGGGGGGGGTAGCCCCTCCTAGAGTGCTTCCCACTCCATCTTGCTAATATTTCTGTCTTTGGTATCAAACTCTATCCCTACGAGATAAATATCTCTTCCATCGCTTTGATATTTTTCATAATACCGCTTATCTTTAATTTGAGCCAAAGCATCCGTTGCATCGACTTTGAACTCTATGATATAGATTGTATGGAGAAGTTTGAGTGTCAAATCAATGCGTCCTCTACTGGTGACATCCTCGCCTATCACCTCAATACCCAGCGATTTGATATAGCTATAAAATACCGAAACATAATAACCCTCATACTCGTACATTTTGTTTTTGGTAAAGAGATTATAAGGAATAGAGGCGTAGAGAGAGATAACGTGGGTGTGAAGATTTGTCATATCTCCCTCTAGTAGTGCTTTATAGAGATTGTCTTGCAGTTGTGCAGTGTTGTGAATGCGACCCATAAAGTCTGCTACGCAACCCAATAGTGAGACTCTAACCTCTTGATTGGGAATAGCAAGGGTGTATTTGATACCCCTAAGAGTCTCCATGCTATCGACTATCGTCAAATACCCCGTTTGCCACATCAATGTTTCAAGTTCGATATAATCAAC
>DYTG01000094.1 GCA_020726085.1 Sulfurovum sp.
TTCATAAGGTACAATATTAAATATCAAAAAAGAATTTATTGTGCAACCCATATTGGCAAACTACACAGCAAGTATAACCGAACTCAAAAAATCCCCCACGCAACTCCTTAAAGATGCAGGGGATGAAGCCGTAGCCATACTCAATCACAATGTAGCCAGTGCCTACCTCGTACCCAGTGCTTTATATGAAAAAATGATGAATATTATAGATGACTATTACCTTGCTCAAATAGTAAAAGAGAGACTAAATGACTGTGAAGGACCAATTAGGGTAAATATAGATGAGTTATAATTTAGATTTCAAGCCCAAAGCCCTAAAAGAGTAGAACAAACTCAACTCTCCTATCAAAACGCAATTTCATAGGTTGGCGTATGAAGTTAAAGATGAAGAGTTGGTGGCTTATTAGATTGGTGACCTCAATGAGATTATTGCCTACTTGTTCGTAGTTGGGGAAACCTCACACCCGCAAAGCTTTGTGCAAATCGTGTGCGATACGCTCACCGTGGAAGTTGGATATAAGCATATCGGCTTCTTTGGGTTTTCGCTCTACACCTTCAAAATCGCCAATTATAATCTTTTCACACGTTACTTTTTCCAAGGCTTTGCTTTTGGTAGGGGACCCTACCGCTTTGATTTTGGCACCCGCTTCGCTGATACTTGTCGCCAACGAAAGAGCCTGATTGGGTTCGGTTGCAATCACGACCGATACACCACCGAGTACAAAATGGGTATCGAAGTGTAGGTGCTGTATGGAGATGTTTGAATGCTCTTACAGAGTTTTGGCTTTTTTATGTTTTACAAGCTCTCTTAGATTATCAATCTTTTTATCATAAACAACGGCTCGGATATCATGCCCTGTGGAGATGAGGTAGCACTCCCCTACCCTTGCTTTTTTACCCGCTTCCATATCGCTTAGTTTGTCACCTACCAAAAGAGAGTGAGCAAGGTCTATGGCAAACTCTTTTTGGGCTTCCCAAATCATTCCTGCGTTGGGTTTTCGACAAATGCACTCTCCATCAATATCGGGGTGATGGGGGCAATAATAGACTCTGGCTATATCGATGGACTTTTTTTTAAACTCTCCCAACATCCAATCATTGAGGATTTTAAACTCCTCATGGGTGTAGTACCCTTTGGCAATTCCCGCTTGATTGGTAATGACAACGATAAGATAACCTTGAGTCTCAAAATAGCGACACGCTTCAAAAACCCCATCGATAAACTCAAAATCCTCTACGGTGTGCAAATAGTGCTTTTCGACATTTATCACTCCATCTCGATCCAAAAAAAGAGCTTTTCGTTTCATTTAATACCTTTCACTAAAGCTTTGCCTATCGGCAAGAGTTCAATACCTTTCTGGGTGAAGCAATCTTAGGTAAAGTGCGTAACATTAGCTAAATAATCTCACTGTGTTAGTCTAGCTCCACCCCATCCCAAAACTCATCATAATCCAAATTGATTTCTGTTTGTGCTTGTGCTTTCTTTTGAGCTTCAAAGTAGAGTTTAAGTGCCTCATGCACGATAGTATCGTACTCGTTTTTATAAAGCTTAGCATAATACTTAATGCCCTCAAAATCCTCTTGTGAAATCTTAATCACCGCCATACTCCCAGTTCCAATCGCTCCATGAGCCTATTTTGCCCCCTTTTTGGAGTGTGGCGTGAAGCTCGTCCAAAAAGATAGTGCGGTGGAGTACTTGAGCACCGATGCTTTGGAGATGCTCCGTGGGGAGTTGACAATCAATAAAGTCAAATCCCTCTCGCAATAAAACGTCGCTAAGTCCTTTGAGGGCTATCTTTGAGCCATCTTTGGCAAGTGAAAACATCGATTCACCAAAAAATCCCCCACCCATCGAGATACCGTACAATCCTCCTAGCAGTCTATCCTCCTCATCGTACGCCTCTACGCTGTGAGCAAATCCCATCTCATAAAGCGTAGTATAAGCCTCGATGATTTGGGGAGTAATCCATGTATTGCCACTTTGTCCCTTGCGTGACGCTTGGGAACTGTGGGCAATGACGCTAGGAAAATCTCTATCAAAATGGACTCTAAAGGCGTTGTTGCGTAGTCGTCGGCGAAAGGATTGGGAGAGCTTGAAGCTATCAGGATAGAGTACAAGACGAGGATTGGGAGACCACCAAAGAATAGGGTCATCGGCATTGTACCACGGAAAAATCCCCTTGGAGTAGGCTTTGAGAAGACGATTAGGGCTTAGGTCACCACCATATGCCAAAAGTCCCTCATCCGAAGCAAAGCGGGGATTGGGGAAGATATGATCCATACCAATTTGAGTGATGATGTAGTTGTCTTCATCAAGCATCGAGCCCAATCTACGCCCCTTGAAACACAAATGTCAATTGTTTATCAAGGCCTATCGTTACGCTTCCGCCTTTTTTGAGTCGTCCAAATAAAATCTCATCGCTTAGATGCTCTTTGATCTCTCTATCTATCACACGAGCAATATCTCTAGCTCCGTATTTGTCGCTGTAGCCTTGCGTAGCGATGTGTTCTTTGGCTTCAAAGGTAAGTTTGAGTGTAATCCCTTTGCTTAGGAGTAATGTGTTGAGTTTGCCTATCTCAATATCGACAATCTGAGTAATATCGGCTAGGCTTAGCGTGTTGAACTCTACAATCGCACTCAAACGATTGATAAATTCAGGTGCAAAGTGGTTTTTGATAGCTTTGGTAGTCTTAGCAGAGCTGTTTTTCTCAAAGCCCATCACGTTGGGTTCTTTGGTGCCAATATTGGAGGTCATGATAAGTATGACGTGTTTAAAATCGCTTACTACGCCGTTGTTGTCGGTGAGTTTTGCTCCATCCATTACTTGAAGCAAAATATTCATCAAATCGGGATGTGCCTTTTCGATTTCATCAAGCAACAATACCGTATGGGGATGTTTTTTGATCATCTCCGTCAAAAGCCCCCCTTGTTCATACCCCACATACCCTGGAGGCGCTCCGATAAGACGGCTAATGGAGTGAGGCTCCATGTATTCGCTCATATCAAGCTTCTCAAAGTGAATACCCAAAGCATTGGCAAGTTGAGTCGAAAGCTCCGTTTTGCCTACCCCTGTAGGTCCTACGAAGAGAAAACTTCCAATAGGCTTATTGTCGCCGTTGAGTCCTGCATAAGAGCGTTTGATGGAAGAGACCAAATGTTCAATCGCTTCATTTTGTCCGATAATACGCTCTTTGAGTGCGTTGCTAAGCTCTTTGATTTTGGCACTATCATCAAGGCTTACGACATTAGATGGGAGACGAAGCATCTTAGCGATAGTATCTTCTATATCTTTTTGCGTTACCTCCACATCCCTTAAGCCTTTGAGCATAAATCCAGCCCCCACTTCATCTATCAAATCCATCGCCTTATCGGGCAAAAATCTATCGTGAATATACTTCACCGATAAATCTATAGCACTTTGCAACGCTTCGTCACTAAAACGAATCTTGTGATAGGCTTCGTATTTCTCTTTGATACCGTGCAAAATAGTGAGCGTATCTTCAATGCTTGGTTCATCGACATCAATCTTGGCAAAACGGCGTGAAAGGGCTTTGTCTT
Organism: Sulfurovum sp.; assembly: GCA_020726085.1. GTDB lineage: Bacteria > Campylobacterota > Campylobacteria > Campylobacterales > Sulfurovaceae > FS08-3. Next base: position 3,560 of record DYTG01000094.1, read on the forward strand.
TGTCAAAAAAGTTGCGATACTCTCCAAATGTCGTAGCTCCAATGCACTTAATTTCACCTCTCGCAAGGGCAGGTTTAAGTAAATTGGAGGCATCCATACTTCCTCCGCTTGTCGCTCCTGCACCTACGATGGTATGAATCTCATCGATAAAAATGATAGAGTTTTCAATCTCTTGAAGCTCCTTGAGTACTCCTTTGAGGCGTTTTTCAAAATCTCCTCGGTATTTGCTCCCCGCTATCATCGCCCCTATATCCAACGAAAAGACTTCGGAGTTTTGTAAGATTTGAGGCACATCGCCTTGTGCAATTTTGAGTGCCAACCCCTCAGCAATAGCCGTCTTACCAACCCCTGGTTCACCTACTAGGAGCGGATTGTTTTTTTTGCGACGGCAAAGCGTTTGCATAACCCTTGTAATTTCACCCTCTCTACCTACGACGGGGTCAATTTTGCCACTTTTTGCCAATGCAACGAGATTGATGGTAAATTTATCCAAATAGCTCTCTTTTTTGTTCACTTCCCTCTCGATACCGCCCTCTTTTTTCTCTTGTGCAATATGAGCGTGAGAGATAATCTCCAAAATATCAACCTTCTCAATCCCTTCACGTTGCATCAAAATGTAGGCATAAGAGGAGGGTTGCGAAAAAATAGCCACAAGCATATCGCCTACACTTGCTTCATCTTTGCCTGAAGAGCGGATGTGTGCCATCATATTGCCAATAGCATTGGAGAGCGATATGGTCTCCATAGGGTCGTGTATCTGCTGGGTTTGAGGTGTATTTTCGATAATGTGATCGGCTATCTCTTCTCTGAGGGTATCACGATCAATCTCTAGCATATCAAATATCTCTTTGCCCTCAACAGAGTTGAGAATTGCCAAAAAGATATGTTCGACAGTAAGGTACTCGTGACGATGCTCTTTGGCGTACTCGACTGAGTTTTTAAAAACGCTGTTTAATTCTAGGCTTATCATTGCTCTTCCTCCATGGTGGCAAGTAAAGGAAATTGATTCTCTTTGGCTAAACGTTTGACTTGTTCGACTTTGGTTTGGGCTATCTCAAAGGTGTAGATACCGCATGTTCCACGCCCCTTTTTATGCACATCCAACATAATTATCTCTGCTTCTTGTTGGCTTTTGTGAAAAATCTTTATCAGTATCATAATTACAAAATCCATCGTCGTATAGTCATCATTATGAAGCAAAACACGATACATCTTGGGCTTATCTAACCCTACATCTGTTTTGGTTTCTTCAATAATTTTTGGCATTTACAATTTCCTTCTTAATTTTTCTATTATTTTATGTCGTTATAATATAGTATATTATAGCTAAAAAAACAAGAGTTTTGCAAAAACCGTTCTCTAATTTGGCAATTCTCATTCAAACAAGAGCCAAACAATCAAAAAGTATAATCGATGTTTTATGGTATAATATGCGTATCAATAGGTAGGAGGAAGATATGAGCGAAACATTGATAATCAAAGCAGAGCGTATCTATATTGACCAAATAATGACATAGATTCAAATATTATCATCTACTATCTTAATGGCAATCAAGTTATTTTTGAAGTAAAATAACGATTTTGTGTCTCAAAGGAGACTATTTGCAACCCCTATTTATCACCGCAACCAATACCAATGTGGGCAAAACCTATACGACGCTTAGGCTTATCGATGCACTCTCGAAGCGGGGTTATCGAGTAGGTGTCTTTAAGCCCATTGAGACGGGCGTGATAGATGAACCTCAAGATGCCCAAAAGCTTTTGGAGAGCGTAAGTAAGCACAATCCCTACTTCGCTAGACTCTCCCCCAAAGATATTACCGCCTATACCTTTAGGCTTCCTGCTGCTCCTTTTTGTGCAGGGGAAGGGATCAAGCTCGGAGTTATTTTTGCCAAATTTCAAGAGCTTTCAAGGGAGTGTGATATGCTTTTGATTGAGGGGGCGGGAGGACTTATGGTGCCTATTTTCAAAGAGTATTTTATGATTGACCTTATCAAAGACCTCGGTGCTAAAGCCTTGCTGGTTGCTTCAAGCAAACTAGGCACTATTAATGATACGATGCTTAGCCTTGAAGCCCTAAAAAGTCGCTCAATTGATTTTGAATGGGTTGTCAATTTGCACGAAGACAAAGAGCATTTCACAAGTGTCACCCAACCCTTTTTTGATGCCTATTTCGGTGATTTTTTGAGACTCCCAGAGGATATCGATAGATTGGTGGAGCGTTTGATAAGGGAAAATATACAAGACTAAGTCCTCACTTTCTATAATCCACAATTGGCTATAATGCCTTATCCAAACAACACACAAGGATAAACAGTGATAGAGAAGATTCAAAAAAGTATCAGCCAAAGCATAAGCGTCAAAGAGATGATATTGCATGATACCTCAATGCTTCAGACCTTAGAGGCTATTTGTCGAGAGGCTATTGAGGGTTATAATAATGGCAAAAAGATACTTATTGCAGGAAATGGAGGCAGTGCCGCCGATGCACAACACATTGCGGCCGAACTTGTGGCTAGGTTTTATTTCGATAGAGCAGCTTTGGCGGCTATTGCTTTGACAACCGATAGTTCGATTTTGACGGCGGTGGGTAATGATTACGGCTTTGAGTCTCTTTTTTCCAGACAAATTGAAGCACACGCACACGCGGGAGATATCTTTATTGCCCTCTCTACTTCAGGCAATTCACCCAATATCCTTCAAGCTATCCAAAGTGCCAAACAAAGAGGGGTGAAAATCGTAGGATTTACGGGTACAAAAGAGAGCAAAATGGATACTTTGTGCGATTATATTATCAAAGTCCCCTCCACTGACACCCCACGCATTCAAGAGGCTCATATTATGATAGGACATATCTTTTGCCAAATGGTTGAGGAGCAAATCTTTAGCTGATATTACGCACTTATCTCTCGTCTTGCAATTGCATTGTGGAATGCAAATGTTCCTCAATGCAATTTGGGAACAAGAAAATATGCTACTATAGTACCCCAAGAAAAACAAACAATTTTTTAAAAAGTTTTATTCCTTTTGAGTAAAATTTAACTAGAAAAAATAAAG
>DYTG01000095.1 GCA_020726085.1 Sulfurovum sp.
GTATTGAGCATAGAGTGCTTAGACAGTATAAAACCGTTTGCAATTAATGATTTTCAATCTTCATGGGTAATGTAACCTGAGATATCGTATTTGCATAGTTGAGCCTTAATCAATCTGCGGAGTTCTTCTTTGTCTAAATAGACCTCTCTATTGGTTGGGCGAAATAGGTTATAGATTGCCAATTCCGCCAATTTTCCTTGCAGTGTATTCGCAAAGATTTACCTTTTTTTATAGCCAATGTGCCACCTCTTCTATGATCTCTGTGTTCTCCCTCACCAAATGTCATAGAGTATGCAAAATCAAAAACCCCATCAATGGTTTCATCTTTGAAACGGTTTTTATTTTGAAAAGCTTTTGAGTTGACTATGGTATAGACATTGCCATTTTGTACCAATTTTTTCACTCTATCTTACCCGCTTACTTTGAAATTATTTAAGCCACTCTTTGGTACTATTGAAGCTAAAGGGGTATTGGTCTCGAAACTCTTCACGGGAGAATTTAAACCGAAATTGATCCATGTATTGGGTGATTAGTTTGTAGGATTTGGTGAGTTGTTGAAATTTCTGAGTATCGCCATTGGGCATATCAGGGTGGAGTTCTTTGGAGAGTTTGAGATAACGTTGCCTTACCATCTCTTTGTTTTCAAGTCCAATAAGCCCAAGAAGCTCTACGGCTTCTTCAAACTCATCGTAACTTACTTCAAAAAACAAAACACTTCTCTATCGGGAAGCTTCTATCATCGCAAAGAAGTTGTGGGCATCAAGTGAAGCACTTCCTACAAGTACTCCATCCACCTCGCTAATATCGGCAATCTCTTTGATATTGTCCAATTTTGCAGAACCTCCATAGAGCAAAGGAGCTTGTGTAATCACCTTTTTGAGCAATTGATGGGTAGCTCTAATATCGGCGGTTGTAGCACTCACTCCCGTACCAATCGCCCAAATAGGCTCATAAGCAACGATAAGTTTGTCATAATGCAAATCAATACCCTCTAATTGAGCAAAAAGATACTCTTGAAGTGCTTCTTGCCCCTCTTGACGAACCTCTAGCGGTTCTCCCAAGCAGTAGATGATGGCAAATCCTTGCTCTTTGAAAAAGGCAAATTTTTTAGCTACGCTCTCTTGCGATTCGCCCAAAATTTCACGGCGTTCGCTGTGTCCAATGAGAATAGTCTTAATTCCAAACTCTTCAAGTTGCTCCACGCCCACTTCTCCCGTAAAAGCTCCATTTCGGGCTGGATAGGCGTTTTGTACACCTACTACGAGCTTTGATGTTGCAAAATCATCTATTGCACTAAGGGGTGGAAAAACATAAATAGGATTTTCTACCTTTTGAGCCAAAGTCTCTAGTGTTTGGATATAGACTTTAGTTGAGGCTCTTGTGTGATTGGCTTTAAAATTGGCGGCAAAAATCATGACTCCAATGCCTCAAGACCTGGAAGCTTCGCCCCCTCAAGCAGCTGCAAACTCGCTCCACCACCTGTAGATACAAACGTAATCTCATCGACGTCGTTGGCTCTTGCTGTCACATCGGCAGTATCTCCACCACCTACGATAGTGGTAGCATGCGATTGTGCGATGTAGTGCGACATTTGCATACTTCCTTTGGAGAATTTATCCATCTCATAGACCCCCATAGGTCCATTCCAAATAATCGTTTGGGCATCATTGAGTGCTTCTCTAAAGAGTCTTGAAGAGGCAGGTCCAATATCAAGTCCCATCCATCCTACGGGAATCTCTTGAGTAGGTAGATATTTGATGGGTACATCGTTGCTAAATTGGGGTGCTACAACCACATCAACGGGAAGATAAAATTTTACGCCTAGTTCTTTGGCTTTTGCCATAATCGCCGTTGCTTCACCGAGCAAATCATCCTCAACCAATGAATTTCCAATCTCATATCCTTGTGCTTTGAGGAAAGTAAATGCCATTCCCCCACCGATAATGAGTTTATCGACTTTGGTAATAAGTGTCGTAAGGGCTTCAAGTTTGCCACTTACTTTGCTGCCTCCAACAACGGCGACAAAGGGACGAATGGGATTGTTGATAACTTTTGAAAAGAAATTAATCTCTTTGGAGAGCAAAAATCCACCCGCTTTGTGCGCTGTATCAAACTCGTTGGCGATAGCGTGAATGGAGGCGTGTTTGCGGTGACAAGCACCAAAAGCATCATTGATATAAAAATCAGCAAACGAAGCCAACTCTTTGGCAAAAGCTACATCATTGGTAGTCTCACCCGCTTCGTATCGCAAGTTTTCGAGTACCAAAACATCTCCCGCTTCCATAGCAGCTGCTTTGGTTTTGGCATCTTCGCCCACTACATCCTCTGCCATTAGAAGCTCTCGCTTGATTCTAAGGAGTGTATTGAGTCGTTTGGCAATGGGTTTGAGCGAAAACTGCTCTTCGTATTTGCCTGGTTCTGGGCGCTCAAAGTGCGAAGCCAAAATGACTTTGCAATTTCTATCAATACAGTATCGAATCGTTTGCAATGCTTCTCGAATCCGTCTATCGTCAGTAATATTGTTAAACTCATCTTTGGGGACATTAAAATCACATCGAATAAACACTCTTTGACCGTCAATGGCTAAATCTTTAATACTTCGCACGTTTTTTACCTCTGCAGTTTTGTTGTAAAGGGGTTCTTTGAAAACACCCTTAATGAGATAATTATAGCATATATAAGCTAAAGAGGTATGTTGTTTGACTCCAAAGGTGCTATAATTTTTTATCACAACCAAAGGAGAGAAAATGAGTAAAAGAGATGAAAAGATAGCACACTATTGGTATCGTGTAGCAAAGCAAATGAGCTGAAGACGGTGCGAGAGAAGTTTTTGAAAGTAAAATTTGGATTGAGCCTTGGCGATGAGGAGATTGATGTTAAGATTCAAGAGGTGTGTCAAGCGGTATTTTATACAATGCTAGTAGAAAAATTTGCAAAACAAGAGGTTTACGCTTAGTTTAAACTAAGCGTTATTGTGCAGATAGACAATGGGAGATTGGTAATAATCTTTGGAAAACTCCTCTTTATTGACACGCAATTTATACAAACCCCATACGGAAAAAGCTGTAATGAGAACCAAAGAGAGTCCAAGCATGATATAGTCAATATTCTTTTCTGCTTGTTCTCCAAAAAAGTACCCTAATGAAATCATCATAACATTCCATACAAAATTTGAAAAATAAGTCAAAGAGGCAAACCATACCATAGGCATACGAAATATACCAGCAGGGATAGAGACGTATAGTCCAACCACGGGTATTACAGGCGAAAAAAGCACCGTAGCTTTGCCGTATTTTCTAAAGATGTATTTGATTTTGGTAAGCTTTCGTTTTTGTTTGCGTGTTTTAAAGAATTTTGAGGCAATAAAATTGGCAAAATAGTAGCTCACCAAAGCACCCGCCAAAGTCCCAGCTGTCGTAATGATTGAAACCGTTATAAAATCCATCTGTCCTTGTGCTGCTAAATATCCAGCAGGAAAAAGTACCAATTGAGGCGGAAAGGGAAGGAACGTATTGGTCGCAAGCATATAAAAGAAAAAACCTATATAGCCAATTTCAAAAATAAAAATCATCATTGTATCTAACATATTAAGAGTCCAGAAAGAGTAGATTGTCTTCATGTTATTATAGCAAAAATAATTAAATTAAATCAGTTTTGTATGTTATCAAGTTGTTACGGTAAAGTTGAATAAATTTGGCAACACAAGCAGGGCATAAAGCCCCCTACCAAAAGATAGTTATTATTTCTCAATCCTAATCATCGCAATTCCTTCATCAACAGCATTAAGAGCTTTGAGGGCTTTGAGGGCGTTTTGAATATCACTCTCTTTGCAATGATGAGTAGTAAAAAGCAGATGCGCTTTATCATCATTGCAAGGTTTTTGTAACATTGATTCAATGGAGATATTAAACTCTCCAAGGGTTGAAGCTACTTTGGCCAATACACCGCTTTGGTCATCAACTTTGAGTCGCAAATAGTACTGCGATACTATTTTATTGGAATCCAAAAGCCTAAAGCCGCCCTCAAGACCCCTTTTGTATCCTAGCATAGGTCCTTGATTGCCTCGAACAATATCAATTATATCCGAAATAACTGCACTAGCTGTCGCATCTCCTCCAGCACCCGCACCGTAAAACATCGTCTCGCCTACACAATCGCCTACTACCATAACGGCGTTCATCACACCGCTTACTTTGGCCAACATGCTCTCTTTGGGTATCATAGTGGGGTGTACTCTTAGCTCTATACCGTTGTCTGCTTTTTTGGCGATACCCAAAAGTTTGATTTTGTAGTCAAACTCTTTGGCAAACTCTATATCGGTTTTCGAGATGTGTTCAATGCCCTCAATGAGAATATCTTCGGGTTTAGCATCAATTCCATAGGCAATACTGGCTAAAATCAAGAGTTTGTGTGCTGCATCAAATCCACCCACATCAAAAGTCGGATCACTTTCGGCGTATCCCAATACTTGAGCCTCTTGCAAGACTTCGCTGTACAAGGCATCATCTTTAAACATTTTGGTAAGCATATAGTTGCATGTACCGTTCATAATGCCCATAATAGAGCCAATATGGTTAGCACTAAGACCGTTTCGCAACGCTCCGATAATAGGAATACCCCCCGCCGTACTTGCCTCATACATAAAAGGAATATCCCCTGCAAGTGCTTGGAGTTCGTATCGATGATAGCCCAAAAGGGCTTTGTTGGCAGTTACGACGGCTTTACCCTTTTCAAGTGCTTTTTTGACGATTGCGTAAGGCTCTTCAATCCCGCCCATAAGCTCTACAACAATATCGATTTCGTTATCCTCTAAAACATCATCTATATTGTCACTTAGTTTGATATTGACGTTTCGTTTTTTATGCAGATGATTTACAACGCCCATTTTGACGACAATCTTTTTGCCTGCTCGTGCTTCAATGATGTCACTGTTTTGCTCTAGAATATTGGCAACGCTTGTGCCTACAGTTCCTACTCCAATGATACCAATCTTTACCATTTAGTAATCCTCGCTCTTTTTGTCTGCTAAATCTTTGAGAAACTTTTTGATATTTTTGGCGGCTTGGCGAATGCGTTTTTCATTTTCGATCAAGGCAATACGGACATACTCATCTCCATACTTTCCAAATCCAATACCTGGACTTACCGCTACTCCCGCATGAACAAGCAACTGCTTAGCAAACTCCAAACTCCCCATGTGTCGTGCAATGGGTGGAATTTTTGCCCAAACAAACATACTGGCATTGGGTTTTGGTAGTCGCCAACCTGCATTTTCAAAAGCTTCGATAAGTACGTCACGTCGTTTTTCGTAGCGTGGTATCACTTGCGTTTGAGGAATATCACTGTACTCATCAAGTGCTACTGTGGCGGCTATTTGAATAGGGGTAAACATACCGTAATCCAACCACGATTTGATGCTTTGCAAAGCACCAATCATCTTTTTGTTGCCTACCACAAAACCGACTCGCCATCCTGCCATATTGTAGCTTTTGGATAGAGTATAGCACTCAACGGCTACATCTTTGGCACCCTCAACGCAGAGAATAGAGGGCGTAGTGTAGCCATCAAAAGTAATGTCAGCATAAGCAATATCAGAAATGACATAAAAACGCTCTTGTTTGGCTAGTGCTACCAATCTCTCATAAAAGTGAGGCGTAACCGTCGCTGTAGAGGGGTTGTGCGGGAAGTTTACCAACACAAATTTCGCTCTTGGGACTGAGTTGAGCAACGCACCGTGAAGATTTTCAAAAAACTTATCCTCATCAACCTCAAACGTCTCCTCGTCAAAGACCAGCTCCATCTTCTCTACATTAGCACCCGCTAAAATAAAAGCTTGAGAGTGAATAGGATAGGTAGGATCGGGGATAATAGCCACATCTCCCAAATTGGAAATAGCTTGTACGAGATGGACATATCCCTCTTTGCTCCCCATAGTAGCTACGATCTCTTCATTGGGGTCTAATATTACGCCGTATTTGCGTTTGTACCACTTTGCCATTGCCAAACGAAGCTTATAGATACCTTTACTTGCACTGTATCCGTGCGTTTTGTTGCGATTGGCAGCTTCACAAAGCTTGTCGATGATAGGTTGGGGAGTGGGGGCATCGGGATTTCCCATCGAAAAATCGATAATATCCTCTCCTGCACGACGAGCCGACATTTTGAGGTCATTAATCTGTGCAAAAATATATTTTGGCAATCGATTGATTTTATCAAATTGTATTTCTTCAAACATTTTTCTTCCTAAATTTCAATATTGCGAAGTCACTAGAGACCGTATCCGCCGAACTTTTTGTACTCTTCTTGACTCAGTTGTGTTGCGCCACTGACTTTGTCGATTTTGAAGTATGATAAAGTGGTAACATTATACTCTTTTTGGGTGTGATTATCAATAAATGTAAACGAACCTTTTTTGACTATCATAAGCCAATCGGCAGAGAGGTCAAAGGGATACTCTTGAGTTTGATTGGCATAGGTTTTGTATCGGTGACTCTTTTTGTTGGTCAAACGAAACCATATTTTTTCGCTAGGCACAAGCGTGAGAGTCTCAATAGGAGTAGG
>DYTG01000228.1 GCA_020726085.1 Sulfurovum sp.
TAAAAGTTGATGAGAGTAGTAAAGCTGGAAAGGCTGGATTTTTAGAGGGTGATATTATCGTTCAAATAGAAAATCTCAAGATAACTTCAGCACCACAAGCCGTACAAACTTTACAATCCTTTGGCAATAAAGCAAAACGAATCTATGTCAATAGAAATGGATATATCTTGGTTTTGGTTTCAAGGTAGTGGTATTACCCACAAAATAAAAATGCAATTCACGGGTAGGTACAAGACCTACCCCTACAATCATAATGCCAATCTAAGGGCAACCGTAGGGGTTCAAAATTTTGAACCCTTACATCATAACACAACCAAATCTAAAACCATTTTTTTCTCAAACTTTTAAACATCTCGCCTATCTTCTCATCGATTTTAGAAAGCATGGATTTTGGAACAAACTTTTCAAGACTCACACACGCTACCACGCTAATATTATCACATCTTTCACCACCATTTTTAAGAGCGATAGAGACCATCTCATCCAAACTTGTTTTTAACTCTTTTTGCGAAAAAAGATTTTTTATCATCTCCTCTTTACTTACCCCCTCCCAAAATCCATCAGAACAAACAAGCACAGCAAAATTTTCATCTTTCAACCCTCGTTCAAAAAAAGATATCTCACTGCTCTCTTTTGCGTTGATACTTCTTAAAAGTTTATTTTGGTCTGGGTGTGTCGCCATATCTTTCTCTCTTATCCTACCTATTTCAAAAAGATACTCAACAACAGAATGGTCTTTACTTCGTTGCTTAAACTCTCCATCTTCAAAGATATAAACACGACTATCACCGATATTTCCTACAAAAACGCTATGCTCTTGTATCAAAGCAAAGGCAACGGTGGTATGTGGGTCGATGTAACCCTCATGAGCTTCTACCTTTTGCTTTAAACTTTGTGTGGTATTCTCTACAATGGTTTGAAAAAATTTCTCAACATCTTCTATCTTTGTATCTTTAAAGGTTTCAAAATGCTTTTTACTCTCCTCGATAATGGTAGTTGAAGCCATCTCACCACCTTTATGCCCACCCATACCATCGGCTACCACCAAAAGAGATTTGACACTGTCTTGAAAAAAATCAAGACTATCTTGTTGCTCGTTTCGTTTA
>DYTG01000096.1 GCA_020726085.1 Sulfurovum sp.
TATTTACACCCTTACGGGTTTATCTCATGAAATTATTGAGTCGTTAAAAATAGAGTAGAAAAACCAAGAGGTTTAGTCAATATATTTTTCAAAGAGACTCAAAGTAACCACCACCACCACAATGGGCAATGTCAATGCAATGAGATAAGGGAAGATGCTCAGCAGATGGTTGCGTTGCAAAAAGACAAATCCTACCACCATTACGGCATAACTAAGTATTCGATAGGGAGCCAGAGAGGCTCTGGAGTCTTTGAGAGTCTCTACAAAACTTCGTCCTTTGAGTCTGGAACGCTCCTCCTTGACTACTTCGACCAAATCTTTGGGGGGCGACTCTTTTGGGCTTTCCTCTTCACCAAATAGCCCATAGGGGTCTTCGACTTTGTCAATCGCATCACGTTCATCCATAACCATTTGGTTCATAACACCCTTTTCTACTACGCGTCTGTAACTTCGCATGGAAGCCAGAAGAATAAAAGTGGAGGTAAAGTATCCCAATAGTACTGAAGCAATGACTTTGGGTTCAAAAAAAAGAACCGTTATCGAAAAGAGTAGAAAAAATCCACTAGCAAGAAAAGCAACCGTACGCTTCATGGCACATCTCTAATCATCGTCATCTTCTTTGGGCTGTTTGTAGTTTTTGTATTTTGGGTCGTTTGCTAACTCCTCCAAATCTTTTTGCTGTTTTTTATAGACTTTGTAAACATTCATAAAAGCAGCCCCCACCCCCCAAAAGACCCCTAGCCACAAGAGCCACGGTGAGCCAAAGAGATTTTTTAAACCTATTCCAATACCTACCCCTATCAAAATAGCCACTACGATTGAGATACCCAAACTTAGATCATTAGCAGCTACGAAGAGCTTTTTAAATTTGGGTTCTTGCTCTTTATCCATGGCTAAGTTCTCTCATCGCCTCTTTGGCAGCTTCTATCGCCTCTTCTATCATCGCATCGGTCATAACACTCGAAATAAATCCCGCTTCAAAAGACGAGCACGCCAAATAAATCCCACGATTGAGCATTTTGTTGTGAAAAGAGGCAAACATTTTGGTATCGTTTTGCAAAGCATCGTCGAAGTTTTGCACAGGCTTATCGCTAAAGAAAAAACCAAACATACTCCCTCTTGTATCGGTGACAATATTCAATCCTACTTGCGTTCCTGCCTCTTTAAAACCTTGCATCAGTCGCTTTGCTTTTGCATTGAGCTCGTCATAGAGATTGGGTTGGGCTTTGAGTTTTTGAATCGAAGCCAATCCCGCACTCATAGCGATTGGATTGCCACTAAGCGTTCCTGCTTGATAAACCTTGCCCTCAGGCGAGAGGTGTGACATAATCTCTTTGGAGGCCCCAAAAGCACCCACGGGCATTCCTGCACCAATGACTTTGCCCCACGTCACCATATCGGGTACTACAGCACTTATTCCTTGAGCTCCTTTGAGTGAAGCTCTAAAACCGCTCATTACTTCATCAAAAATAAGCAACGCACCGTGCTTATCGCAAAGTTCTCTAAGGGCTATCAAAAACTCCTCTTTGGCAGGTACAAGCCCCATGTTTCCAGCAATAGGCTCAATAATGACACACGCAATAGCCTCACTCTCCTCAAAGCACTTTTGGACGCTCTGGATATCGTTGTATCGTGCTAAAAGGGTGTGTTTGGTAAGATCAGCGGGAACACCTGGGCTACTGGGGCTTCCAAATGTCGTTGCACCGCTTCCTGCTTGGACAAGTAGGGAGTCGCTATGCCCGTGATAACATCCTGCAAATTTGACAATATCATCCCGCCCCGTTACGCCACGAGCCAAACGAATGGCACTCATAACCGCCTCTGTACCGCTGCTTACAAATCGTAATTTATCGACGTTGTCAAACATCTCTACGATTTGCGTTGCCAATTGCGTCTCTATCTGCGTAGGCGCACCAAAGCTTAATCCGTATCGCACACTCTCCAAAACGGCGTTTTCAATATCTTTGTCGCAATGTCCAAAGATAAGCGGTCCCCAGCTTTGCACAAAATCAATGTATCGATTGCCATCTATATCGTAGAGATAAGCCCCCTCGCCTCTAGCAATAAAAGGCGGTGTCCCCTCCACACCACTAAAGGCACGCACGGGCGAATCAACGCCTCCTGGAATCACTTGATAGGCTTCATTAAACGCTTCTATACTTTTATCAAATTTCATCAATTCTAAGCTCCATAATAAAATAGTATCATTGTAGCAAAATTTTTTGTAGGTTTGGTTAGTCTTGAGACTCCACACTACCAATTTAAACGGCTTTAAATTGTATTGTAGCTTATTGTTATTATCTAAATTTGCTATAATTGCATTTTTTTAATACAAGGATAAACTATGCCCCCTATTTTTAGACACTTTACTATCGGATACATTATTCTATTAGGCTCTCTTTTGGGGGCTTCGCTCTACGCTGGTGCGGTGGTAGCCCCTACGATTTTTGGTTCGCACATCTATCTAGGCAAAGAGATACTCACCCAGTTTCAAGAGGGGCAGCTTATGAGTGTAAACTTCTACAAACTGGGCATTTTGGTCGATTTTGCCCTTTTGTCGATATTTTTGTACGAAGGCTACAAATACAAAATGGGAGAACGAGACGCTATTACCCTTGTGGCTACCTTTTTGGCTCTTGCTACGGGTGCTTTGTTTGCACACTACTACCTCCCCGATATTATTATGATGCAACACGCAGGAGAAGCCATGACCCAAACCCAAGAGTTTGTCAATACCCACAAAGGTTCGGAGATCAATTTCAAATTTTTTGCTTTGGCACTCTTTGTTTTGCTTATTAGAAATCTTCAAAAAGGATTAAAAAGTGCCACCAAAGCTTCACCCCTTTAAACCTCTGCTCTTTAGCGATACCAAAATCTTAATTTTGGGGAGTTTTCCCAGTCAAAAATCCTTTGAAGGGGGTTTTTACTACGCCCATCCTCGCAATCAATTTTGGAAGATACTTAGCACCATTACCGCCTATCCTATTCACAACCGTGACCAAAAGATTTGGCTACTCAAGGAGGCAAAGATTGGTTTGTGGGATATGATAAGCAGTTGCGTTCAAGAAAACTCTCTCGATAGCTCTATCTACGATGAAGAGGTAAACGACATTGCCTCGCTTGTACAATCCTGTCCTAGCATCGAAACAATCGCTTGCAGTGGCAAAAAATCCTACGAGCTATTTAAAATGCACTTTGATTATTTGGGTTTTGAGCCTATCTATCTCCCCTCCCCCTCCGCCACCTATGCAGCGATGAAAATCGAGCAAAAGATAGCTGTTTACAAAGAAAAGTTGGGGCTATAAGATGGCTATTTGGGCAATTGGAGATATCCACGGATGCTACGATTCCTTTAGGGAGCTACTGGAAAAAATCGCTTTTGATCCCTCCAGCGACACACTCTGGCTTGTAGGTGATATTATCAATCGTGGTGAAGATTCACTTAAAACCATGGAGTATGTCTATTCGATTCGCCACAATGTGGTGATGATACTAGGCAACCACGATATGTCGCTTATTGGCTCTTATTATAGACTCAAAAAACCCTCAATCTACACCGATACACTGATGCGTAGCCCCAAAATCCATGACTACATTGCGTGGCTACGGCAGGGAAAATTTTTGCATATTGATTTGAATCATCGTCACGCTATTGCACATGCGGGTATATCGCCTGAGTTTGATTTGGGCATGGCGATTAACTACGCCAAAGTTATCGAAACCAAACTCCAAAGTGCCAGTGTCAAAGATTGGCTCACGGAGATGTTTAGTACAAGCATTTACGCCTTCAACCCAAACGCCAACCAAAGCGATAGAGAAAAATACATCTTAGGGGCTTTTACTCGTATGCGTTTTTGTTACTCCAATGGCAAACTTAATTTCAAACAAAAAGGCAAACCCAACCCCTTGCTTATCGAACAAAAAGGACTCAAACCGTGGTTTGCGTGTCCCACCCGTCGCACGATTGAGCTTAAAATCATCCTTGGTCACTGGTCCACTCTAGGCTACTACGACGATGGCAATGTGGTATCCCTCGATACAGGATGCGTTTGGGGTGGAAGTCTTAGTGCTTATCGTGTAGATTCTGTGCGTCATGAGATTGTATGGGTCAAATGCAAAGGCAACCTCGACCCCTTGTCGGATGAGATGGAGCAGTAGTTTTGGAGATTTTCTCGTTCCGTCTTAGGAAAGAGACGGAACAAGAAAGGAATAGACACAAGTCGCAAAATCTTCTTCTTTATACACACAGGGGTGGTATTGGGTACAATTAATATTATTGGACTTGTGGGGTAGTTTTAGTTAATTTATGGTAAACTATTTGTTAATTTTTTTATAATAATGATTAATAAACTTAGGGTAAACTGCTATTAACTATTACCTTTATCTAAGGAAATCAATGAACCAAAGAACCATTAAGCGACCCGTTGAGGTAGTCGGGATTGGATTGCACAAGGGCGAACCGATTCGGATGCGATTAGAACCTTTTGAGGTTGATGGCGGAATTGTTTTTTATCGTGATGATTTAGTCACCACCATTCCCCTTTCACCCCAAAGCGTGATTGATACCAAAATGGCAACCGTTATTGGCAAAAATAGTGCCTCTATCTCCACCATCGAACACTTTTTATCCTCTCTTTACGCCTACGGTATCGACAATTTACGCATCATCATCAATGGCAACGAAATGCCTGTAATGGATGGCTCTGCTATTGGTTTTTGTCTTTTGCTGGATGAAGCGGGTATTGCTTTGCAAGATGCACCCAAAAAGATTATAGAGATCAAAAAAGAGATTAGAGTAGAGGAAGGCGACAAATTTGTATCACTCAGACCCAGCACCAAAGCCTCTTTTGATTTTACGATAGATTTCGCCCACCCCGTCATTGGCAAACAATCTTTTGATTTTGATTTTAGCACTCAAACTTTTGTCGATGAGATAGCGCGCGCTAGAACCTTTGGATTTCTCAAAGATATTCACACTCTCCAAAGCAATAATCTAGCCTTGGGAGTGAGCCTCAACAACGCTATAGGGCTTGATGAACACCGTGTACTCAATCCTGAAGGTTTACGATTTGACAATGAGTTTGTACGCCACAAAATTCTTGATGCTATGGGTGATATGATGGTGATGGGGCATACCATACTAGGGAGCTACAGCTCTTTTGCGGGTAGTCACAAACTCAATCATCTTCTCACCAAAGAGCTGCTCAAAAATCCCCAAAACTACAAAATAGTAGCCGTTGATAAAGTCAAAAGTAGAGTTCTTGCCAAAAGTTTCGCCTAATTACGCTTTGGTGATACTCTCGATTGCTACGCCGTTGCAATTGGGTGTTTATTGCGATGATAGATTGCAAGAGAGTATCGTAAGTGAGCAAAAAACCTCTGAGGTATTAGCCTCACTGATTATTGAACTTCTGGAACGATACCCCATCCAACAAATCCTCTATATCCACGGACCAGGTAGCTTTATGGCGATAAAACTCACCTACATCATACTCAAAACGATTGAAATTGTGCGTGGTGTTGAGTTTGTGGGCGTCGATGCCTTTGCTTTTAATGGCAATAGACCCATCAAAGCATTGGGCAATCTCTATTTTGTCAAAGCAGGGGAGGAGATACTCACCCAAAAATTTGAACAAACACTCGAACAAATCTTTGAATTGCCCCAAAGCATTTCGCATCTACACCCTTGCGACAACAAACCTCTCTACATTATCCCAGCCGCCTAAAAGGAAAAAAGTGCATACCAAACGCTCCAATATCAAATCGGGTTGTCAAGTCCATATCGTCCTCAAAAGTGACCAACGAAGCGGAAACCTCACCTACGGCATTGTCCGTGATATTTTGACAAACTCCCCCACTCACCCCCACGGCATCAAAGTACGTCTCATAGACGGCAACGTAGGAAGAGTCAAAGAGATTTTATGAAATTCTTTGAAAAGGAGATTTTAAGATGAAACTCTACATTGATGGTGATGCTTTGCCCAATCTTCTTAAGCCTATTGTATTACGAGCCATTGAGCGTCTCTCTATCCCTACCAAAGTGGTATCCAACAAAAAAATCTCCATCGGCACTTCGTCTACTGTTGAGTACATTATCGTAGAGCAAGGAGCCAATGAGGCGGATAATTGTATCGTGGAACTTGTCAAACCCAACGACCTTGTGATTACCGCCGATATTCCCTTAGCCGACCGTATCGTCTCTCTCAATGCCCACGCCATTGACCACCGAGGCGAACGCTACACTCCCGAAAATATCAAACAATACCTTGCCGTGCGTAATCTCATGCAAGATATTCGTGATAGTGGCGAAATCACCAAAGGCCCCGCCCCTTTTGGCAAAAAAGATGCACACAATTTTGCAACAACGCTGAATAATTTTTTGGATAAACACTACTATAATACCCCAACAAATAAAAACAACTTTTAAACAGTTCTAATTCAAAATAG
>DYTG01000097.1 GCA_020726085.1 Sulfurovum sp.
CTCCTTGGGTTTTGGTTTGGTTATGATAGCTAAATTGGATGGATTTTTCAATGTGTAAGAGTTAGAATATCTTTAGGAGTCATTATAATCAAATGGTTTTAAATTTTTCTTTTATGCAAATGAACACGAGCCAAAGCATATTCATCTTATGAGAAGTGACGGCTTTGCCAAAATAGAACCAGTTGGCACTTGAAATTATACAAGAAAATAAAAATAATTTTAAAAGGATTTAGGATGAATGGTTTAATTAAAGGCAAAGAAGTTCACTTTGATGAAGAGTATCTTCATCTAAAACTTGGAGACAATAGAATTATATCAACACCTATTGAATGGCATGAACCACTAAAAAAAGCTACGATATCGCAATTGAAAGATTATAAATTAATTTGCTTCAATACTGGTATTAAATGGGAATGTTTAGACTATCATTTAAATATAAAAAGTATGCTAGAATATTCACTAGAACAAGTAGCTTAATCGGGATAGCAAGGCAAGATTGGCTAGATAATAAGCATCGCATCGCCGTAGCTGTAAAATCGGTAGTTGTTGGCAATGGCTTCTTGGTAGAGTTGAAGTGTTTTTTCTCGTCCCACAAAGGCACTCACAAGCATAATAAGGGTGCTTTTGGGTAGGTGAAAGTTGGTAAGGAGATAATTGACTCTTTGGGGTTGATTATAGGGATTGAGAAACAAATCGCACTCTCCTTGAAGTTGGCGGGTTCTCATATAGTACTCTATGGTGCGTGTAACGGTTGTGCCAATAGCGAGTATTTTGCTTTGTGTATCAAGGATTTTGGCGGAGGCGGAGGGGATATTGAAATACTCTGAATGCATGGGATGTTCTAAAATATTGGAAACCTCGACAGGCTTGAACGTCCCCGCTCCCACATGAAGCGTAAGGGGATGAAGTTGATAGCTTTTGGCAAAACGTTCAAAAAGCTCATCACTAAAGTGCAATGAAGCCGTAGGAGCAGCAACGGCGCCCGCATGGGTAGCAAATAGGGTTTGGTAATCTTTTTCATCTTGTGCATTATCTTCTCGATGTATGTAGGGTGGCAAAGGGATATGCCCGATACGTTCAAGAAAAACAACAAGCTCTTCAAAGCCCAACGGGTTGCCCTCGTACCAAAACGTTACGGTTCGTAAGCCACTCTCATGCACATCTTCAACTTTTGCCCTCAAACCCTCTGCAAACTCTAGGATACTTCCTATCTTAACTTTGCCTTTGATATAGACGCCGTAGCGTAAATTTTCAAGGGGTTTATTAAGCAACAACTCCACTTTGCCACCACTGCTCTTGACCCCAAAGATACGCGCTTTGATTACTTTGGTGTCGTTGATAAAGACATGATGACAATCGCTTGGAATATGGTGCATTATATCTCGAAAAATAGCGTGGCTAAGCGTGTCGGTTTGGCGATTATAAACAAGAAGCCTAGAGCTATCACGAGGACTGAGGGGTGTTGTTGCGATAGACTCTTGAGGGAGATAATAGTCGTAGCTTTGCGTAAGAAGTTCCATAGATTAGGCTTTTTTATCCTCTTCTTCCTCGTCACTCTCTTCTTGGGAATCTTTGGGAGGTGCTGGATTGACCATTTTGGCAATCACAATAGAGACACCGTAGAGCAAAACCATAGGAATCGCCATTAAAAGCTGAGTAATAACATCAGGAGGTGTTAAAATAGCGGCCAAAATAAAGATAATAACCACGGCGTATCGAAAAAACCCTTTAAGCATCTCATCGTCCACAAGTCCCAATACAGCAAAAAAGAAGGTGATAACGGGCAATTCAAAACTGATACCAAAACCTATCATAATCTTGGTAAAAAAGCTAACGTATTCACCAATTTTTGGGGTAACTACGGCGATAGTGCTACCAAAATTGACCAAAAACTCAAATCCAAAAGGGACAACCACATAGTAAGCAAAGGCGGCTCCTATCAAAAACATCATTGTTGCAGCCGTTACGAAAGGTATGACGTATTTTTTCTCATTTTCATAGAGACCTGGGGCTATAAAGAGCCAAAATTGCCAAAAAATTACAGGTAACGACAACATAAGTCCCGAAAAAAAAGCTACTTTGATAGCGGTAAAAAATGCCTCGGCTACGCCTGTAGCGATGATTTGCGTACCTTTTGGCATAGCATCGACAAGAGGTTGTTTCATCCACTCCAAAATAGGCTCATAAAACATAAACGAAAGAGCAAAAAAGACAAAAACAGCCATCACAGAGTAAAAAATACGAGTACGCAACTCAATAAGATGGGGTTTTAAATCATGAAAGATACCTTCAGACATTATTTACTCTCTCCTAATGTGGGTGTCGCTTTGGGTTCTTCAACGATAGTAGGTCTTTTTTCAAAAGTAATATTTTCACGTTTAGGCTTGATAGGTATCGCTTTTGGCTTCTCTTCTAGTATCTCATCAAACCCTAGATCGATATTTTTAAATCCTCGCAAATCATCCGTTGCACTCTCCAGCGCCCTTCGAGAACTCATCATCTCCTCTTTAAGGTCGGCGATTTTAAGCTCCTCATCAATGACCGATTTGGCATCATGAATGCCTTTTTTGAAGCTTTTGATAAATTTGGCAATCTCCACCATAGCCTTGGGCAACTTATCGGGACCCAAAAACAAAATAGCAACAATTAAAATCAAGACAATCTCCATAAAACCCAATCCAAACATCTATAGTCCTTTGCTGATAACCGTTGGTTTATCACTCATAATTTTGATTTTTTGTGCCTCTATGGCACGACCTTCACTATCGAGATCAAACACTACCATTTGCAAGATGGCACAACACTTATCGGGTACATCAAAATGCCCTCCAATGGCAGTCGTAAATCGCTGGATAGGTATTTTGGTATCCATCCCTAGCACATTGTCTCTACACCCCGTCAGTCCCACATCGGTGACATAGCAACACCCGTCTATAATCTCCAAATCATCCGTTCCTACATGCGTATGTGTCCCCAATATCGCCGAAACGCTCTCTTTGAGCATAAACAACAAGGTACGTTTTTCGCTTGTAGTTTGCGCATGCATATCAATAATGATGTGTTTGTAGCCTTGGAGTTGCAACTTTTTAATCTCTTCTGTGACGATATTAAAGGGATTATCCACAAGCTCCATCATAAAGTAATAGCCCAAAAGGTTGATAATGGCTACCTTGTGGTGCTTGATAGTAGTCGTAAAGATGCCTTGACCAGGAGCTGATTTGGGATAGTTGAGAGGGCGAATAAGGGGAAACTCTTCAAAGAGTGGAAAAATATCTTTTTTGTCAAAGGAGTGATTGCCACCGCTCATCATATCAATACCGTAGCCCAACAACTCTTCGCAATTTTTACGTGTAAGCCCAAAACCATGACTGGCGTTTTCGTAGTTGGCAATGACATAATCAATACCATACTCTTGACGAAGCCCATGAAGGTGTTTGCCAATCATCTCACGCCCTGGTCGCCCCACAATATCACCAATAAAAGCCACTCTCATGCGTTTATCTATTTTCCCTCAAAAGTCAAAAGCGCACTCGCCCATGTAAGTCCACCGCCAAAGGTATCAAGCAGCATCAAATCACCCGTTTTCAATCTTCCTGATTCGTAAATATCGTTGATTGCCATAGGGATAGAAGCAGCCGACGTGTTGCCGTATTTACCTACGGTCAAAACAATTTGTTCATCATCAAATTTGAGCGCATCGCCTACGGCTTTGATGATACGGTAGTTGGCTTGATGGGGAACGAAGTGTTTGATTTGGTGAGACTCAATAGCGTTGTGCTTTAATATATTTTTGACATCTTGGGTGAGGGTTTTGACAGCGAGTTTAAAGGTCTCATTGCCTTTCATCTTGACAAAATTAAGACCCTCATCAAGTACCTTTTGACTAGCAGGATGCACCGAACCTGGTGCGGGGGTGACTAAAAAATCTCCGTAGCTTCCATCGGCACTCGCATGGACATCCATAATGGCTTTAGTTTTATCGCTTGTAGCACTAATGATAGCAGCACCTGCTCCATCGCCAAACAAAATGCACGTTCCTCTATCGCTGTAATCAACAATGGAGGAGAATTTTTCACTTCCTACAATAAGGACATTTTTTTTCATTCCCGATTCAATAAAGGCTTTGGCTATTGAGAGGAGATAGACAAATCCGCTACAAGCAGCCGAAATATCAAAAGCTTGAACATTGTGAATGCCCAACTTATCACTAATAATACACGCCGTAGAGGGCATATTAAAATAATCAGGCGTGACGGTTGCACACATCACCAAATCAATAGCCTCTTTGGACAAACCAGAGCGTTCAATCGCCTTCTCACACGCCTTAACACCCATATCGCTTGTGTACTCATTATCCGCTGCAATATGCCTCGTTTTGATACCTGTTCGTTTTGTGATCCACTCATCACTGGTATCAACCATCTCTTCAAGCATCTTGTTGTCCAAGATTTTTTCAGGGGCATAAGCACCTATCGATACAAATGAAGCATACGTTTTTGACATAACTTTCCTTAGAAGTGAAAATAAATCTATTATATTACCATAATAAGATAAGAAACGCAGGATTATACTCTTTTTAAAATTTAAATTTGATAAGATAATGGGGTAAAAAGAGAACAACTCTTCTTCCTTTCGTAGATATTAAGCAAAACAATAGGAGCTTTTGATAGAGAGAAATTACCTCATTCTTATCATTATTAGATTATAGTTGCATTTATGGAAAAGATTTTAAATATACCCAACAGCATCAATCGTTTTAAGTGTGCCTCTCTTGATGGACTCAGTGCCAAAGTAGTCGATGTGGAGGCTACTTTTACCAAAGGATTGCCCAGCTTTAGTGTCGTAGGACTCGCCTCAAGCGATATTCAAGAGTCCAAAGAGCGTGTTAAATCGGCGTTGCTTACCAATGGCTTCACCTTTCCACCGCTCAAAATCACCGTCAATCTCTCCCCTAGCGACATCAAAAAGAGCGGTACGCACTTCGATTTACCCCTTGCTTTGCTTGTAGCGCTCAATCAAATTGACCTTGATGAAGATGAGCTGTTTGTCTTTGGAGAACTGGGACTTGATGGCAAAATCAAAGCCAGTTCGATGATATTCCCCCTCATTCTCTCGCTCAAAGAGCAAAAAATGATTCAAAAAGCCATTGTACCGCTTGAAGCGTTGGAGTATCTTAGACACATCTCCGATATAGAGTTTATCGCCGTTGAGAGCATCAATCAAGCCATCGAGCTTATCTCCACCCAATCGCTTCACACGCAATCCATCTCCTACGAATACCATGCCAAACGTATCCAAATCAACCAAAAAGAGTATTTTTACACCGCTAACTACTCCAATGACTTTTACGATATCAAAGGACAAACCATTGCCAAACGAGCCTCGCTTATTGCAGCGTGTGGGATGCACAACTTTTTGATGCAAGGCTCTCCAGGATGCGGTAAATCAATGATATCCAAACGCCTTAATGATATTTTGCCCCCGTTAAGCAAAGATGAGATATTAAGCATCGCCAAACACCAATTTTTGGATGGTACTACACCCGATTTTGACCCCAAACGCCCTTTGCGTTCGCCCCATCACACCGCCACATCGGCCTCAATCTTCGGAGGCGGTTCGACCAATGCCAAAATCGGAGAGGTAGCCCTTGCCAATCACGGTATTTTGTTTTTTGATGAGTTGCCGCACTTTTCAAAAAATATCCTAGAGGCTCTGCGTGAACCGTTGCAAGATAGGATTGTCAATATCTCGCGTGTCAATGCCAAAGTCTCCTATAATGCCGATTTGATGTTTGTTGCTGCGATGAACCCTTGCCCCTGTGGGAATTTGCTCTCCAAAGTCAATGCGTGTCGATGCAGCGAGATGGAGATCAAACGCTACAAAAATCGCCTCTCCGATCCCTTTTTGGATCGTATTGATCTTTTTGTCACGATGCAAGAGATAAGTGCCTCCGATAGCCCCGATATTAGCTCCCAAACGATGCACCAAAGCGTTTTGGAGAGCTTTGAACGCCAAATGCAACGAGGACAAAGCAGACTCAACGGAAAGTTAAGCGAAAAAGAGATAGAGCATTTTTGCACCCTCGAGCCTCTCGCCCAAGAGACTCTTGAAGCGGCCATTACCCGATTTGGACTCACCCACCGAAGCATTGCAAGTATCAAAAAAGTAGCCCGTACCATCGCCGATCTCAATGCCCATGCACACATTAGCAAACCCGATTTGCTTGAAGCGTTGAGTTATAGAAGACGATAATTTCTTCATCGATGTTACGCATTCTTGGCACACCATGACTCCTATGTGTAGCCTTTTGCTAGAGGGGTCATCGGATTTACCTACTCTTTTATGGTATAATTTATTTAA
>DYTG01000229.1 GCA_020726085.1 Sulfurovum sp.
TGGTTTATTGCCCAAAATAGCCGTTATCTTTTCGGTGGTAATATCGTGAGTGCACATACTTAAAAGTAATTTTACGGTATCTTGGAGCTTCTCTTGCGCCACATTAAAGCGAACGCAGAACTGAAGTAAATCAACAAAATCGCGCGGGGTGGTACTGAAATAATTATCAAACAGCTCTTTCAGATACGGACTGCTCACCAAGGCAACGCTCGAGTTCAGTGCGCCCGGCTTGCGCTTAAAGGTATCCAAGTAGTGTTCGATAGCGATAATCCATTGATGGCGTCCAAAATTGCGTTCATGAGTTGCTAAGAGTGCATTGCTATGAAAAATTTCCAGTTTTTGGCTATACACTTTTACATCTACCACTTTGCTTACCAAGGTGTCGGGAACTGAGTAGTGATTGGTGCCAAAACAAATACTGGCATATTTATCAACCTTACAAGGTATTGATTCGCTAAAAGCCAATTCAGATTGTGATTTATATAAAAGCGGTTGTTCTTTTTTAAACAATTCATTGGCTGTGATACCAGTTAGCTGTTGCTTGGTGTCGTTTAATCGGGCAACTGCTTGGAGCAAATGTGATTGTGCCGCTTCTAATGTTGCATACGAATGATTGGGGGCAAATGCCTTGCGACGAACGTATTCAACACTGCGCTCCACATGTCCTTTTTCGTTGCCACTATAAATATTGCAAAAGCGATGTGTGAAAAAATAATGAGCTCGCAAATCAAGCAAGGCACGCGTGGGTTCTTTTTCGTGCAAACCTACAAAGCGTGCAACGGCTACGCGCATATTATCGTACGTCATTTGATGAAAAGCACCACCTACGTGTTTGAAAAACAAGGTGTGAGATTCCATAAAGGCCAACGTGTCTTGACGTTGAAACAAAAGTGCATAACGGTAATTACTGTAAGCCGACGTAAATACTGCCAAATAATAACGAGAAGTGATACCATTAATACATAGTTTTATCTCGCCCCAATCAAACTCACAAACACTGCATGGTTCATAAACCTGACGGATAAAAGCCTCTTTGGTGGTGACTTTCTGACTTTGACTGCGTATATAGT
>DYTG01000098.1 GCA_020726085.1 Sulfurovum sp.
TGATATAATAAAATAATCCAAAAAAAGGAACGCCATGAGATTTCTCAACATCAAAACAGATTATGCATTCAAAAAAGTATTTGGTTCCCAAAACTCTAAAAATATATTAAAAAGCTTTCTCAACTCCACACTCGAACTCCCCTTTCCTATAGAAGAGATTGAGATAGTCGATCCCTACAACGTACCCAAACTCCAAGGGATGAAAGAGACCGCCGTAGATGTCAAAGCAACCCTAGCAGACAAAACAAAAGTAATCATAGAGATGCAAATACTCAACCATGATGGCTTTGAGAGTCGTATCCTCTATAACACTGCCAAAAACTATGCCAATCAGCTAGACATTGGAGCTAACTACACACTCCTCAATCCTGTCATAGCTCTAACAATAGTAAACTTCACGATGTTTGACTTTGACAAATACAAATCTATCTTTAAACTCATAGAAAAAGAGAACTTCACACAATATAAAGATGATATTCAACTCCAATTCATAGAACTCCCAAAGTTTGATAAAACCTTAGAAGAGTGTGTCACCATAGAAGACAAATGGATATACTTCATCAAAAATGCAAGAGATATGGAAGTAGCCCCTGCATTCCAAGACCCAAACCTCAATGAAGCCCTCTTGATAGCCAACACCGCCTCCATGACCAAAGAGGAACTAGAGATACAAGACAAAAGAGAAGAGTTTCTTTTCATTCAGAAAAATAGTATTGAGAAGGCAAAGAGAGAAGGAGTTGAAGAGGGGCGACGGCAAGAGAGGGAAAAACTCATCATCAGCGCCTATAGGGATGGAATGCCTACAAATATTATAGGTAGTTTTGTAGGCATGAACGAGGAGGATGTTATCGAGTTTTTAAGAGGTGTTGATGGTTTGTAATCGCTCTTGTTAGCCCTTCAAATACCCCATCGCCGTGGCGATAATATCATCATCATCTTTGCTAGGAGATTTTAAAATGAGTCGCTCTTTGGCTAGGTCAATAAACTCTATAAAGAGATTTTCGCCGTAGCTTGATACTTTGGAGATATCTTTGGCTTTGGCTAGGACTTTGATAATCATGGTATCGATAAATTGGCGTGTGATGGTGTCGAGTTTGCCAAATCTATCTTCGATTTCTATCTCAATCTCTCGCACTTCCACGGGTGTTTGGCACTGTGAGAGTCGGCGGTAGAGTTCTAGGCGGAGTCTATCTTGTGGGATTAGTTCTTCATTTAGATAGGCATTAATGGAGAGCTTAATATCGACGCTGTTGCCCTCTTGGCTCTTTTCACCGCTAAGTTCTTTGATGGCATCTTCAAGCATTCTTAGATATAAGGCATAGCCAATTTGCTTGATGTGTCCGCTTTGAGCCTCTCCGATGATGTTACCACCCCCTCGAATTTCCAAATCTTGAAAAGCAAGTATCGCCCCGCTACCCAAATCAGAATGCGTTTCAAGAGCAAGGAGACGTTTTTTGGCGTTCTCGCTAAGTATCTCTTTGTCTTGAACGACAAAATAGCAATACCCCTCTTTGTTTCCTCGTCCTACACGCCCACGCAATTGATGCAAATCGGCAATACCAAAGTTATCGGCTCCCTCGACTATCATCGTATTGGCTTTGGGTAGATGGATACCCGATTCGACAATGGAGGTACTTAGCATCATATCGTACTCCCCATTTTCAAATTTGATCATCTCATCTTCGGTTTGGATTGCACTGATTTGAGAGTGAAGGATAGTGATACGTAATGCAGGCAAGATTTCCAAAAGTTGTCTCTTTTTATCCTCAATACCTGCAATGGAGTTATAGACATAAAAGATCTGTCCTCCCCTGCGAATCTCTCTCAAAATAGTCTCTTTGATGATTTTCTCATCGTAGCTCTTGACAAACGTCCGCACCCCTTGACGTTCTGTAGGGGGTGTAAGAATCTCCGAAAAGCTTTTGATTTTGGAGAGTGCCAAATTGAGACTTCGTGGAATAGGCGTAGCACTCATGCTAAGGAGATGGGCATCTAGAGCAATCTCTTTGAGTGCCTCTTTTTGTTTGACTC
Organism: Sulfurovum sp.; assembly: GCA_020726085.1. Classification (GTDB taxonomy): domain Bacteria; phylum Campylobacterota; class Campylobacteria; order Campylobacterales; family Sulfurovaceae; genus FS08-3. The sequence goes on from DYTG01000098.1 coordinate 2,032, forward strand.
CAAATTTATGCTCCTCATCAATCACAATCAAAGCTAGTTTATTAAATTTGGCTTTGAGCAAAGCGTGTGTACCAATCACCACATCGATACTGCCCTCCTCAAGCCCCTCTAAGACCTCTTTTTTTTGTTTGCTAGAGCTAAAGCGATCCATTTTGGCGATTTTTATAGCGTAAGGTGCAAAACGCTCTTTGAAAGATTTGAAGTGTTGCGATGTAAGCAGTGTCGTAGGGGCAATAATCATCGATTGATAGCCATTAATAAACGCTAGATAGATGGCATTCATAGCCACTTCGGTTTTGCCAAATCCTACATCGGCACTAAGGAGTCTATCCATCAAACGACCACTTGCCAACTCCTCTTCAATCTCCTCAATGGCTCTTTTTTGGTCTTGCGTATGGACAAAGGGGGCTTGTGCCATAAAGACTTGTACCTCTTCACTGGAACTATTGAGCAGTATTCCTTTTTTGAGGTGACGTTGGGCTGAGAGCTTGATAATATCGGAAGCAATAGCAAAGAGTTTGTCCCGTACTTTGCCTTTGAGCTTTTTGAAACTCGCTTTGCCCAGCTTGTCAATGACGGGCATAGCACCCCCATCGGCGACAAAACGGTCGATGGTTTCGAGGTTTTCTACAGGCACAAGCAAGGTATCTTCGCCTTGATAGCCAATGACTACAAACTCTCTAGTAGCCCCCATTACATCACGCTTTTCAACCCCTCTAAAGTATCCTATCCCGTGGTTTTCATGCACGACGTAATCGCCACTACCCAGTTCATCTAGCACAATGGCGGGTTTTTTGACCCGTTTGGCTTTGAGTGGGCGATTGAGCGAAAGAATTAATGTATCGTCGCTTAGGAGATTGACAATCCCCTCTTGATAGACAAAAGTGAGATTTTCAAATGAGTCCAAATTGGAGGCTCGTACGATAGACTCAGTTCGTGCGATGAGAAAGATTTGCTTGTTTTTATGAGCGGAGATGATTTTGTTGGGTTGAGCCGCCTCAATATCACGAAACTTTTTGGCAGGGGCAACGCTAGAGAGAGCAAAAGAGCTACGAGGAATCATAGGGGTATCGAGAGTGTAAATCTCCTCTAATTCCTCATCCATATTTTCGCTTAATAGTGCGTCAAAATGCAAGGTGTAATCGATTGCCAACTCATCAAGCACCCAAAAACCTACGCTGTAAATATCATTGACAAACAAATCAAAGTTGGCACGTTCGATACGACTCATGAGGGCTTGAAGCTCTGTATTGCCTAGATCCAAAAAGGCAGGGATAATCGTAATGGTTTCTAGCTCATCGACCACGCTTTTTTGAGTCGAGACATCAAAAGAGCGGATACTTTCCACCTCATCATCAAAAAGACTAATACGGTAGGGAGTTTCACTGTTGATAGGAAAAATATCGATAATATCACCCCTAAAAGAGACCTCACCACGAGCTGTGGCAATATCAACCAGTTGGTATCCCCAGTGATAGAGCCTCTCTTTGAAATCACCCAGTACTATTTTTTGACCAAATTCGATGATTATGTGTGGTAAATATTGCTCTTTGGGTAGCTTCAAAAGCAAAGTACGAAGAGGAGCGATAAGCAGTTTTTTGGGAGCCAAAGAGCGATAATAGCGTGATAGCGTATCTAAAATCTCATGGAGTTCTTCTTGATAAGACCTTAAATCCTCGCCATAACTTACTCGCAAATCGGGCAATGCAAAGGTATCAAATCCCAAAAAGGTAGCTACAGCCAAAATGCTTTGAGAAGCTTTGTCGTTTTTGGAAATGAGAAGTGTAGAGTTGTGAGTATCTAAAGCACTTAGATACTCATAGAGACTGCTTTGGTTCATTAATTAACTATTTTTTATCACTAGCAGATTTTTCATTGACCACTTTGGAGGTTGATTCAAGCTTTAATACCTCATCTTCACGGATAATTTTGCTCTCTCCTTCAAAAATACCGCCTGGTTCGATGATAATGTTTTTGACATGAATTTCACCAAATACTTTGCCCCCTGGAAGAATATCGATAAAATCGCCTCGATATTGACCTTTAAATTCACCTGCAACAATCAATCGTGCAGCTTTAAGCTCACCCGTAACGTATCCTGTTTTACCAATGACAACTTCAGCTGAGGTTATCATAGTCCCATCAAACTCACCGTTGATATGCGTATCGCTTTCGCAATTTATCTCGCCTTTGATTTTCGTCCCTGGAGTAATAATACTTGCCAAAGCGTGTGTATTTTCGCTTTTGCTATTTTTGTTTATGAATGCCATTGTACTCTCTTCTCCTTGTTGTGTATTCCATGCAATAAAGATTTTTGGATTGAGTATCTTTTCCAAATATCTCACCTCAAAAGGTAACCACTGTTGTCGCTAAACCCATCGTTGTGTTTGATAATGATAGCACTATCATAACCACTCCTGTCATTATAGCGTATTGTTTCTATAAAATGGCAAGTTTTGGAGCGCACAAGCCAAAAACTTACACCTCTAGGCGATACAATTCCTCCAAACTTACAACGATTGTGCGGTTAAATTGCGAACGGTTAAAGGTGTTTTGGCGTTTGGCTAGTTGGGCGGTGTGGGTAATAATCGCCTCCGTTAATCCATCTTTGGCATAGCGTCCATCGAGATAATCAAGCGTCTCTTTGATACCAATCGATTTCATAGAGTGCGGAGTGCGGGTATATTTTTGCTCCAAATAGCACACCTCATCAATAAGTCCCATTTCAATCATCGTATGGGTTCGTAGCCTAATGCGTTGTCTTAATATCTCCCTATCGGTAGCGATAGAATAGATGGGTAACTCGTGTGCGATAACGCTTTGGGGAGGATGCTTTGCAAAATAGTGCGATGGGGTAAGATGGGTTTGAAAATAGATGGACAATGCCTTTTCGATACGGTAGCGGTCACTAGGGGCGATGGGTTGCATGTACTCTTTGTCGAGTTGGTGGAGCATTTGATAGCTTTTGGATAGATCTTTGAGTGCTATTTGGACTTTGATGTGCGTATCGGCGGATATAGTAGGCAACTGACTGATACCATCAAGTAACATTTTGAGATAAAAACTGCTACCTCCTACGATAATCAAGGGCTTTTGGAGGCTCAAAGCATAATCGTACGCCTTTTGGTAGAGCTTGATAAAATGCGTCACATCAAAGGCTTCGCTGGGGTATATCTCATCTATCCCAAAATGCTCTATCCCTTTGCGTTCTAGGAGCGTGGGTTTAGCAGAAGCTATATCAATCTCTTTGAAGATAGAGAGCGAATCAAGCGAGACAATGAGGGCGTTGGCTCTTTGGGCTAGAGCAATCGAAGCTCCCGTTTTGCCCGAAGCGGTTGGGCCGATGATAGCAATTTGTTTAATGGTTTTCATAGATACAATAATAGCATAATTTATGCTATAATGAAAAACTATACTATACCCAAAAAGGATGAGCTGTGACTTTGACCGATGAACAATTGAAACAATTTAAGCGTGATGGATTTTTGCTATTAAGAGATTTTGCCTCCAAAGATGAGTGCGAAGCGATTTTGGAAGTAGCCTTAGAGGAACTCCAAGCCAAAAGAGAGCCTATTGAGAGCGAGGGAGAGTATCTTGAAGATAGCTCACGTCAAGACACAATAAGAAGACTTCGTCAAGTCTATCAACGAAGCCCTATTTTTGCCCAGTGGATGCAAAATCAAGCTATTCGTCCCATTTTGAGACAAATATTAGGAGAGACTCCCGTTTTGGCATTGGCACACCACAACTCCATCATGACCAAAATGCCGCACCAAAGCTCCCAAACTTGTTGGCACCAAGATATTCGCTATTGGCACTTTAGCGACGATAATCTCGTAAGTGTTTGGTTGGCACTGGGCGATGAAGAGGCTCAAAACGGCGTATTGGAGTTTATACCCGCTTCGCACACCATGACGCTCGCCAAAGAGTGCTTTGAGGAGAAGCTCTATTTTGTGGACAATCTAGCCAATAAATCCCTTGTCGACACCAAAGTAAGCTACGATTTGCATCAAGGCGATGTCGTCCTCTTCCACGCCAAAACGCTTCACCGTGCCAATGCTAATCAAACCGATAAGCCCAAAATCTCTTTTGTCTATACCGTACGTGGTATTTCAACCACCCCCATAGAGGGTACACGTTCCTCTTGTGGTAATGATGTGATACTCCAATAAAACTTTTTTCTTGTTCCATCCCTCTCACAAAGTGGAACGAGAAATGAAACGAACATTACCCATTCTATGCTATAATTACCCCAAAAAGGACTCCTCATGTGCATGACCATCAAAGACAAATACATTGACCCC
>DYTG01000099.1 GCA_020726085.1 Sulfurovum sp.
ATAAATTACTTTAATTTCACTTTAAATACTAAAAAATATTAATATTATTTTATATGAAGTGAGTGCGGTGTAATTTTGTATATTATTTGATGTAAGTTTCCCCATCTTGGATGATATAGCTGGGTGAAGCGTTGATGCTGTGGTAGATGAGTGTACCGTATTTTTGGGAGTAGTATCGCAGCAAAAGTTTTTGGAGTGCGGGTTGTGTCGAGGGGGTAAACCACCCATTGTTGCTCACGACTATCATCCGTTTGGGAGAGTTTTCGTAGAGTCGTTCACACGTTGCTTCAAAACAAATCGCATTGCGATAGAGGGTGCTACCTATTTGATACTCTGTGATTTCCTTACTCGCCTCATAATCAACCGCTCCGTCGTAAAAGATTTGATTGACCCAATCGCTTAGAAATTTGGGCAAAGGATTGGCCTCTCCAAAAGGGACAAGTACCACTTTGTTGGCAATTTGAATACTATCGTGTGTAAAGATATAGGTGGAGTTGCGAGGTGTGCCATCATCATCAAGATAGAGTCCTCCTGCGACAATGGCAATACGATGGGAGTACTCTTTGAGACGCTCTTTGATATCTTCGTATTTGTTGATAAATTTTGGAATAACCGATTCGGGCAGTACCACGATGGAGTAATGGGCATCTATCGCCTCTTCAATAGCACTGTAAACGTTTTGGAGTTGCTCCTCTTCGTAGAGAGGATCCCACTTTTTGTCAATAGATACGTAGGTGGTCACAAGTTTAATGCTTTTATCTATCGTTTGGGGTGAAGGGGTGGAGAAATCAAGAGCAAAAACCAATACAAAAGGAACACTCCATCTCACTTTTTTCCATTGATAAAAAACAATCATTGCCAAGAGTATCAAGCCAAATTGCCACTTTTGTATGCCAAAATAGCTATTGATAAATACAAGTTCAAACTTCAACCAATCAAAACCAATAGGATGAAGGTGGCTAAAACCCCAAAGAAACAACGCTTTGAGATAGAGAGTATCGATTTTTGCTCTTTTTTCCACAAAACGCATCAGTACATTGGCTACCCAAAAGATAACCCCATAGATTAGCCCAACGCCCAATACTCCTAGTGGAATCGCCCACACAAAGCCGTAGTAGCGAAAACTTAGAGCAATCCACCAAAACCAAAAGAGTGCAATCCAAAAACCGCTCATCACCCAAACTTTTGGTTTAGCCCTCAAAAGCCCATAAAGTCCTGCTAGTGCTGCAAGTGTCTCGATAGTTTTATGGCTTAGCCCCAACCACTCAAGATAGATGAAAAGCGATAACAAGATAGCGACAAGCAAGGCTTCTATTATCCAAAAGATGTTAAGATTATTGCCAAAAAATTTATACATTAAGGACTCCCATGGAAGTATTGACTCAGTTTTTACCACTGATTTTACTCTTTGCAATTTTCTATTTTCTTATCATTCGCCCCCAGCAACAGCAACAAAAAGCACACGCTGCAATGATTGAGAGCCTCAAAAAAGGAGATAAAATCATCACCAACGGTGGATTAATCGCCGAAGTTGTAAAACCTGAAGAGGATTTTATCAAAATCAAGCTAAATGATGATGTGATTGTCAAGCTCTCAAAGTCATTTGTTGCCAAAAAAGAGGAAACCGAGACCAAAGATGCTTAATTATAGAATCATACTCTTTGCCTTTGCTTTTATTTTTGGTATCATCTTCTCTATTCCCTCCATTACCCAAAGCGACAGTGGCAAGAAAATTACCCTAGGACTTGATTTGCAAGGGGGGCTTCATATGCTCCTTGGTGTCAAAAGTGAAGAGGCGATTAAATCCTACACCAAATCGGTAGCAGCGACTATCAAATATGTCTTGGATGATGAAGAGATAATTTATGATGCATTAAGCGTTCAAGAAGAGACCATTGCCTTTGAAATACTTGATGAAGATGAAATTACCAAAACCAAAACATTGCTTAAAAAAGAGCTTCAAGGAGTAGTGTTGAGCAACAACGGTTCCAACTTTACCGCCACGCTCACTCCAGAGCAGATACTCAAAACGCAACAAGATGCTATCAATCAAGCCGTAGAGACTATTCGTAACCGATTGGATCAATTTGGACTAGCCGAACCCACCGTTGCCAAACAAGGTGAAGATAAGATTTTGGTTGAAATTCCAGGCATTAAAACCGCAGCCGACGAGCAACGTATTCGAGAACTTATCGCACGTACTGCAAGATTGGAGATGATGGCCGTCGATGAAGAACGCATTGCACGTGTTAATGTCATGAGCGAAGCGCAAGCCAAAAAATACGGTGATGTGATACTCAAAGATGTTTACAACGAAGAGGAAAAGTATCTATTGCGTGAAATTCCTATTTTGGATGGTTCCATGTTAAGCGATGCAACGGTTGGATTTGATGAAAACAATCAACCCGTCATTAATTTCGTACTCAACGCTCAAGGGGGGAAAATCTTTGGTGATTTTTCGGGCAAGAGTGTGGGCAAACGTATGGCGGTAGTGCTTGATGACAAAGTATATTCTGCACCCGTTATTCGAGAGCGTATTGGGGGAGGAAGAGGACAAATCTCTGGAAACTTCCAAGTCTCTGAAGCCCACGATGTTGCGATTGCTTTGCGTTCGGGAGCGCTTTTGGCTCCTGTTTATACACTTGAAAAACGTTCAGTAGGACCTAGTTTGGGGGCTGATAGTATCAAGGCGAGTTCTATTGCACTTGCTATGGGCTTTGTGGTGGTGGCTCTTTTTATGATCTTTTATTACGGTATGGCAGGGGTGATTGCCAATATTGCTTTGGTAGCCAACCTCTTTTTGATTTTGGCGGTTATGGCACTCTTTGGAGCCACTTTGACACTTCCAGGGATGGCGGGTATTGTTCTTACGGTTGGTATGGCAGTCGATGCCAATGTTATTATCAATGAACGTATCCGAGAGTTGCTTAATGAGGGTCACTCAATTGCCAAATCCATCGAATCTGGATACGCCAACGCCTTTAGTGCTATTTGGGATGGCAACATTACCACACTCATTGCGGCAACCGTGCTTTATGGTTACGGCACAGGAGCCATCAAAGGATTTGCCCTTACGATTAGTGTGGGTATTTTAGCCTCCATGCTCACCGCTATTTTGGGTACGCACGGCATCTATCACTCCATTTTGCCCAAAATCAAAAAAGAGAAGATAAAATTTTGGTTTGGAATCAAAGGGAAAGGTAAATAATGGAAGCTTTAAAATTTAATCAATCCGTAGGCTTTATGAAAAATTCCATGAAGTTTGGAACGGTATCGCTTATTTTGGTACTTGCTTCATGGGTTCTTTTGGCGACTAAGGGGTTTAACTTTGGTATTGATTTTGCTGGGGGTACGCTTATTCAAGTCCAATACGACACCAAAGCCCCTGTGCAAAAGGTGCGCGATGTACTCAATCAAACCGAGCAGTTCAAAGGGGCTAATGTCACTTATTTTGGAAACGAAAAAGAGATTATTATCAAAATCAAAACCGTCTCTACTACTGTAGGCGATGATGTGGGAGATAATATCAAAAAAGCCATTGCAACCACAGGTAATTTTGAGATTCGTCGAGTCGATATGGTAGGGCCAAAAGTGGGCGATGAACTCAAAGAAAAAGGCGTTATGTCGATGTTTTTGGCAATTTTGGGTATTTTGTTCTATGTCTCGTTTCGATTTGAATGGCGTTTTGCATTGGCTTCGGTATTGGCGTTGGTACATGATATATCCATTACCATTGGAGCGTTGGTGTTGTTACAAATCGAAATCAATCTTGATATTTTGGCTGCCATCTTGACGTTGCTTGGATACTCACTCAATGATACCATTATTGTCTTTGATAGAATCCGTGAGGGACTCCAAAGCGTGAAATCTAGCAAACTTGAAGATGTTATTGATGATTCGGTCACTCGAACCCTCTCTCGCACTACACTTACCTCATTGACCACTTTCTTTGTAGTATTGGTACTTTATCTTTTTGGAGGAGAGATTATCAACGGCTTTAGCTTTACGTTGCTTGTGGGCTTGACTGTGGGTACTTACTCCTCTATCTTTGTGGCTTCACCTATGCTCTTATGGTTTAAATTCTCCGTCGTGGATTATCGAACCAAGCAAGTCCAAAGAGAAAAACGTGAACGAGAAAAAGACAAAATGCGTGCACAATTTGAACAAGGGGTTCTTTGATGAACTGGGGGCAGGGTTTTTTATCTGTTTTTTGCTCTCATGAGTTTAGCGACAAGTGCAGTGTTTTTGTATAATCTTTCAGCTGTTTAGGCGATTGTTGTCCCCATGATTGAGAGTTTACAAAAAAAGGTCGATTCTTAGAAAGGGATCGGCTTTGGCAAACAAGAGACAGATGGAATCTTTAGTGCAAAGCGATTAAACCTTTTAAGAGAATCTATCAACTCCCAGTAGCCCTTTGTATCTTGATAGATTTTAGGACTACACTATCGTAGAATAGCCTCCCACCTACGAAAGTCAAGTCGCTTTGAAGATGCTCCTAAGCAATATTCAATCAAATGATAAATTTAGCCACCGCTTGAGGAGCTTAATATTGAGTACAACTACCTCTTTGTGATGAACAATCACCCCCCCCATCGAATCGGCTATGCAAGATGTCAAAAATGAGATTTTGGTTGGATTGCAAAATCCTGTTATGCAGTTTTATCTCAATTACGGTTACGATATTAATCTTGATGCTTCCAGTCTCTATGTGCCAGACCATATCGCTATTGAACTGGGCTTTATGCAGAAGCTTGTACTAGGCGATGAGAGAGAGGCTCAAATCAAATTTTCCCAAACCCATTTGCTTAAGCTGGGTGCCTCCTTTTTTGGTGAGCGTGCAGACTATGAGTCACAATCCATTCTATAATGATTTGTGCGATTTTGCGATCGAGTTTTTATTGGAAGATTATGCAACAAATTCACAAGAAGAGACGGTTGCGACAAGGTAGATTGCTTAATTGTTTGGCATTATAGATATTTTTGTAGTATTATATTGGGTATAATATAGACATTCTAACTTTAGGATTATTCAATAATGTTTGCTATCATCAAAGAAGATTTTTTAAATGTCAAGCGAAACGACCCCGCTTTGCACTCCACTTTTGAGCTTTTTTTCAACTATCCTGGGCTTTGGGCAATATTTTTTTATCGTATTGCGCACAAGCTTTACGGATACGGGCTACGCTTTTTGCCACGATTTATCTCAGGATTGGGGCAATTTCTGACCACTATTGATATTCACCCCGCTGCAAAGATTGGGCGTAGAGTCTTTATTGACCACGGTAGCGGCGTGGTGATTGGCGAAACCGCCGAGATAGAAGATGATGTGCTTATCTACCAGCAAGTCACACTAGGAGGGGTAAGTCTCACCAAAGGCAAACGCCATCCCACGGTTCGTTCGGGCGTTGTTATTGGGGCGGGGGCGAAGATTTTGGGCAATATTACAATCGGCAAAAATGCCAAAATTGGAGCTAATTCGGTAGTGGTCAAAGATGTACCCGACAACACAACGGCGGTAGGTATCCCCGCTCACGTCATCTCCAAAGGCTACGATAAAACCCCATTGAGTCACAATCAAATCCCAGATATCAACAAAGAACTCTTTGGGTACCTTATCAAAAAAATAGCCCTCCTAGAACACGCCCTCAAAAGCGGGGATATCAACGTACTAGACAAAGAAGAAGAGGAGTTAGACGAGATCTACAAAGCGTTTCTTCACTCAATGGATTGATGCTCGTTTTGACTCAATTCGCCCTCAATCTATCGTAAACCTCGTATTTTAGCCATAGGCTGGTATCACCCAATGACAAAGGCAAATCAGAGATTCAAATGAGAAGTTATTAACCTGTCAACAGATAAAATACTATCAATGTTACAGCTATAAAGGAAAAATCATGGAGCCAGATAAAAAGTATTACTATTCAAAATTTTAAAGGTATTCAAAATTTGCATTTAGATTTTACGTATGAAAATCAAGAAAATAAAATTTTGGACAATATAATTTTGTATGGTATTAACGGCTCAGGAAAATCAAGTATATTAGAAGCCCTTTACCTGCCCTTATACCGTGCTAATATATATCATCTAAATAGTTATCGTCAATAGATTTGATGATACCGAAATCAACGATTATATTATTAATTTATTTGCATTAGACAATGAGTGGATATATAAGAATGAAAATAGTTTCTCAATAACAATAGATATAATTGATGAAAATAAAATAAAATCTTTAACACTAT
>DYTG01000008.1 GCA_020726085.1 Sulfurovum sp.
TAAATTTAAAGAATTGATTGTTGAAGAAGAAATTAATTCAATCATTGTAAGATTTGAAGAAACATTCAAAATTTCATTTTCAATTACTCCTGCCCAATCTGGAAATAGCGATATTTTAGAGTTTAATCCTCCTATTATAAAAATAAAGATTGATGATATTGAGTGCGATGGAAAACTTTCACACCATTTCAATGAAGCGAAATTAAAACTTATTGGCGTGGCTATCTATTTCGCTCTTGCAAAAAAAAATATGAAGCCAGTGGAAATGGCTTTAACCTTTTGGTATTGGATGATTTTCTGACATCCCTTGATATGCCTAATCGTAAGCTCATAATGAAGTATATTTTAGAAGAATTTAAAGATTATCAAAAACTGATTTTGACTCATAATTTACAGTTTTTTAATATGACTAGAAAAATGATTGATTTGGATAGTGAAGATGCAAAGCAATGGAAAATTCAAAAACTTTTTGTTCATGATAATCAAGCCTTTTTGTATGATAAACATCTTAGCTATCTAAACGATGCAAGTGAAAGGTTAGCACAAGGCGATGAACACTCGGCTGGTAATTCTATACGAAAAGAGTTTGAGAGGGTTGTTATAGAGTTTGAACAACTCTTTGAATTAGGTGTTGTGGAAGAATCTAAAAATATTATTAATACACTAGAATCTCAAGATAAATTTTATGTTAAACCTTCTGAACAATTAAATGATTTGCTTACGGCAGTTCAATCTGCTTTGGATTGTCAAGGCTCAGAACAACAAAAATTCGGTTACATAAAATCGGCTTTAAACAAAGCGCAGAGTAAACAAATAAGCTTTAAAGAAAAAACTCAAAATCCCAATGAAAGTTTTTTAGAAACAACAATTAAAACTAAAATTAAAAAAGCTAAATTTTATAAGAATTTTATTTTAAATCCAGCTTCACATCATGACTATGATGCGGATATATTTACAAAAGAGTGTGAGAATGCAATAAAAATCTTAAAATATTTAAATACAATAATCAACAAGCTAAAAGGTGTAAGATATGAATAGTTACATCCTAAAGCCCGTTGAAATTAAATACAAACAAAGAGTCTTGCCAATCAAGAATCTTTGGTAAATTTGACAAATGTTCATCAAGCTTCATCATTGATTGCATATCAAAAAAAAGGCTAAAGAGTGAAAGAAATTCTATGGTTTCGGCGTGATTTACGAGTAAGAGACTCTGCTTTGTTGGCGTATGCCAAAGGGGAGGTGTTGCCTATTTTTATCTTTGATAGCAATATTCTCAAAAAACTTCCCAAAGAGGATAGGCGTGTAAGCTTTATTTTTTATTGGGTAGAAGAGCTTAAACGAGAGCTTTGTGCTATGGGGCTTGATTTGGCGATTTTTTACGGTGATCCTGTAGCGATTTTCAAATCCCTCAAAAAGCAAAAATTTAGCCGTGTCTTGTGCAGTGTTGATTACGATAGCTACGCATTGGAGCGAGATAAAAAGATAGACAAAATCATTCCCATGATGCCACTAAACGACGCATGGCTCATAGATCCCGCCCAAGCACTCAAAAGTGACGGCACTCCCTACAAAGTCTTTACCCCTTTTTACAAATCGCTCAAACCCCTTTGGAACGCGCACACAATTGAGGAGTACCAACCTAGCACCTATTTGCGTAAAGCTTCGTTTAATTATGAAAACACAATCAGTGTAGAGTCGATGGGCTTTAAGTGGATGCACCTTGAGCCCTTTTTGTACCAATCTCCCTTTGAACTCCTCGACGCTTTCAAGCCCAAATTGGCTACCTATCAAGAGAATAGAGACTATTTCTATCTCGATGCTACCTCCAATATCGCTACGCATCTACGCTTTGGGGTTGTTTCGCCTCGTGAGGTGTTTAACTATCTGCGTCCTCTTCCCCAAAGCCAATTTTACATCCGAGAGCTTTTTTGGCGAGAGTTTTACAATACTATTCTCTATCACTTCCCCCAAAGCCAAACTCGAAACTTTAACGCTCTCACGATAGCATGGGAGAGCAATGAGGAGCATTTTGAGGCGTGGTGCGAGGGGCGTACGGGTGTGCCTATTGTCGATGCGGCCATGCGTCATCTCAACCAAACGGGCTTTATACACAATCGATTGCGTATGGTAGTCGCCTCCTATTTGACTAAAAATTTGCTCCTTGATTGGCGAAAAGGTGAAGCCTATTTTGCCGCCAAACTGATGGATTATGAAGCTTGTAGCAATATTGGCTCGTGGCAGTGGGCGGCTAGTACGGGTGCTGACGCTGTGCCTTATTTTAGAGTCTTTAACCCCTATACCCAATCGCTCAAATTTGACAAAGATTGCCTCTTTATCAAACGACTCTTACCTCAGCTGGAAGTCTTGCCCAATGCCCTTATTCACAAAGAGTACGGGCTTAAAGAATGGGCGATGTTTATCGGTGACTACCCCACTATGCCCATTGTCGATACCAAATCCTCCCGCCTTAGAGCCATAGAACGCTTCAAAAAGAGCCAAACACCTCAATAGTCTTTTCTCGTTCCACCTAACCAAAGCGTCGATAGCTGCGGTTTTTTCGGTTGAAGCAACCCTCGCAAATTGAAAATTTATAAGAAAAATCCAAATCTTTACCGCATTTGGTACAACGTTTGATAAGTTCTCCTCGTTTGAGCGACTCTTCGATGAAGCGGTTGAGTTTGATACGGGCATCGGTGGCTTTGTGTATATCTTGAAAATACTCTGGGAATTTAAACGAAAGCCAAAGGTAGAGCGATATTTCCCGTACTCTATCTTCAGCATCGAGCATCATTTCGTTGGTGAGTGCGTATTTGGGCAATTTGCGAGGGGGGATATACACAATCGCCTCGCCCTTTTCAAGATGGCGGATGTAGTAGTGAAATTTGTTTTCGATATAGGGCGAAGAGATACTAGCAGGAGCACATGCTAAATGGTAACGACTGATGAGATTAAGCTTGTAATCGCTTACAATATGGGCAATTTCGAGCATCGAATCGATATTGGCCGCCACAAAAGGACCATCAAACTCCATATTATCAGCAAAAAATGCCAAAATGCTCACCAAATTATCGGTATCAAGAATTTCACCGATGAGCAAAACGTGTTCCAAACTTGCCATCACCGCAAAAGGAGGCTTGATGGGGGGAAGCGGCTTTTTGAACATTTTTTTGATGTGTGCCAAAATAGATGAAGAGTTTAACGCCCCCACATAGCCCCTCTCCTCTATCCCGTAACGCCCTGCACGACCTGAAATTTGCAACACTTCCGTGGTAGTAATTTCACGGCGACGAAGTCCGTCAAATTTGTTGTCTTTAGCAAAGAGCATGGTTTTGATAGGCAAATTAAGCCCCATAGCAATCGCATCGGTGGAGATTAAAATATCGCTCTCGCCCTCCCTGAAGCGTCTGGCCTCTTCTCGGCGTACTTCGGGAGAGAGATTACCATAGACGACGGAGATTTGGTATTTGTGGGCTAGTTGCTGTTTGAGCGAAAGCACATCGCGTCTTGAAAACGACACAATTGCTGTCCCTTTTTCAATTTGACCCATATCCGTGGGATGGGGCAAAAGGAGGAGTTCATTTTTGCGTTGAAACTCCACAATGGTGAGCTTTTCATCAAGATATTCACAAATTCCTTTGACAGCTTCCAAAGCGTCGCTCGAACCTGTGAGATAGATTTTTTTAGCAGGAGCGCCAATAAGGGCATTCGTCCACGCCCAGCCTCTATCTCTATCGTCAATCATCTGTATCTCATCAATCACACACACATCGACATCGACCGAAGTATTGAGCATCTCGATAGTGGAGCAGATATGCGTCGATTCCTCGTCAATAATCTCCTCTTCTCCTGTAATAAGCGAAACATTCACCCCACTTAAACGCAAATCCTCATATCCCTCAAGGGCTAGTAGTCGCAAAGGTGCCAAATAATAACCAGTAGTAGCCCCCTTGAGTCCTTTCATGGCTTGATAGGTTTTACCGCTATTGGTAGGACCTGCGTGAAAAATAATCTCTCGCTTAAGGCTTCTTGCTAGTGGAAAGAGCGATTTAAAATCTCGAATCGATTTGGCCAACAACTCTTCTCGTTGCTTTTGCTCCTCAAGGGGCTTGATATACTCCAAAAAGTTGTGACGAATAGTACGGGCGTGTTTCTCTTTGAGTTTGAGTTCTCGTTTGCTCTCAATAATCGGCGTAATGGTTTCGAGAATAAAATTTTCTATCGCATAGGCATCAATGGGAACCTCTCTTGAAAGTTCTTCAAGCTCACGGTAAAGCATATCAATCCATATCTCAAAGGCACGAACCGCCTCTTCATAGACATTGCTAAAATCGACATGAAACGGTAGCTTATCACCCCTCCACACCACGCCTGAAAGAAAGTTTTTGGTATAAGTTGTCTCTAGCGTAAACTCTAATGGGGTGTTGAAGAGTTGATAGTTTTTATCTTTTTTGACGATGATTTGATTGGGTTGATACCCGCTCTCAAAACGATACTCTACCTTGGAAGAGCTACCTTTGACTAGGCGTTTGAAGATTTCTACATCAAGAGGAATATGGTAGAGTTCAGAGTCCACGGGAGCTTTTTTGATATGCTCAATAATCTCATCTTGCGTCAAATAGGGGTGCTGTGAGATGGAGTCAATAAACTCTGCGATACTTTTGGACTTTTGGTCGTAGGCGTTTTGTTTGGCGTCGTTGATTTGATGGGTTATGGCTTCATCGCTTAGACTAAGGAGATTGTCAATGGGTTCAAAGCCGCCCAACAATTCCTTTTCAAAGGTCACGCCAAAGAGTTCAAAGTGGTATTTGGCATAAAATTCAATCTCATTGGGAGCAAAGGTAACGCCCAAACGCTTTTGTAACTTATGGATATGTTCTTGATTTTGAATATGAGCAAACTCAAAAGCAATCGCTTCAAGTGAGACTGAAGAGAGGGGAGTATGTGCAAAATATTCAATCAAAAGCTCTTCGTCTAATTTTGTATAGACCCTTTCACTTAGTGCATCTTTGATTTTGTCTCTTAAATCTTTTTTGATTTTTTTGGAGACACGATTGGGGTGATAGTAGGTATCAAGATGCTTGACGATTTGGTGACGCTTAGGATAATCCCCCTCGCTCCAAATTCGCCGAAGTGTTTTGATCATCCCTGCGCGTGTAGGCTCTATCTCTATATCAAGTGCAACAATCAAGCCCTCTAAAAGTGTTGTATCCACTTCCGCAATGCCCTCATCAAAGGGTAATTCATTAAATAAAGATCGTACTTTAGTATTGAGCTTGACGATATGTTTTTTCTTTTTTGCCATGGCGTTCCATTGGGGTGCATTTAGGGTATATTATACTTATCAAAGATTAATAGCCGATATTGTGAATATCAAAAATGGAGATTTTGATTTAAAGTGATTAATTGATTCCAAAGCGATAAAAACTAGAAGCTGCACCGTCTCCACGGAGTTTGATTTGATAGACTTTAAAGGGTAGGGCTTGTTCTTCGTCAAGTGCGAGGGAATCGGTGATAAATATGTCACGCTTAATCTTTTCAAGTTGCTCTTTACTTTTGAAATCATCAAATTTAAAACTATTTCCGACGATAGTATAGGCATCTTTGTTGGACTCGTGATATTGTTGGACGCTATCGAGCGTAAAGAGCGTATTGGAGAGTTGCACTTTGGCACGATTGGAGATATAAAATGCCATGTCACGGGTTTGGGATTGGAGTTTGAGGATACCCATAACGACAATAGCAATAAGCCCTACTGAAACAAGGAGTTCGATAATGGTAAAGGCTTTGCGTGATTTTATTTTTGAATGCATTAGTAAAAATCGCCTCCGCTTGAGATGATACGGTTGTGTTGTGTCCATAGCTCTTGTGCCTCTTCGAGAGTGGCTACCTTTTGAGGCTCTCCAAAGTAGGAGGGGAGATAGAAGACTCCACGGGTGTTTTTAATGACAAGTTTTGTGGAGCTTTGGTTGAGATAGAGGCGAAAACGCAAACAGACTTTTGCATCATCAATGCGACCAAACTCTTGTTTTTGAAAGTTGTTGGAGCGGTCAAGCGTATAGACTTCAACCTCTTTGCCCAAATCAATTTTGCCCTCAAAAAGATGCATATCGCCATAGGTAGGTGTGTAGTAGCAAGTTTGGCATTCGTTGATACAAAAAATCTCACCCTCGCCCTTAAGAAGTTCTTGGGCGATAGAGGGAAGTGCTAGGGGGGTTAGAATCTTCTCTTCTTGATTTTTGTCTATCGTGACGTTGCTCAAAACAAAGTAGTAAACCAGTGAAATTAAAAAGACAACAACAAGCAGTTCAATGAGTGAAAATGCTCTATGTTTCAAACGTTACTACTTCAAGCAAGTGCTTAAAAATATATCTTCTCCATCACCGCTTCCACCCTCTTTTCTATCCGAAGCAAAGCTAATAAGCTCATAATTGTCATCGTTTTTGATGTAGGTAATGGGGGTTTTCCATGAATCTTTTGGGATACGTTCAATGTAGCCATTGTTAAGATAGTTGGGGTATTTGTCGCTAGCAGGATTGGTTACGAGTGCGGAGAGTCCCTCTTCGGTATCGGGAAAAGCACCGTTATCAAGCTTAAAAGTCTTAAGCGCCTCTCCAATGGTTTTCATTTGGGTACACACAAGGTCACGTTGAGCTCTTTCTCCTTGTGCAATGACACGAGGAGCAACAAAAGCCGCTAAAAGACCCAAAATCAAGATGACAACCAAGAGTTCAAGAAGAGAAAAAGCTTTGGTGTAGCGTTGAGTATTCATAAAATTTCCTTACATTTATAGGTTTTATAACTTTATTAATAAAAATTTGGATAATATTTTACTCACTTAGTGCTTTTAAAAGCATAAAATGCGGTTGAGCAAAGGATTATCGCTTCAATTTGGAACTTTACCCAATTGAGGTTAATATAACGCACTTTGAGAGAAAAATTGATATTTTGCAGGGTGGGTGCTTTTCAAAACCTGATGTTACGCACTTTTGTCGGAAGTGGGACTAAAGTCCTAAAAATACCATTATAAAGCAGGTGCGTAAGGTCAGTTAAAATAACAGCATTTCTCGCCAAAGGCGAAGCTTTAGTGAGATGAATGGAAGGTGGACGTGTTCATCTTCCAGAAGAAATACGTTAATTCTTTCTCGCCAAAGGCGAAGCTTTAGTGAGATGAATGGAAGGTGGACGTGTTCATCTTCCAGAAGAAATACATTAAATAGAAAAAGGAACAAGTTTGAGAAAAGCCATTGCACTGCTTATTACATTGACGGTTATTGCTGCGCTTTTGGCACTCATGGGGGTAGCTTTTTCCTATCTTGAAAGAGCCAAAAAAGATTCGCTTCACACCTTAGCGATTGTTCAAGCCAATATCTATTATGCCGATATTGCACGCACCCTAGATGGACTTCTCAAAGGCAAAAATGCCTCGGATATCATCTCGACTTTGTATCTAGCACCCCAAACGCTTCAAGAACAAGAGGGGGAGTTTTACCTCTCAATTGGGTGTGAACCGCTGAGTAATGGTGTCGATATTAATTGGTTTGGGTTACAAAACGATACCAAAAATCAAAAAAAATACGCCATTGTTACCAAACTTTTTGATACTATTGCAACTCAATACAATCTGGAGGATGATTCTAAGCTATTGGAGTTTATCATGGAAGATATTGAGGGAAAAAATGAGTCTATTAGATTAAAACAAAAAAAAGGTATAATTTCGCCCAAACAGTTCAACACGATTATAAACCGCTACGTTGCAGAGACGGGGGATACCAAGGCTTTGAATATAAATTGGAAACAATACTTCTCTTTTGTATCGCCCAATGCCAATATCGATAGCAAATACGTTTCATCAGAGCTTATTGCGTTGCTTTTTGATTTGGATTTAAAGAGCGTCGATGAGGGGTGGATAGAGGGAGAGGATTTGGCAGCATTTTTAAACGATAACGGTGCAAACATGGAGATGTACGACAAAACCATCTTCTCCAATGCTTTGTCAAAACAAATGAAATGTACTACCTCGTACGCCTACAACAGCGGTGTTTACAGTTTTAGTTTTAATTATTTAGATGGAAAGGCGCAGTATTTTGAATTTTATTCGAAACAATAAGCGGGATTTGATACTCCTAAGCAACTCTGCAACAACCCTGCGTTTTGAGGGCGAGAGCGTTGATATTATGCTCTCCCCCTCGCTCTATACGCTCAAACGAGAGGCTCTTGAGATTGGCTACCACTACCAAGCCAAAAAGTTAGCCCCTTCGGTGCTTGATGAGTTGCTAGAGGCTGGAGAGTATCAATATATTGTTTTCAAAGATGAGCAAGGATGGGTCTTTGTCGCCTATCAAACACACAAGATTGTAGAGGCTTTGCACAAATGCGGGATTGACCCTATGCGTGTCGAAAATCTCTATGTAGCTCAACAAAGTGCAACGATGTTTGCCAATCCTATTGAACTTAACAATGCAGTCGCATTGGGGTTGATTGATGATGTTGTAACGGTCATGCCCAAAACACTCTTTGGAGAGCGACGCTTTTTGCGTTTTGATGAGAGCTTTCGTCCTTCTAGCGGTGGGGTATCGTTTGGGATTGATAGGGGCAGAGCGATAGCCAAAAAAGATACTGTGCTTCTAGCCTCTTTGTTTGCACTATTGGGAACTATCTTTTGGATTGAGGGGTTTGGATACGCTTCAATTAAATCCAAACAGGGTCAAAGCGTAGAGGCGTTATTAGAGGATTATCCCGCACTCCAAAGCAAATACTCCCGTGATAGCATTGCCAAAAAATACAGCTCACGAGATACCATGGAGCGAAAAAAGCGAGAGTTTTTCAAGGAGATTGACTCTGTGGTGCGTTACGGTGGCGTTGTGGAGAGTATCGAAATAACGAACGTAACCATGAAAGCCAAACTCAAAGTACCCAATACAAGCAGTTACAATATGCTCAATAAATCGATTAAAATCACATCCATTGACGCTACAACCATTGAGTTGGAGGCAAAAATATGAACATTAAACGGTACAAATTGGAGATTATTGTAGCCTCTTCGATGCTTTTTATGCTTCTGGGTTTTGGCTACAAGATGGTTTCATATAGCTCCTTAAAAGAGTCCAAAGTAGAACTTAGCCAAGCCCAAATCGAAGTGAGTCGTGTTATTGCTCTCCAAGAGCTTTGGGGAGATAAAGCACTAAGCAAAAAACTTAATGCTTTGGAGCGTACAGTAGCCAAAGAGAAGATAGAGAGCTTTGGAATCAAAAGCCAAAAACTAACAGCTACTTTCAAATCCCTTAGCATCGACGAACTCAATCGTCTAAGCAACAAAATAGCAACACTAGCCGTTGTTATTGATAAGTTTTCGTTCACCAAAGAGGATAAAACCTATCGATTGGAGCTTGTATGCAAATGGTAAAAAAGATACTGATTGCGTTTGTTGTGATTTGGTTTGGTATCGTTACTTTAGCTCCTAAAGAGCGTCTCTTTTTTCTTATAGAAGAGGAGTTGGCTTTGAGCGATACGGTTATCTCCCATGAAACACTTAACGCAAAGCTTTTTGGCATTGAGGCAAAGGGTGCGAGTCTATCGGTCAAAGGTGTTGAAGTGGCTACGATTGGGGAGCTTGATATTTCAACGTTGTTGCTTTTTAGCTCTGTGGATGTTAGCCGTGTCGTGCTGGATGCTTCAAGTCGCTCAATTGTACCTTTGGATGAGTTTAACCTAAGCGTTACCCATTCGCTTTTTGCTCCCAAGGGGCTAGGAATCAAACTCTCTTATCAAGACAAAGTGCTTCACGCCAAACTCACCATGACTCAAGAGGGTAGGGTGCGTATCAATATAGCCGACATCAATGGAAGCGAGTGGCTCAAACCCATGATGCAACAAGATGAGAATGGATGGTACTATGAAAACGCTATTTAAGAGTGAAAATATCCAATCTATTCTCTTTGTTTTGGCTTTGATGGTGGGAGTTAAGGCGGTATGGTTTGTCGTAACGCTTATCTTTTTGCCCTCTCAAACGCAAGAGCTTCAAAGCAAAAGTGATGTAAAACCCCTCTATTATCGCTTCAATCTTGCCAAACAAGAGAGAGAAAAGATTAACACCCAACCCGTTCCAATCACGCAACCCGCTACACCTATTAGTGCTTTGAGTCTCATAGGTATCTATGCCTCGCACGATATCGTGATAGTTACGGTGCAAAAAGGTCCCAAAACACATATACTCTCAAAGGGTCAAAATGTTGATGGATTTGTCTTGATAGATGCCTCGCGTGATGAGGCTTTTTTTGAAAAAGAGGGCAAACGCTATGCGTTGAAATTTACCTCCAAAAAACCCTCAACACACTCTAGCATTACAACCGCTTCGTTGCCCAAAGGGGAGAGCAAGCAGGCGGCCGATGTGGTAGATAGAGGCAGTGTCAGAATCGTCAAGCGTGATATGCTCGAGGGATACATGAAACAACCCAAAGATATATGGAAAGATATTGGCATTAGCGAAATCAAAAGTGGCAAAGAGATTGTAGGCTTTATGGTGCGATTTGTGCGTCGTGATAGCGGCTTTGAGAAGTTGGGGCTTGAACGAGGTGATATTATTTTGGCTATCAATGGAGAGCGACTTGATAGCTACCAAGATGCTTTTGATGCCTACAAAAACATTCAAACCATGCAGGGCTTAACTGTGACAATAGAACGAAAAAATCAGGAGATGGAGTTAGATTATGAGATTAAATAAAATGGCAATGGTATTGATGCTTATTGTATCATTGGTATGGGGGGAAAATAATGCTACCTCACAAGAAGAGACGATTAACGTCAATTTTCAAGATTTGGAACTTGCTGATTTCATTGAAAATATCAGCAAGATTACCCAAAAGAATATTCTAGTTGATGAGAAGCTTAACGGTAAAGTCAATTTTATCACCCAAAAGCCTATCAAAAAGAGTTCACTCATTCAACTAGCCAACTCTATTTTGGCAACACACAATCTTGCTTTGGTTGATTTGGGAGATTTTTATAAAGTCGTTAAACACAACGAAGCTGCAGGTGAGGGACTAGCTGTAAGTGAATCGGTTATGGGAGATACGATGCGTACCGTTATCTTCCCTCTTAAATATACCAATGCAATGCTTATACGGGCTCAAATTCGTCCGCTTTTGCATAAAAACGCTCAAGTACTCTCTTTTAAAAACAACGCCCTCTCCATTACTGCTAATCCCATCACGCTCCAAGCCATCAAAAAACTCATTGATGCCATTGAAGATAGCGGCACAAAAGGTTCTATTTTTGTCAAGCTTAAAAACGCTTCGGCAAAAACGGTACAACTAAATGTCGATTTAATGGCCAAAAAGCTCTTTGACCAAACCATTGAGAGCGAAAAAGTCGATGTTATGGCGGATGAGGCTAGTAATACGATTATTTTGGTAGGACAAAAAGATAATGTCAATCGTATGGTCAATTACGTCAAAAAGCTTGATATTGAGGGTGAGGGTACGGAGCAAAAGATGTACGTTGTACCGCTCAAAAATTCCAACGTCGAAGAGATGGAGAAGATTCTCTCCAAGGTAATCGCCCAAATGAACGGTGTAGCCGTAGCCAACTCCGCCGTCAAGGGCAAAGGGGCTAACAACGCCGAAGCTCAAAAGGCGATGGTAGTAAGCGATGTCGAGCGAAACGCTTTGATACTTTTAGCTACTCCCGAACAAATCAAAAACATTCGTGATACAATTGCCAAAATAGATGTCGAAAAACCTCAAGTCTTTGTCAAGGCCAAAATTGTTGAAATCAACAACAACATCGCACGAGAGCTAGGGATTCGCTATGGATTTGAGGGGGGTAGAATTACCTCTAATGGTCTCTACTCACTCGCAGGTGGGATGTTAGGAGGATCTTCGATGATGGTATCGCAAAATCTTTTGAGCTTTCTTAATACCCAAACGACCAGCTACGATGCCAATGGAAATGCTATTACCAACACCAATACTCCCTTTAAGTTTTCAAGCGATATAGCCGAACTCTTTGCATTGGGGGCGAAGATTGATTTATTGGCTCAAAACGGCGGAGCACAAATTTTGAATGAACCCTCTATTTTGTGTACCAACAACAAAGAGGCCTCTGTCTATGTAGGGCAAACCCAATCGATTTTGACCAGTACCGTTCAGGGTAACAACGCTCAAGATATGACACGAAACACCTACAGTCGTGAAGATATTGGTATCACACTCAAAGTCAAACCCAGACTCTCAAGCAACAACAAAGTCAATCTAAGCGTTGAAACCGTGATTGAGGATATTTTGGGAACATCAGGTTCTACCGCCGATAGACCCACCACAACCAAACGAAAAGTGCTTACCAATGCCATTGTCGATAACGGCGAGACGATTATTATCGGGGGGCTTATCAAAAGCTCTACGGGTAAATCGGTTACCAAAGTGCCTATTTTGGGCGATATTCCCATCTTCGGAGAGCTTTTTAAATCGACTGCCAATTCCAAAAGTGAAGTCAATGTCGTCATCTACCTTACCCCCTATATTGTCAAGCGAAGCGGCGACCTTAAAAAACTTAAAACCTTGCTTGTAGAACTCGATGGATTGCAAGAGAAGTACAATCAGCTCATCTTTGATGGGCTTGAAAAGAGACGTACAGGTGATACACGGATTAAAACAACCCATGTAACGACTACGACAACCCCCGAATCCTTTACAGCACACCCCGCTAGTAGCCGTATCCGACACGATGAGAGCGATAAGATTTTTATACCAGGAAAAGATAACTAATGCAGATACCAAAGCTTGTCGATGTCAATTTGGAGCCGTTATGGGAAGAGGAGATTGATCACAAACTATCTACCAAACACGCGCTTTTGTTCTCGATTGTAGAAAATCAAAAGGTAGCCATTACCAAATCCTCTACACTCGCCTCTGCCCTCAATTATCTAGCCAAGCTCTCGATTGAATACCCACTCAATCTTGTCGATGATGAGAGCTATGAGCGACTTTTGAATAAATTTCAAGAGATACAAACCAGCAGCGATTTTGATGATATTAGCTCCTCTACCTCCGATGAGTTGATAGAGATAGAGTCCGATTTGCTAGAGTTTATTCAAAACTCTCAAGATTTGCTCTCAAGCGAGGGCTCGGCTCCTATCGTGAAGCTTGTTAATTCTCTCTTTTTTCAAGCTATCAAAAAAGGTGCGAGTGATATTCACATCGAAAACAACGAAAAAAAGGGCGAAGTGCGTTTTCGTATAGATGGAGCGCTCAAAAAGCATATCGATTTGGACAAAAAAGTAATCGGGCTTGTCACCAACCGTATCAAAGTCATCTCCAATCTTGATATTTCCGAAAAACGAGTCCCTCAAGATGGGCGTACGCAAGTGACGATTTCAGGCAAAACACTCGATATTCGTGTCTCTATTTTGCCAACCTATTACGGTGAGCGTATTGTTATGCGGATATTGATGCAAAGTGAGCATATTCCTACACTTGAAAATCTAGGCTTTACCCACGAAATGACCCAGCGATTTTACTCGTTGCTTCGTCACTCTCATGGGATGATATTGGTTACGGGTCCTACGGGAAGCGGTAAATCAACTACACTGCACGCCTTTTTGCAACACATCGCTACGCCTGACAAAAATATCATTACCGTAGAAGACCCCGTGGAGTACAACGCTCAAAACATCAACCAAATTCAAGTCAATGCCAAAGTGGGGCTTACCTTTGCTTCGGGGCTTCGCTCAATTTTGCGTCAAGACCCCGATGTCATTATGATAGGGGAGATACGAGACCATGAGACGGGTGAGATTGCACTCCAATCGGCTCTTACGGGACACCTCTTGCTCTCAACGCTTCACACCAATGACTCTACCTCTTCTTTGACACGTCTTATGGATATGGGGATTGCCGGTTATCTTATCTCTTCAACGCTTTTGGGGGTATTGGCTCAACGGTTGGTACGTAAGCTTTGCGAACACTGCAAAACCGATACGCAACTAAGCGATGTAGCCAAAAAGGATATTAGCCTCTCTCCTTATGCTACAACCAAGCACGCCATGGGGTGCAAAATGTGCGACTTTACGGGCTACAAAGGGCGTGTAGCAGTGGGTGAGCTTTTTATGGTCGATGATAGCGTCAAAGAGATGATCAAACAAAATTTTACCGACCATCAAATCCGAACCCAAATGAAAAAAAAGGGGATGAAAACCATCGCCGACCAGCTTAGAGAACTCGTAGAAGAGGGAGCGACAAGCTACGAAGAGGCTTTAAGAGTGGGAATTATGGATGGGTAGATTGTTGAAAAAGCAAGGTTGAACATTAATTAATCAAAAAAGTGAGAAAAAATGCCAACAAAATGGAGAATTGCTCTTTTTAATTGATCCTTTAAGATAGCAAGAAGGTGAAACTATGTATTTAGCCGTAAAAGATGTAAAACCAAAAGACGGGTACAAATTGATTTTAACATTTGAAAACGAAGAGATTAGGGAATTTGATGTTTCTGTTTATTTGGAAATAGGCAAATTTAAAGAACTTAAAGATAAAGTACTTTTTGATAGCGTAAAAGTGAGCTTCGACAGTATCCAATGGGCAAACAAGCTTGATTTGGATTCAGAACTTTTATACGCAAAATCCATAAAACAATAGTTAGTCGAACAATTAAACATTGTTGTATATCTCGTATCCATTCCTTAAACAATTTTTTATCTAAAGTTTAACTTAATCGTGTTATAATTTCAATATTTTTTTGTTTAGAGTTAATAGTTTAAAATAAAGGTCAAATCATGAAAAAAATAGCGGTTTTGATGGCTATGATAGTTGCTTTGGGCAGTAAGAGTTTTGGGGGAGCTGATTTTATCCCTCCTATTATTCCTGTACTTGATGAGAAAGTTGATGTATCAGGATTGTATGTGGGTGTTGGGGTTTCACGAGTCTTTTTTGATGGGACGTGTTTTTGTGGCGATGGTGTTTTTGAGGATTATACCTATGGGGCGTTGTTGCGCGTAGGGTATGATTTTAATCAATATTTTGGTATAGAGTTGCGTGGGGCTACGACATGGATAGAGGATGAGGGGGCGAGACTCAAAGCCCATTATGGGATTTTTGCCAAACCTCAATATCATATCACCAACGATATCAATGTTTATGTATTGGCAGGATATGCCTACACTGAGATTGGCGACAATCCAGTGGTAAGCTTTGATGATACAGGCTTTTCGTGGGGCGTGGGGTTGGAGTACGACCTCTCTAAGGATACTAAAAAAGAGGGAAGTTACGAGAGAGTCTTTGATGGTCTGGGTGACCAAGAGAAGGGTTGGGGACTCTTTATGGATTATCAAAAACTCCTCGAAAAAGATGGGCGACCTGATATGGATATGATCTCGTTTGGTGTTACGTACGACTTTTAATTTTTGTGGAGCAATAAAATCATGAAACGTTTTTTGCTCCTCTATCCTCTTTATGTTGCAGGACTGCTCTATTTTCTCTTTTTTGATAATAACGCCTTAGCGATACAACTCAATCACTTTCATCAAAAACTTTTGATAGAGGCACTTGCTTTGCATTTTGAAGTAGATGCCTATCATATTGTAATTACTCCCTTTTATCACATTACGATTGACAAATCATGCAATGGAGTAGTAGGTTTATGGGTATTTTTTGCTTCGATTGCAGCACACCAAGCCCAAGTGCGACAAAAACTTTTGTGGATAGCAATTGGTTACATTGTTATGATAGTAGCCAATTTTCTACGCATTGTGTTTGTCGTGTATGCCGTCAAATTAGACTCTGGTTACTTTGCCTTTGCACACGATACGATTGGTAACAGTTTTTTAATTGTTGTAGGATTGGTACTTTTTGCTTTGTTTTTAAAGTTTTCTAGGGTATAATAAAAAGTCAAATCTTTTATACCATATACTAAATCTCTTTAGTATTGTTTTCTTCACTACTTTTTGCTACAGTCTAACAACAAACTATCCAAAAGAATAAAAATTATCCTTTTTTTAATTTCAATTTATTTGCTAGATGTGTTGTATTTGTAACAATTCGACAAGTATAAGGCCAAATTATCTGCGAGGATAAGGCGGAAAGCTACAGATCTCTTTGAGATGGCTGAGTTGCATACAATCAATAAAAAACCCTTATAGAAAGGATAGACGATGAAATTACGCTTTTTGATGATGGTGTTGTTTTTCAATATGATTTTGGCTAACACTCTCTACGCATCAGGCGAGACCGATATGCAACCTGCTATTTTCAAAGATAGCAAAGAACAAGTCCCTGCGGGTACGAGTTTTGACTATTATGTCAAGCTACAAAACAACACGGGTATTCCAACGGATGCCAATGTGGAACTCAACATTAGTATCCCTGGTGGCTTTACCTACGAGAGGGTCAATAGTGGACACAGTTGTACCTATGGTGGTGCAACACCCAGTGTGGGCGGAGCAAATGATCAATTAAAATGTACTTTTGCACCTCCTTTTTCTGGCAATAGTTACCAAGAGCTTAATATCACTGTCAAAGCAGGACCTGTGACGGGTGTCTTTAAGAGCTACGCTACGGTGAGTTACGAAAAAGATACCAACCTCGCCAACGATCAAGAAAATACCAAAACCACCGTTATTCCCAGTGCTGATATGGAGATTGTCACGGTGCTTGTCGATCCCACGCCTGAGGTGATTAGTGGAGGGATTGCGACCTACACCACCAAAGTAACCAATAATGGACCCTATGGCACCAACACGGTAACGGTGAAGTATGTTTTGCCTAGTGGGTTTGTTTTTGAGCATGATGATGCCGCAACGCCTGATAATAACGATAGCTTGTGGGCGTGTAGTCAAGTGGGTACTGATATTGTCTGCAGCTACAACAATGGAAGTGAGTTTCCTGTAGATTGCAACTCTACTTTTAATTTTCGTCTTAAGGCTACTGATAACTTTGGAAATGTTACGCTTGTAGGCGAAGTCGATTCGGTTGATAATATTTTTGATATCAATACCAGCAACAACTTCAACGATGTCAACGTCACGATACTAGAGGGTACAAACCTCAAGATGGAAAAGAGTGTAGATAAGGCAGTATTTATCGAAGGAGAGGTGGCTACCTTTACGCTTAAAGTAAGCAATACAGGCTATGTCGATGCCCCAAATGTGGTGGTACGAGATACTATCCCTGCAGGACACACTTTTGATGAAAACAATATCTCTACTGTACCTGCGGATTGGAACTGTACCGTAGCAGGACAATATGTAGAGTGTAAGCGAGACGGTAATCTAAGCAAAGGGACTAACGAAACGATTACCATCAAAACCACCACGCCCACAACAGGAAGCGATACAAACTATAAAAACTCGGCGGATGTAAACTCTACCACTCTAGCCGATGGTGATTTGAGCGACAATAATGCCTCATCAATAAGCTATAAGGTACGAGTCGATCAACTCGATATCGGGGTCGATAAGGTCAAAGTAACCAAAAACAACCCAATATCAGGCAACCCTGTAACAGTGGGGGATAATATTATCTCTACTATTAGTGTCAAAAACTACGGTCCTCGTGATGCTACAGCCAATCAAATCCGTGTCAATGACAAACTCGATGTCAATGAGAGCTATGTAGGATTTAGCGGAACGAATTGGAATTGTACTCATAGTAGTGGAATAGTAAGTTGTGTTTACGACGAAGCTTTAGCCAACGATGCAACGGCATCTGATCTTAAAATCGAAACAAAAGCTGAGCAGGCAGGTGTTTTGGATAATGAGGTAGAGGTCAATACCACTTCATTGGGAACTCCAGGGGATCATAATAGTGACAACGACAATAAAGTAGCCGAAATCAATGCTACAGCTACCAATAACGATGCCGATATTGTCGTCACCAAAACCAGCAACAAAGCCACAGTACCCACAAGTGACACCAATGTAACCTATCAACTTCTTGTCCAAAACAAAGGACCAGGAAGTGCAACCAATATACTTGTAAGCGACAACATACCCCAATACTACGCAGGGCATGGTTCTTTGGGAGCAACAAGCCTATCGGTAGAGCATAATAGTAGCGATTGGGGTGGATGTACTATCAATGGCGGTGAAGTGCGATGTACGATTGATACGCTTGAAGCCAACAAGAGTGTAGAGGTCAATATCACCGTAAGCGGTGCAATGCTTCACGGCACCAAAACCAACACCGCTAGTGCCTTTTCAAACAATGTAGGGGACTCCAACCGAAGCAACAACCAAGACGATACCAGCCTCACAGTAGATCCTAAAGCCGATGTGCAGGTAGTTCGTAATGAGGTGGTTTTTTCAGAGATACGAGATGGTAAAATCAAAGCAGGAACGGATGCACTCTACTATATCCAAATCCAAAACAACGGTCCAGCCCCTGCGGAGGATGTCAATCTCACCAATCTCTTTGATACAAATATCTATCGACTGCTTGAAGTCGATAATGGTGCTTATACTTGTAACTTAGCGGACGAGAATAAAACACTTGAGTGTGCTATTGGTACGCTAGAGCCCAAAGGGACTGCCAATATTACTCTAAGACTTCGCCCCATTCACTACAATACGCCACCCAAAACACCATGGGAGCTTAATAATAGTGTGAGCGTAGAGACAAGCACCTTTGATATGAACCATACCAACGATGAGCTTAATGAGACCCTGCCTATTACCTACGGTGAGGTGGATATTTCTATCGAAAAGGATGAGTCGGAGATTTTCATTGAGCCTGTCAAGTACAACCCCGATAATAATGCCAGTAATATTATCGTCTATAAGATTACTATCAACAACTTTGGACCCTCAGAGGCAACCAATGTAAAATACATCGATAGAGTCGTAAATGTCTCTCCTGATGATCACAACATGACCTTTTTAGGAGATACGGATAATAAGTACGGAAGTGATTATGATACAACTCGTCACTGCACACTCCCTAGCCCTGCAACGTTTAAACCTAACGATAATCCACCCGAAATAAACTGTAGCGTACCAGGAATTTTGCAAAGCAAGGGTAAATATGAACGCTATTTGGTCTTTCATGTCGATGAAGCTCCTCATCAAATCAAAGGGGATGTCTATCACGATGAGGTCAATGTCACTTGTGATCAAAATGAGACAGAGGCTGAAAACAACGAAGAGGATGAGAAGACAACAGTACGAACGGCGATTGATTTGAATATCACCAAAACTTCGACCAAAAGCCCCGTAGAGGTAGGGGAGGATTTTAACTTCACATTCTATGTCGAAAACGACGGACCTGGATACGCTCCCAATACACAAGTCAAAGATATGTTGCCTACTGGAATGAAAATCGTAGGTACACCTGTGATTGAGGGGAACTCTTCTAACGAGCTAGGTGATAATGGAAGCTGTTTGGTTAAAGATAGCAACACTACATTGGAGTGTAACCTCAATGATAAAGATGGGGTGATGCGTAGCAATGAGTGGCGTCGCATTACCGTACCTGTACGTTTCACAACTTACACGGGTGGCGTTGATAAAAATACAACCGTCCTCAATCGCACGTGGGTACGCTCCAACGATGATGGCACGGATAAGTGGAAACAACTCGAAAACAATACGAGCAACAATGATGGCAACGAAAGCGTAATAGTCCATAAACCTATTCATATCGGTGATAAAGTATGGCACGATAGAGATGCTGATGGGATTCAAGATGGCGGAGCAGAGAGCGGCATACAAGGAGTAGTTGTTAAGCTCTATAAATCTAATGGAGATTTGGTAGCTACTACAGAGACGAATAGCAGCGGTGAGTATGGCTTTGATGTGAACTCCTCGGGTGATTATTATGTAGAGTTCAATGCTTCTGATGTCACCAATAACTCTCCCGATGGAGACAAAAGCTATGACGCTGTTTCACCTAGAGATAAAAACACAACTACCGATAGTCTTGATAGCGATATATTTGATAGCAACAAATCTACTCCGATTTTCTTTGTAAACTACGGAGACAATAACCTAACCCTCGATGCAGGGTTTTATGACCTTGCCGAGCTAGGAGATAGAATTTGGATTGATATTAATGGAGACGGTAAGCAAGATAGCGGTGAGGGTAATTACACAGAAAGCGTAACCATCAAACTCTACAAAGAGGGCAATGCTACCGTACAAGAGACGAATATTACTACCGATGGAAGTTATCTTTTCAAGGATTTAATCCCAGGAGATTACTATGTGGAGTTTAATCTCCCTGATGCTACTTATGAATTTACACTCTATCAATTTAGCAAAGCTGGAATAGACCACACCAATAACAGCGATGCCAATCGTACGACAGGCAAAACGCCCAGTGTGAATTTGGAATCGGGCGAAAAAGATACTACTCTTGATGCAGGTGTCTATAAGGCAGGGGTAGATTTGGGTGATAGCGTTTGGCTTGATTATGATGGCAACGGTATTCAAGACCATAGTGCCAACGAACAAGGAGTAGCGGGAGTCATTGTCAAAGCTCTTAATACCTACACCAATGAAGAACTTACAACGACGACCGATGAGAATGGCACGTATCTATTTGACAACATAATCCCTGGACCCTATGTGGTGACATTTGATATCAATAGCACCTACCGCATCACTCAACAAAATATAGGAAGTGACGATACCAACGACAGTGACGCCAATCCCACGACTAAAAAAACAGATACTATTATTTTGGTTTCAGGTGAAAACAACATGACCGTCGATGCAGGTATCTATATCCCCATCAAGATTGGTGACCAGTTGTGGTACGATGAGAATGCGAATGGTAAAAAAGATGATGCGAACAATACGTTTGTGGACGATGATGCAAATGGAAACGATTTGGCAGGTGTAATGGTGACACTCTACAAAAATGGTTCTTATTACAAGAGTACCGCCACGGATGCCAACGGAAACTATCTCTTTGATAATCTACCACCAGGTTTTAAGTACAGTGTCAAGTTCGCACAGCCCGTTAGTCACCTCTATGGTAATACCTACAAGTATCGTTTCACAGCAGAAAACAACGATAGCGACACCAATGACTCCGATGCTATTACGACGACAGGTGCCGGTTCCTACGGATATACAACGCAAACGCCCATCATGTACTCAGGCGAAAGCAATCTTACGATTGATGCGGGGGTCTATATGCCCGTGGAGATTAGCGATTGGGTGTGGGAGGATATCAACTTCGATGGTATTCAAAACGATGGCAATGGGGCGGGTCAAGATGGATTTGTGGTCAAACTCATCATCGATGGGGTAGTGCGTAATGATATTAGTGTCACAACCTTCACTACCGATTTTGATAGCGTATCAGGCAAGTACTATTTTGGCAGAGACTTAGACCTTAAGCCCAACCATACCTATGGGGTGATGATAGAGCCAAAGGCTGGGTGGTACGTCACCAAACAAAACCAAGGGAGCAATCACTATCTCGATAGCGATGCCAATATCACAACAGGCAAAACCAACTCTATCATAATGTATTCCAATGACCTTAATTGGACTTTTGATATGGGTGTTTACCGTAAAGCCTCTTTGGGCAGCCGTGTATGGCTTGACGATAATGGTAACGGGATGCAAGAAAGCGGTGAGGATAATGTCAGCGATATTAATGTAACGCTCTATGATGAGAATAATGTCTCTCAAGGGTGGATGCTAACCGATAGTAATGGTAGCTATAGCTTCAAAGACCTTAACCCAGGATACTACTATGTAGAGTTTAATATCTCATCCAATCCGCTCTACGCAGGGTATCGCTTCACCGAGGCAAATGCGATGGGTAGTACGCAAGAGAACAACAGTGATGCCAATGTAACCACAGGCAAAACCCAGCGTATCTTCTTGCAATCGGGAGAAAACAACACAACTCTTGATGCAGGTATCTACAAACCCGTCTCTATTGGAGACTATACTTGGATAGATGAAAATGGCGACGGAGTACAAGATGTTGGAGAAGCCAATCTAAGCGATGTCAATGTAACCCTATGGTCAAAAACTACAGGTTTGCAAGTAAGCAAAGATTTAAACGGTACTACTTTTGGTACATTGGGTACTATAGAGACAAACGCTACGGGCGGTTATCTCTTCAAAAACCTCAAACCCGATACCTATTATGTGAAGTTCACAGCTCCCAAAGATATTAGTGGTCGCCAATATGTCATTACAGTAGAAAATAACACGACCAAAACAGATGGTAATGACAGTGACACTAACACCGCAGGACAAATATCAGGACAAACAGGCGATTATGTATTAAGTTCGGGTGAAGACAACGAAAGCGTCGATGCAGGTTTCTATATTCCCGTCAAAGTAGGGGATAGAGTTTGGGTAGACAAAAACTATAACGGTGTCCAAGATGCCAATGAGAGTAATCTTTCGGGAGTTACCGTTAAGCTCTACAATGAGACACATACGGAAATAATGCAAAATGTATATGGCATACCATTTGGTGCAGTGACAACCGATACAAACGGTACTTATCTCTTTGAAAACCTCCCTGTAAATCATAGTTATTATGTGAAGTTTGATATTACCGCATACAATACCGCCAATAGCACCCACTATAAAATCACCCAAAGAAATCAAGGCGGTGACGATACCAACGATAGCGATGCCAATAATACTACATTCCTATCCGACCCAACGCCTATTATGCGTTCAGGTGAACAAAACCTTACATTAGATGCAGGGGTGTATGAGCCAGTGATTATCGGTAACTTTGTATGGGAAGATAAGAATGCTAACGGTATCCAAGATAGTGGTGAGAGTGGAGTAGGGGGAGTTAAGGTATTTTTGATTATTAATGGTGTGCTTCAAGATACCAATACAACGACTGAAAATAACGGTAGCTATATCTTTGATGCAACGTATGACCTTAAACCAGACCACAACTACAGTGTCAAATTCTCAAATTTGCCAACAGGTTTCGTATTTACTGGGCAAAATGTATCTGGTAGCAGTGATGCCAACGATTCGGATGCCAATGCTTCAGGAGAGAGCGTAACGGCTTCGCCAAAAATGTACTCTGGCGATGAAAACCTAAGTTTTGATGCGGGGGTATTTATCCCTGCCAAAATAGGTAATGTGGTATGGTATGACAACAACGGTAACGGAATGCAAGATGTTGGCGAAAGCGGTGTCTCCGATGTAAATGTCACCCTCTACGATGCCAATGGCACACGCATTACGCACGATGTTTATGGCAATGCAATAGGCACAAATGGAGTAGTAGAGACCAACGCAACAGGCGGATACCTATTTAAAAATCTCCGCCCTGGTAAGTACTTCGTAGAGTTTAACACTTCTACTATCCCGAGTGGCTTCCGTTTCACCGAACAAAACACCACAGGCAGCAGCGAAGCAAACAACAGCGATGCCAATGTCACCACGGGACGAACCGTTGTAACTACCCTTGATTCAAATGAGAGTGATATGGATTGGGATGGGGGTATCTTTAAACCCGTCTCTATTGGAGACTATACTTGGATAGATGAAAATGGCGACGGAGTACAAGATGTTGGAGAAGCCAATCTAAGCGATGTCAATGTAACCCTATGGTCAAAAACTACAGGTTTGCAAGTAAGCAAAGATTTAAACGGTACTACTTTTGGTACATTGGGTACTATAGAGACAAACGCTACGGGCGGTTATCTCTTCAAAAACCTCAAACCCGATACCTATTATGTGAAGTTCGTAGCTCCAAGTGGCTATGTATTGACGCTCAATCATGTAGTGGGTGTCGATGATGCCAAAGATAGCGATACCAATGTCACAGCTACTACGATAGGACGAAGTGGGGATTATACGATTGCTTCAGGTGAACATGAGCCTAGCGTCGATGCAGGATTCTATATCCCTGCCTCGTTGGGTAACTTTATCTGGATAGATGAAAACGGCGATGGATTGCAACAACTAACCGAAGCTAAAGTGCAAGATGCTAATGTAACGCTCCACTATGAGGGTAATGATACACAAGTAACGCATGATATTTTTGGTACTCCTTTTGGTAGCGGTGGAACATTTACTACAGGAGTGGATGGAAATTATACCTTTGCCAATCTACGCCCCGATAGCTATTATATTAAAGTCGTCGCTCCCAGCAGTAGCTATAAATTCACAATACAAAACGCTCAACTTGATGGCAATAACACCAATGATAGTGATATTAATCAAGCAAACGGAGAGAGCGATGCGATTAGCTTAGAGAGTGATGAGGATAATACAAGCCTTGATGCAGGGCTTTATTTGCCGCTCAAAATAGGCGATAGAGTTTGGATTGACCTCAATGCTAACGGTATTCAAGAGAGCGGAGAGGGCAACTATACAGGTAACGATATTAACGCTACGCTCTATTATGAAGCCAACAACACTATCGCTCAAAAAGTAGCCGTAACAAATGGCAAGTATGAATTTATCAATGTCTTGCCCGAGCGTTATTACATTAAGTTTGAGATACCCACGGGTTACTTTGTTTCACCCAAAAATGTAGGCAGTGATACCAACGATAGCGACACCAACGCTTCGGGCTATATTGCTCCTTTTGATGTCACTTCTGGCGATGATAATCTCACGCTTGATATGGGGATTTACCAAAAAGCCAAACTAGGTGATAGAGTTTGGTATGACGATAACGGCAATGGAGTGCAAGATAGCGGAGAGAGTGGTGTGAATGATGTAAATGTCACACTCTATAGTGGATTAGGCATTAATCAACATAGCGTTAAAACTGATGCTAGTGGTAACTATCTCTTCGATGAGCTAGACCCTGGAAGTTACTATGTAGAATTCAACAAAACGACACTACCACCCAAGTTTGTCTTCACCGAAGCCAATGTAACAGGAAGTAGTGAGAACAACAACAGCGATGCCAATCGAACGACGGGCTTAACACAAGTGCTTGTTCTTACTTCAGGCGAAGATAATCGCACACTTGATGCAGGTATCTTTAAACCCGTAAGTATCGGTGACTATACATGGGTTGATGTGGATGGAAATGGTGACCAGAATGCAAGTGAGCCATTTTTGGCAGGAGTTAAGGTTTCTCTCTTTGAGAGCGATGGAACGCCCGTTACAAAAGATTTAAACGGTACTACTTTTGGTACATTGGGTACTATAGAGACAAACGCTA
>DYTG01000230.1 GCA_020726085.1 Sulfurovum sp.
AGATAATATTTAAATGCTCTTGTACCCTCTTGAGATGAAGATAAACGGCTCTTAAATCTTCTTTGATGTTGGTGAAGTTGCTTATCTCATAACGCCGTGATGGTCTTTGAGTTGGATATGTTGGACTTGTTAGCCTTTAGATTTATTTGATTATCACGCCTTTAAAGCTCGTTGAATTGGTGGTTGTGTTGGTTACTTCAGATACGATTTAAGCCTCTTGAGATGAAGATAAACGGCTCTTAAATCCTCTTTGAGTTGCTGAATTTGCTTATCTCATAACGCCGTGATGGTCTTTGAATTGGATATCTTGAAGTTGATTAGCCTTTAGATTTACTTTGATTATCAAGCGTTAAAAGCTCGTTGAATTGGTGATTGTGGATTTACTTCAGATGATATTTAAATGCTCTTAGAATGAATCCAAACACCTTTAAAACCTCTTTGATGTTGGTGAACTTCCTTATCTGTTAACGCCGTGGTGGTCTTTGAATTGGATATCTTGAACTTGATTAGCCTTTAGATTTACTTTTGATTATCAAGCCTTTAAACCTCTTTGAATTGGTGATTGTGTTGGTGCTTCAGATGATATTTAACCCTCTTAGACTGAATCCAAACGCCTTTAAATCTTCTTTGATGTTGGTGAACTTCCTTATCTGTTAACGCCGTGGTAGTCTTTGAATTGGATATCTTGAACTTGATTAGCCTTTAGATTTACTTTTGATTGTCAAGCGTTAAAAGCTCTTAGAATCGGTGATTGTGTTGTTGCTTCAGATGATATTTAACCCTCTTAGACTAAATCCAAACGCCTTTAAATCTTCTTTGATGTTGGTGAACTTCCTTATCTGTTAACGCCGTGGTAGTCTTTGAATTGGATATCTTGAACTTGATTAGCCTTTAGATTTACTTTTGATTGTCAAGCGTTAAAAGCTCTTAGAATCGGTGATTGTGTTGTTGCTTCAGATGATATTTAACCCTCTTAGACTAAATCCAAACGCCTTTAAATCCTCTTTGAATGTGTTGCACTTGCTTCAGATGATATTTAAATGCTC
>DYTG01000231.1 GCA_020726085.1 Sulfurovum sp.
GCAATAGCCCCTGCGTTTTTGACACGTTTGGAGTTTAGATCCCATGTTTTGGATTTGCGTTCAAAGTGGTCTTTGGTCTCTTGCATCTTTCTTTCTTTTTTGTATTGGCAAAATTTTACATCGCTTTACTAAATATAGAAACAGTTATAACACTAACCCCCTTGTATTAGGCTTGGTTTGTCTGTGGCGATGCTTCTATTAAAGGTATTGTTTCAAAGTGTATTTCATATCTTCATCAAGCTCAAGATTTTTGAGCATCCATGCCAAATAGCCAGAGTCTCTACGGGCTATCTCTTCGATTTGTTCTCCTTTGTATTTACCAAATTTAAACTCACGCATAAGCACGGGGGTGTGGGTAAGTTCGACAAGCT
Source organism: Sulfurovum sp. (assembly GCA_020726085.1). Taxonomy (GTDB): domain Bacteria; phylum Campylobacterota; class Campylobacteria; order Campylobacterales; family Sulfurovaceae; genus FS08-3. The sequence goes on from DYTG01000231.1 coordinate 372, forward strand.
TTGGCATAATCTCGACTCCCTCAAATTGCTCTTTGACCAGCAAAAAGAGCTGCGAAAGCAACAACTTCATCACCAATACATCGCCCAAAGCATCGTGGGCTTTGATGGTGATATTGTGTTTAGCAGCCTCTTTTGCCTCTTTTCTATAAAGACCTAAAGAGTAGCGAAGATATTGCAATCGATGGTAGGGGCTATTGGGCAAAAGGTGTTTGGCACATCGCAGCGTATCAATGAGCTGATAGTGGTTTACAAATCCCTCCTTGACAAGCATTCCCAAATCAAATTGGATATTGTGTGCAATAAGGTAGTTTTGGGGCGTATTGTTTTGGTTTAGTACCTCCCAAAAGGGCGTTTGGACAAAGAGAGGTTTGCCCTCAAGAAGCTGAGGCGTGATATTGTGTATCTCCATCGCTTCAATTTTGATAGGCGTATCACTAAAACAAAGTGCATCAAAGGTTTCGATAGTATCACGAGAGTGGATAAGCATCGCCCCAATTTGTATAATACGATCCTCTTCTTGATTGCCCGTGGTTTCAGTATCAAAGAGCATATATTTTGCCATTATAACATCCTGCTTTTTAACCAATTATACTATATCAAGATTACAACAAACCTTGAAGTCCAAAAATAGTGCAACAAAACGCTACTTTTGTTAATCTATACCC
>DYTG01000100.1 GCA_020726085.1 Sulfurovum sp.
CCTAGCTATTGAATACCTAAAATTGGGGCTAAAGTCGAGGCTACGCATTTAAAGTTTTATCGTGCTACAATACTCAAAATATTTTTAGGAATGCATAATGTTTAGACGATTTAGAAGAAGAAGACTCAATCCAACACTAAGAGAGATGGTACAAGAGAACCGTGTGCGTGTAGAGGACTTTATCTATCCGCTTTTTGTACGCTCGGGAGTGGGAATCAAAAACGAAGTAGCCTCTATGCCCGATGTGTTTCAAATGAGTATCGATGTAGCCATTGAGGAGTGTGGGGAGCTTAAAAAACTGGGTATCTATGCAATCATTCTCTTTGGTATTCCAGAGGTAAAAGATAGCGTAGGGAGCGATGCTTTGTGCGACCATGGCATTATCTCAAGAACAATCAAGGCTATCAAAGCCGCTCATCCCGATATGTTTGTCGTGAGTGATTTGTGCTTTTGTGAATATACCGATCACGGACATTGCGGTGTTATGAACCCCATAGAACAAAGCGTCGATAATGATATTACACTCCAAAACTCTCTAACACAAGCCATCGTACACGCTAAGGCAGGAGTTGATATGATAGCTCCTTCGGGCATGATGGACGGTATCATTGCTACGCTGAGAAAAGGACTTGATGAGGCGGGATATGTCAACTTACCCATTATGAGCTACTCGACTAAATTTGCTTCGGCGTATTATGGACCTTTTAGAGATGTTGCGGAGTCAATGCCAAGCTATGGCGATCGAAAAAGTTACCAAATGAATCCTGCCAATGGGCGCGAAGCATTGTATGAGAGTCTTACCGATGAAGAGGAGGGGGCGGATATTTTGATGGTCAAACCCGCCCTTGCTTATCTTGATATTGTCAAAGATATTAAGGACAATACCCATTTGCCTTTGGCGGTCTATAATGTATCGGGAGAGTATGCGATGCTCAAACTAGCTGGAAAGATGGGACTTGTTGATTACGATAGGATTTTAATGGAAACCATGACGAGTTTCAAGCGTGCAGGGGCGGATATTATCATCTCCTACCATGCCAAAGAGGTAGCGAGACTTTTGAGTAAGTAGGGCGGATAGGGCTATCTATAGGCCCTCTCCAAAAAAGGAACGATTTGCTTTTTGCGGCTCATAACCCCCTCAAGCCACGCTTCGTTGTTGTGTAGGGTGGTATGAAATGCTTTTTCGATTTTGGTGTTGTCGTTGGCACACACAAGCAGTTGTGAACCCTCCAAGATGATGTCGGTAAGGAGTACCATAATAGCCTCTCTATCCTCTTGCATTTGCGAGAGTGTGGCGTGAAGCTCCTCTTTCATGGTATCAAAAAGCGTCAAATCGACCACTTCGAGTTGTCCAATGCCTATTGTGTTACCACTCATATCAAAATCTTTGAAATCTCTCAAGATAAGCTCTCTAGGCGTAGCTCCCGCAAGATTGGATTTGACATTAAAAAGCTCCATTCCCAAAGCTTTGTACTCCTCAATACCTGCAATTTTTGCCAACTCTTTGAGTGCTTTGGTATCCTCTTTGGTACAGGTAGGGGATTTGAAAATCACCGTATCGCTCAAGATGGCACATACCATAATGGAGGCGATATTTTGAGGAATGGCTATACCGTAGTAGTTAAACATTTGTTTAATGACGGTATTGGAGCATCCAATAGGGCGTACCCACATCTCAAGAGGCGTAGAGGTGGTGAGGTCTCCGAGTTTGTGGTGGTCAGCAATACCCACAATGGTAGCCTCCATAATATCAGCTGGGGCTTGTGCTTTGTCCGAAAAATCGACGAGGTAAACCTCTTCACCTGCGTAGCTTGTTTTGAGAATAGGGGCATCAAAACCAAATTTTTCGAGTACAAATTGGCTCTCAAGATTGAGCACTCCTTGACGTGAGGCGATACTCTCAAAGCCTAATTGGTTGCGAAGGTAGCTAAGCGAAATAGCCCCTACAATAGAGTCCAAATCGGGGGTTGTATGTCCAAAAACATAAGTTGCCATTGAATTTCCTTTGATCTTTTGGGTCTTTTTTTGCCATTTTACCCTTTTGATATTAAAATTCTTATTTTTTATAGTAAAATAGTACAATTTACCAAACGATTTGGGGTGTGAATGAAATTTTTAATGGCTTTGCTTTTTTTGCTCTTTACGCTTCTCTCTATTGTAATCTATATCTATCTTACAACCGATATTGAAGTAGTACCCTCTTTTGGCGATGAAGACAACACAAGCCAACACGAAAGCAACACCACAGACCCAAAAGAGCTTGAAGAACGCTTTTTGAAGGAGTATTTTCAAGCCAATTGGGAGGATATACAAGAGCAGCTCAATCAAGCCATAGAAAAGTATATCGAGATAGACAACGCAGGGGAGCCTAGCTTCTTTTGGGACAAAAAAGCCTCGCTTCGGGATGAGCTTGAAGCTATTTTTGATGAGATTATTGAAGATATGAAAGATGGACGAGTCGATGAGCATCAAGAGCGTATCGATGAAATCAAAGAGATTATCCAAGAAGATGTTGTCCAAATCCAAGCCTATGAAGTCGATATGAAAACCGCCCCCAAAGAGAGCTACCTCTCCACTACCGTCAAGGGCTACAAAGAGAAGATAAAAGCCCTCGAAGAGGAGATAAAGCTCGAAACAAAAAAAAGAGAGTACATTGAAGAACAAATACACGCCTATTACCATAACCTAGGTGTTTTGTTGTCCCAAAAGGAGTTTGTATTGCTCAAAAATCGTATCGATTTTGATTTTGTTTATGAGGCTGCTATCGTGATGAATATGCTTCAAAAGGCGATGGGAAAAGTCAAAAAAGAGACGATGGAGCATAAGTATCAACTCGACAAAACGCTCTACTACTACAATACTAGTCGCATTGTTTTTGAGTTTATTTTGTATCTTGAAAAACGTCATAGAGAGGCGATTGACAAAGTCTATATCCCGCATCTCAACGCCTTGCTTGAACGCAAAATCAATGCCTACAAAGAGGATATGATTAAAAGCAAACAAGCCAAAGAGGATAGTAAACTCTATGTTGATAGCCTCAAAGTCCAAAAAATCTTCATCGAGACCACCAAGCTCTACGAAAAAGATATTTTAAAACAGCGTAAAGCGTTGTGGAGAGTTCGTCTTGTCGTTGCAAAGCACCTTGAATTGACACACAACCGCTACATACGTTCCAAGGAGACTTCAGAATCATTGCGTCCAAAACGTGATATGCAAAAGATATTGGGTGCTGTTATCCGCTACTACTTAGACGACATAGGCAGCAGCGTAGAAGATGCCAAACAAAAAGAAAAATATCAAGTGATCACAAGACAACTGCGTTTATATCAATAAGAAACTCCAAAAATCTGATATAATAGTAAAAACATTTTAAAGGATTCTCCATGAAAAAGTGTCAAAGTTTAGAAGAGGCAAGAGATGAGATTGATAAGCTTGATGAAGCAATTGTTGGACTCATTGCCCAGCGAAACGCCTACATCAAGCAAATCGCACACTTCAAAACCTCTGTTGATGAGATTAAATCCGATGAACGTATCCAGTATATAATCTCCAAAGTACGACAACAAGCCATTACACTTGACCTCTCTCCCAATCTTATCAACGATCTCTACATTCGTATGATTGATGCTATGGTAGAGAGCGAAATAGCGGAGTTTAAAAACGCTAAAAATTGTTAAACTTTAGGAGATAAATGGCACGGTTTAAATGTTCACACTGCAATTTGGAGTTTGATGAGAGCGTCATGATTGCCGATGGAGAGGAGAACAACCCACTCCATTTTTGTTGCAAAGGGTGTCAAGGAGTCTATCATCTCTTGCAAAACGAGGGTTTGGGAAGTTTTTATACCAAATTGGGCGACAACGCTTTAGCTCCCGTATCCTCCATCGACCATGAGCTTGAGAAGTTTGATTTGGAGGGCTTTGAACGCAAATACGTCAAAAGTACGAGCGAGGGAGATAAACAAATCCACCTCATTATCGAAGGGATTCACTGTGCTGCTTGTGTTTGGCTCAATGAAAAAGTACTACACAAGCAAGAGGGGATTATAGAAGCTACTATCAACTACAGCAACAACAAAGCCAAAGTGGTATGGGACCCTAGTACCATCAAACTCTCGCAAATCATCGAAATCATCCGCTCCATTGGCTACAATGCCTACCCCTATGATCCAGCACTTCAAGAAGAGAGAGCCAACCAAACCAAACGAGACTACTACAGTCGTATCCTTATGGCAGTCTTTGGTTCAATGAACATTATGTGGATAGCCATCGCTCAATATGCGGGATATTTTACAGGAATAGAGCAAAGATTTAAAGATATTTTAAACGTAGCCGAGTTTATTTTGGCTACTCCTGTGCTTTTTTACAGCGGATGGATATTTTTTCGTGGGACCTATTACGGTATCAAAAACAGGCACGTCAATATGGATTTGCTTGTCGCTTCGGGTGCGTTTCTTGCCTATCTCTATTCGATTTATGCGATGGTTACCCACACGGGAGAGACCTATTTTGAATCGGTTGTGATGATTATCACCTTTGTATTGGTAGGCAAATACCTTGAGGTTCTTAGCAAAAAACAAGCCGTCGATACCCTTGATACCCTTATGGGTTCAACACCTACTGAGGTGACGCTCGTACGAGAGAATGAAAAATCATTGGTAAGCGTAGAATTAATAGAGATTGGCGATATGATCGAAGTCAAATCGGGCGAAAAGCTGGTGATAGATGGCAAACTTATCCACGGTCAAGGCTCTTTTGATGAGAGTTCACTAAACGGAGAGAGCGAACCTGTCTTTAAAAGGGAAGGCGATACCATTTTGAGCGGTTCTATCTGCCTAGATTCAGCCATTCGCTACGAGGCTACCAGAAAGGCTTCGGACTCATTGCTAAGTTCCATTATCACTTTACTTGAAGAGTCTATCACCAAAAAACCCAAAATCGAACAACTCGCCAATGAGATTTCAGGCTACTTTTCGACCATCATTTTACTTATCGCCGCCGTTACGTTTGGGGTGTGGTATGAGTGGTTGAGCTGTCTTGAAGAGGCTTTGATTGTCGCTATTTCGGTGATTGTGATTGCTTGTCCGTGTGCTCTAGGTTTGGCTACCCCCATGTCCACGCTTATTGGCATAGGGGTAAGTGCCAAACGAGGAGTACTTTTTAAAGAGGCTTCCTATCTCGAAACGATGGCAAAAGCCACCCTTTTGGCACTCGATAAAACAGGGACGATTACGCAAGGAAAACCCTCTGTGGTGCGTGAAACACTTATCAAAGATTTTGATAAACGACTCCTCTACGCTCTTGTGAGTACCTCGTTGCACCCTATTAGCAAAGGCGTGGTCAATTTTATGGGCAAGATGGATGAATTGAGCCTAAGTGACATCAAAAGCATCGAAGCAAAAGGACTTGAAGCTACCTATTTTGGGCAAACACTCATAGGCGGAAATCCTCAATTTTTGGTTGAAAAGGGTATTGAGTTTGCCATAGACTCTCCTTACTCCCTCTTTGCTTTTGCTCTCAATGGCGAGGTGGTTGCCTACTACGAACTTCAAGACAAGATTCGCCCCGAAGCTCTCCAATCGATAGCCAACATCAAAAAACTTGGACTCAAAATCATCATGCTCACAGGCGATCACGAACAAAGTGCCAAAGCCATAGCCCAACAAGTAGGCATTGAGGAGTACCACTCCAGACTCTTACCGCAAGACAAAGCTGCTATGATTGATAGATTTCATCAAGAGGGGCATATTGTCGTAATGGCAGGAGATGGGATTAACGACACCATTGCGTTGGCTCGTAGCGATATGGCTATTGCTATGGGAAGCGGGGCAGATATATCTATCGAGATAAGCGATGTCATTCTCCTAGAGGATAGCCCCAAAAGTCTCTACGAAGCCTTTTTAATATCCCATCGCACCTTTAGAGGAGTCAAAGAGAACTTAACCCTCTCCATTGTTTACAACATTATCACCATTCCTCTTGCTGTAATGGGATACATTACTCCTCTTATTGCCGCTTTGTCGATGAGTTTGAGTTCATTAATCGTGGTTCTAAACTCTTTTAGAATCAAAAGAATCAAATTTTAGCAACGACTCTGTAGCCTACGATTTATCCAAATGCTTCCTAAGTTCATC
>DYTG01000009.1 GCA_020726085.1 Sulfurovum sp.
ATAGAGTCATGGAGTCTAAGTTGTAAAATTGTATAAACTTTTTTGCTTGTTTGTTTCTCGATTTCCAAAAGTTCATCTATCTCTTTTACATTAAGAACAAGAGGTTTTTCGCATATCGCATGTGCATTATTGAGTAACGCAAAACGTATATGAGAACTATGTAAGTAATTTGGTGATGCGATAGAGATATATTCAATCTTTTGATTATTGTCTCTATGCCACTGATCAATAAAAGTGCCAAATCTTTCAAACTCAGTAAAAAAATCAGCCTGAGGAAAGTTACTGTCCATAATCCCAATGCCATCATAAGGATCAAGTGCGACTACAAGATTATTCCCTGTCTCTTTGATAGCTTTCATATGTCTAGGTGCTATATATCCTGAAGCACCTATTAGGGCAAAGTTTTTACTTGTTGGCATTTCTATAATCTCCAAGTTGGATTTTCAACAATCCCTTTTACATCGATAATGATTGGCTCACCATTCGACATCCCTTGATATTGTTCAGTTGTAATCTCTTTAAATTTATCATGTCCAACAGCTACTATAATGGAGTCATATTTTTTACTGTTTAGTGGCAATCCATTTATAAAATTAAGATGTTTTGATTCTCTATCGCTAATATCTACCCAGTAATCATACACTTCGACATTACACTCATACTCTTCAAGTTCTTTGATGATGTCAAGTACTTTTGAATTTCTCATATCAGGGCAATTCTCTTTAAAAGTTACACCCATCATCAAAATATTTGCATTTTTGAGTTTTTTATCAAACTTCACCATATTTTTAATCGCTTTATCGGCAATTAATTTACTCATTCCATTATTAATTTGTCGTGCACCCAAAATAAGATTTGGCATATACCCTAAACTTTGAGCTTTATGTGTTAAATAGTATGGATCAACTCCTATACAGTGTCCGCCTACAAGCCCAGGTGTTAGTTTAATAAAATTCCATTTAGTTGCTGCTGCTTCTATAACATCATGAGTATTAATATTCATAAGGTCAAATATCATAGCAAGTTCATTGATAAGTGCAATATTCACATCTCTTTGGGTATTTTCTATCACCTTTGCAGCTTCTGCTACTTTTATAGTTGGAGCTAAGTGAGTCCCTGCTGTTATGATAGACTTATATAAATCATCCACTTTTTGTGCAATCTGCGGTGTACTTCCTGAAGTAATTTTAAGTATTTTTGTCACAGTATGTTCTTTGTCCCCAGGATTGATTCGTTCAGGTGAATATCCGCAAAAAAACGTTTCATTAAATGTAAGTCCAGATTCTTTTTCGAGTATTGGCACACAAACCTCTTCTGTTACACCAGGATAGACTGTAGATTCATAGATTACAATATCATTCGTTTTAAGCACTTTACCTACAGTCTCAGTCGATTTAATAATTGGTGTTAAATCTGGTTCGTTGCTCTCATCAATTGGAGTAGGAACTGTAACTATATAGATATTTGAATCTTTTATATCTTCTACATCCAAAGTAAACTTCATACCATTTTGTAGAGATTCTTTTACTTGTTCACTAGTAAGCTCTTGAGTTCTATCAAAACCACTATTAAGTTCATCAATTCTAGCTTTATTTATATCAAATCCCACTACTTCATATTTTTCACTAAATGCATGAGCTAGTGGAAGACCAACATATCCAAGTCCTATCACACAAATTCTATTTTTCATACTTTTCTCCAATTATTATTGTTGTATTGTGTATCATTAATTCCACCTTGCTGCATCAATTCAAGCTCTTTTTGCAGCTCTTCGTACTCTCTTTTTTTGCGTTCAATGAATTTTTCCGTTAGTTTTATCTTTTGGGCAATACCCTCTTGAGTCAAGAGGTAGGTGTAATTTTTTTTCTGTTTGGAGTTGGCGAAATTTTGTACTTTTATCAAGCCTTTTTCAATCAACGCTTTGAGAATATAGTTTACCTTACCTACCGAACATCCTAGCTCTTTGGCTAGGAGAGGTTGTGAGTGGATGGTTTGGGATTTTCGCAGTACTGCAAGTGTGAGTTCATCGTGATGCAAAACCAATACCTCTTTTGTTTTCAATTATTGAATTTTAGCTTTTTTTGGTTTGAAATGCAATAGAAATTGTTACTCTTTTGTTATTTTAACTATCGCTATTGAAAATATCTCGTGTATAAACTTTCTCTTTGACATCCATAATAGCCTCGCTCAAACGATTGGCTACAATCACATCGGAAATTTTCTTAAACTCTTCCAAATCTTTAATCACACGAGATTTGAAAAACTCATCCTCTTCAAGAACTGGTTCATAAACCACCACCTCTATCCCTTTGGCTTTGATACGCTTCATTACCCCTTGAATAGCAGAACTTCTGAAGTTATCGCTGCCGCTTTTCATTACCAATCGATAGATACCCACGATTTTTGGATTGCGTTTGACGATAGAGTCGGCGATAAAATCTTTGCGTGTGGAGTTGGCTTTGACAATGGCTTCAATCATATTGGAGGGGACATCTTGGTAGTTGGCTAGAAGTTGCTTGGTATCTTTGGGCAGACAATATCCCCCGTATCCAAAGCTAGGATTGTTGTAGTGTGTGCCGATACGAGGATCAAGCCCTACTCCCTCAATAATCTCTTGCGTACTCAATCCATGCGACTGAGCGTACGAATCAAGCTCATTAAAGTAAGCCACACGCATCGCTAGATAGGTATTGGCAAAGAGTTTAATCGCTTCGGCTTCGGTAGAGTTGGTAAAGAGTATAGGAATATCTTTTTTGATAGCCCCACCCGCCAAAAGATTGGCAAAGATTGTCGCTCTTTCGCTCTTTTCGCCCACCACGATACGGCTAGGATAGAGATTGTCATAGAGCGCTTTGCCTTCTCTTAAAAATTCAGGCGAGAAGATAATATTGTGCGTTTGAAATTGTTCTCGCACTTTAAGGGTATAGCCTACGGGGATGGTTGATTTGATGACCATCGTAGCGTTGGGATTAATCGCCAACACATCGGCAATGACATACTCAATCGAGCGTGTATTAAAATAGTTGGTTAGAGGGTCATAATCCGTAGGCGTAGCGATAATGACATAAGTGGCATCCCTATAAGCCTCCTCTTTGTCAAGCGTCGCTCGAAAGTTAAGATTCTCTTTAGATAAATACTCTTCGATCTCTCTATCTTCAATGGGTGATTTTCTTTGGTTGAGAAGCTCAACCTTTTGCGGGATTATATCAAGGGCCACCACTTCATTGTTTTGTGCCAACAATATTCCATTGCTTAGCCCCACATATCCTGTGCCTGCTATAGCTATTTTCATCCAATTCCTTTACAATAAACGTTGAGAAGTATTTTATCATAAAAAATTACAAAGATAAGAACAAGTAACCTAAGATACCGATGTAACTATTGAGCGATACGTCGTCCCCATTTGAAACGTTTACCGTGAAAAGTTCCCGAAAGATTGGTAACAATCACCCGATTTTTGGCACTACTAGCATGGATGAATTTATCATTACCCAGATAAATTCCCACATGATTCACATATCCTCTGCCTCCTCTTGAGGTATCAAAGAATAGCAAATCGCCCACTTTGAGATCTTTTTTACTTGAGATAAATTTGCCAAACTTTGATTGATGTCTAGAATCACGTGGAATTCTCAAACCGTTTACCTTACAAACGTATTGTGCATAACCTGAGCAATCAAAACCATTAGGACCTGTTCCGCCCCATCGATATCTTTTACCTTGAAATTTTTTAGCTACTTGGATGATGTTTGTTGGAAGTTTAGGATTAATAGTTGTTGCACCGCAACTGGTGATAAAAAAGGCACTTAGCAATAAAAGTAGGTAGAGTTTTCTCATGATTTCTCCTGATTGTGTGAAACGAAAGTTTGAAACATAGTGAATAATCATCGATTTTCAAATGCTTAAGCGAATTGTATTCAACAAAAATAAACAAATAGTAAAATTTTGATTAACCAATCATTAACTATTTATCATCTATTTTTTTTACAAAACAAGATAAAATTTAAAGATTTCTTTTATATTCTGACCGCTTCAATCTTATCGGTAGCATCTTGTAATACAAAGGTTTCGCCCACTCTTAGGGCATTTAGCGTCACGATTTTGCCTTGTTGGCTCACTTGAACCCAACCTTTTTTGTATTGATTTTTGGGATCTAAAGTGCACATTCGATTGGTGTAAATCTCTAATTTTTGTTGCTCTTTTTGGAGTTGAAAATGAATCATTTGATGCAAATTGTCTCTCATTTGAGGCAAACGGTGTGCATTTTTTTCCAATTTTAGACGGATAATTTGATTGTAATGACTTTTTAACACCTCAAATTCTCTTGCAAAACGTATCAATTGATTCTTCATTGAGAGACGTTGAAACTCTTTGGTTAAACTCTCAACTGTTTTTGTCTTACTATATAATATATGCACAAAGGTTTTTTGGTATCGCTTTTGCAACTCTCCTAGCATAAAAAGCAACTCATTTTGATCGGGGAGTATCATCTCCATAGCCGCACTAGGCGTTGGCGCCCGAAGGTCGGCTACGAAATCACTTATGACACTATCAATCTCATGCCCTACTGCACTCACTACAGGCGTTTTCATGGCAAACACAGCATCGGCCACCCTCTCTTCATTAAACGCCCACAAATCCTCAATGCTACCGCCTCCACGCCCCACTACGACGACATCTACGCTCAAACCATCGGCATAACGTAACGCCTTTGCAATTTGACTAGCTGCCATATCGCCTTGCACAAGCGTATCGACGATAAAAACTTCAAGGGCTTTGTAGCGTTTGTCGATGATTGTAAGCATATCGTGCAAAGCGGCCGAATTTTTGGCGGTGACAAGTGCAATGGAGGCGATGTACTTTGGGATAGGTTTTTTGTGTAATGAATCAAAATAACCTTTGTCTTGAAGACGTTTTTTGAGCTGTTCATATGCCAATGCCAACGCCCCTTGCCCAAAAGGCTCAATATGAGTAGCGCAAAACTGATATTCACCCCTAAGAGTATAGACTCCCACGCTTCCCTCTGTAATGATTTTTGCCCCCACCTCCAATCGAAACTTCATTTTGGCGACACTGGAGCGAAACATGACGCACTTCATCGTCGCATGGACATCTTTGATACTAAAATAGAGATGTCCGCTTGTATGATAGGTAAAGGCACTCACCTCGCCCTCTACCAAAATATTGACAAACGTACTCTCTAGTAGAGATTTGATTTGCTCATTGAGAGTCGATACGCTAAGGGCTTTCACCTGAAAATCTCCTTTGTATCAAAGCTGACTTGATGTGAGCGTTTCATCATACAATTATACCCCCGCCTAGCAACTCCTCTCCATCATAAAATACAGCCACTTGCTCTTTGGCGACACCGTAAACGGGTTGATGGAGGTAAATTTCACCCTCGTCGCCCTCAATGCTCACCGTTGCCGATACGGCTTGGGTACGGTAGCGTACTTTGACATGGCAATCAAAGGTTTTTTTTGCTTCAAAGAGATTAATAGTGCGAATTTTTATGCGTTCTATCGCCAACTCTTCTCGTTTGCCTACGACGATTTGATTGGTTTGGGGTTTGATATCAAGCACAAAATGAGGGTCATGCGCTCCGTGGACATAAAAGCCTCTTCGTTTGCCAATAGTGTAGTGCATATAGCCTTTGTGGTGACCCACCACCTCTCCTTGGCTATTAATCGCCTCGCCCTCTTGGTTGATGTTCATGTATTTTTCCAAAATTTGGATATAGTCATTTTCGACAAAACAGATCTCACTGCTCTCTTTTTGGATGGCTATATCTTGCAAAATAGGTATTTCAGATGCAAAAGCCTTAACATCCTCTTTGAGCCACTCCCCTAACGGAAAGAGCAAACGAGGCAAAACATCGTGATGAATGTGAGCTAAAAAGTAGCTTTGGTCTTTTGTGCTATCTTTGGCTTTGTAGATCTTTTTGCCATCGCAGCGTACATAGTGTCCTGTAGCGACATACTCTATCCCTAGCCTAGAGGCAAACTCTACCATCTTGCCAAATTTGATGTCACGGTTGCACACTACGCAAGGATTAGGGGTGAGTCCCTTTTGATAGGAGTCTATAAAGTAGCTATAGACGCTTTGATTAAACTCCTCTTCAAGATCCAAAAAATGTATCACAATGCCTAGAAAGTTTGCCGCACGTCTAGCTTTTTCAAAATTCTCTTCATGATACCCCACTTTGGTGTGAAGCTTCATATAGACTCCCTCCACCTCATAGCCTTGCTTTTGAAGCAAAATCGCACTCACAGTAGAATCGACTCCACCGCTCATTCCTACCAATACTCGTTTCATAATATCCCTATTTTATTTATTTACAATACTATTGAAGTTTCATTAATGAAAGAGGAATAAGCACAGAGGCTCTTGTGTGCCAATGGGGATGGGGCAAGGTGAGAAATGTGCTGTGCATTGTGAGGTTATTGTAAAAAATCATATCAATATCAAGGGTACGAGGAGCATCTTTGAAGCTTCGTTTACGTCCAAAGCGTCGTTCAATGCTTAGAAGCATACGCAACAATTTTTTAGCCTCAAGCGAGGTGGAGATTGCAATCACCCCATTGTAAAAATCACTCTGCTCCAAAAAGCCAAACGGAGGATTTTTAAGGATAGGCGAAGTCTCAATAATGCACACACGTCGCTCTCGTCGCAACACCCAAAAGAGCTTATCAAAAAGACGCAACGTATCGCCCACATTGCCTCCAATGCCCAAATAGACGATGTTTTGTACGTAAACCTCTTGGGTTCTCCATGGAAAATAGAGACGTTTAATGAGACGCTTACCCTTGCCTAAATTTCTACTGTACACAAGCAAACCTTACAAAATATCGGCTCTGCCGTTTATCATTACCACCATATCCTCGATGCGAATACCAAACTCATTGGGGATATAGATACCCGGTTCTATCGTAAAAACCATTCCATCTTCGATAATCGTCTCGCTCTTTTGCGTAATATAGGGCATCTCATGAATATCAAGCCCCACACCATGCCCCGTACCGTGTACAAAGTAGTCTCCAAAACCTGCACGTACAATAACATCTCGTGCAAGCGCATCGATTTCGTTGGCTTTCATCCCGCTTTTTGCCCCCGTGATAGCGGTATCGTGAGCTTTTAATACGGTATCGTAAACCCTTTGCATTTTGGGCGAACTAAAATTTTGTGCCAACGCCAAATCCATTTTTGCCCCAACCTCCATCACGCGGGTTCTATCGGAGCAGTAGCGACGATATTTCACACCTCCATCAATCAAAAGCAAATCGCCCTCTTGGAGTTTTTGAGAAGTTGATTGTGCGTGAGGTTTGGCTGTATTATGTGCTAATGCCACGATAGGATTAAAGCTTAGTTCATACGCTCCTTGATGGCTCAAAATCGATTGGGCATGATATTTGAGGCGATACTCATCCATCCCAACGCCTTGCCCAGCGACAAAAATAGCAAACTCATCAAAAGCATCAGCCCCCAAAGCGACAGCTCTTTCGAGAAGCTTAATCTCCTGGGGTGTTTTGATGATGCGTTGTTTGTGCGAAAAATCCTCTTGGGCTTCAAACACCACCCCCTCAATCTTGGAGAGCTTATCAAAATCATAAACGCTCCACTCTTTGGGGTCAAATACGATACTTTTGGGTTGGTAGCGTTTAATCATCTCGCTTACTTGTGCCATCAAATCACGATCGATTACCACCTCGCCCTTGCTTATGCCCTCACGCGCCTCAATGGCGTATCGCCCATCGGTAAAGAGATAACTATCCCCCTCTATACTCAAAAAAATGCAATTATCATTACTGTATCCGCATATATAATAGATGGCATTTTCATTTTTTAAAATACAGTTCATAGTTTCTCCTCGTTTTGGCAGGGCTTACCCCACCGTGCAAAGCTTGGTTATTGAGCTTGACTCATCGATTGTACTGCGCTTGTTGCGGCTTGTTGTTCTCTCATGGCTTTTATTTCATTGAGGATTTGCATCATGCCCATCATCGCCAAATGGTAGCTAAAAGCACCCAAACCTACAATTTGTCCCGCACATACAGGAGCGATCATTGATTTGTGTCGAAACTCTTCTCTGGCGTGAATATTGGAGATATGTACCTCAAGTGTAGGAAGCTTGACAGCACTAAGAGCGTCACGAATAGCAATAGAGGTGTGCGTATAAGCTGCTGGATTGATAATAATCCCATCGGCATCGCCCATACACTCTTGGATTCTATCGACTATCTCGCCCTCAAGGTTGCTTTGAAAAAACTCAATCTCAAATCCATTTTGTTGGGCTACATTTTTCATTTGCGTATGAATATCTTCAAGCTTCATAGAACCGTAAACGTTTTGTTCTCGAATGCCTAGCATATTGAGGTTGGGTCCTTGGATTACTGCAATTTTCATTCTTTTTTTGCCTTTTGTGTTTAAATTTAAAATACAAATATTATATCCAAAAAAACTAAATGCTAGTAATCTTTTCCTCTGCTCTTAATAGCTTGAGCTGCTTCTCTATCGAGTGTTTTTTTCTTCAAATCGTCTCGTTTATCGTGAAGTTTTTTTCCTTTGGCTAGAGCGATAGAGACTTTGGCACGGTTTTTTTCATTGAAATAGATACTAAGAGGGACGATAGTAAGCGTCTCCTTGGTACTTTTGGCGAAGAGTTTATCGAGCTGTTTTTTATGCAACAAAAGCTTACGAGGTGTGGTATTGTCGGGAATGTAGTGCATATTGGTAGTATCTAGGTGTGAAATATGGGCATTGACCAAAAAAAGCTCCCCTTTAATAAAGCGACAATAACTGTCTTTAATGTTGACACGTTTAGCCCGTAAAGCCTTCACTTCGCTTCCTTTGAGTACCATACCTGCTTCAAATTTTTCAATCATCTCATAATCATGAAAAGCTTTTTTATTGTTTGCGACTGGATTGATTGCCATTTGATTCTTTCTTTTTTACTATAATTATAACATAAAAGCCCTATTTTATGCCATCTTGTATATCTTTGAGAGTTACCAATTTGCACAATGTGGGTGACAATTTGATATATATGACAAATTTACTTGCTTTTACTCTTTTTTTTAGGTAAAATACTTTTACTTAAAGATGATTTAGAGTTTCATCTATTTTGGTTTACGTTAGATTTATACTACAGTTGCCTCATGATATACACAAACTCCCTATTGACACTTTAGTACCAACACTTCATTTTGAAGAACAATACACAACAAGGATATGCAATGGCAGATCAACACAACGGAACCGTAAAATGGTTCAACAGCGAAAAAGGTTTTGGATTTATCCAAATGGAAGATGGTAGCAAAGATCTATTTGTACACTATAGCGACATCAACAAAGACGGTTACGGAAGAGTATCTCTTGAAGATGGTCAAAAAGTGAGTTTTGAAATCGGCGAAAGCCCAAAAGGCAAACAAGCCAAAAACGTTCAGATTATCTAATCGTTTTATCCCCATCCTCAAAACATTGTTTGAGGATACAACTCCCATACCTTTACTCTAACAACAAAATTTCAATAGCAAAAAAACAGTTACCATAACGCACTATTCATACTAAAGTCAAATTCAATACCAACATTTTGAGCCAAAATAGCTAATCTTGATAACCATTATGGTAATATAATACCACAAATTTTATGAACCAAAGGAATAGACACACATGATACAAGCACCCGATTTAACCACCTCTTGGGTTGGAATTGTCTCGATGCTCACATTTTTAACGGGGTATTACTTTATTGCAACAGAAGATAAATACCATATAAATAAGGCAAAACCTGCTCTTTTTATTGGTACATTTATTTTTATTTTGATTGGCTTTTATTATGCCATCAACGGGCTTGATCAAGAGGTTCTTCATAGTGAAATCAACCATCTTATCATTGAAATAGCAGGAATTTTCTTTTTCTTATTAGTGGCAATGACCTTTATTGAAGCGATGATTGATCGTAATGTTTTTTCTGTTTTGCGTGTCAAGTTGGTAACTAAAGGATTAAATTACAAACAAATCTTTTGGATTACGGGATTGTTAGCATTTTTTATTTCCCCCGTAGCCGATAACCTCACAACTGCACTGATTCTCTCTACCGTACTTATTACGATTGATAAAGAAAATACTCAATTCCTTGTTCCTTCTGCTATTGGTATCGTTGTAGCGGCGAATGCAGGAGGGGCTTGGTCGCCTTTTGGAGACATTACTACTTTGATGGTATGGGTAGCCAACAAGGGGGCATTTATGGATTTTCTTTATTTGTTCCCTGCATCGTTTTTGGGTTGGTTGATTACTGCTTTTTTGCTAAGTCTTTATGTTCCTCGTGGCACTCCACCCTTACCAGAAGGCAATGAAAACATTGAACTCCTCACAGGTGCTAGAGCAATTATTGGGCTTTTTGCTTTGACAATTTTCTTTGCAGTTATTTCGCATCAAGTGTTTCATCTTCCTGCTATGTGGGGAATGATGTTTGGTTTGGCACTGCTTAATCTCTATGTCTATAAACTCAACCACAACATCCGAATGACTGGAGGCGTTGATAATGATCAAAACGGTATAGAAGATACACAAGAGCTAACAATCAATGTCTTTAAATTCATTTCCGAAATTGAAAACGATACTTTGCTCTTTTTCTTTGGTATCTTAGCAGCTGTTGGCGGACTTCACTTTTTAGGATTTTTGGAGTACTTTACAGCGTTGTACGATAGATTTGGTGCAACGGCTGTTAATATTGGCGTAGGATTTCTTTCAGCTTTTGTGGATAATGTGCCTGTTATGAGTGCTGTGCTTAAAGCAAGTCCCAATATGGGAATAGATGCGCATGCTCAATGGATGCTTGTCACTATGACAGCGGGTGTTGGAGGTTCACTTATTTCGTTTGGTTCAGCTGCTGGAGTTGGTGTTATGGGGAAACTTTCAGGCATTTATACCTTTGCAACGCACATGAAATACGCTTGGACGGTTTTGGTAGGATACATTGTCTCTGTTACCATTTGGTATGTTCAATTTATCATCATGGGGATAGGAGATTAGAGAGTCGATAAGATACCTTTTTTTTGGGGTATCTCAAAGAGCAAACAATTTAGTACATAAGGTAACGAATACCCACATTGCCTAAAAAGTAGTTGTTTTGATTGGTCGATATGAAATCTTTTCCCTCTAAAACTAGATTGATAGAATCATCTAGTTTCACCTCTAGCCCTGCCCCAATAGATGCAAATGCTCCGTCTTCGTTTTCGTTGATGACACCGTGTTCAAACGCTTGATACCCAAAACCCGCCATAAGAAAGGGAGAAACGGTTGAATTTTTGTTAAAATCCCACAGTGCATTAGCTCCCATTCTCAAAACATTTGCTTCTCCAAAGCCCTTATAGACTCCTTCGCTATAATCCAATGCCAACTGAACACGATTTGCTATGAGACCATCTTCAAGAGTATCTCTATTAAAATCAAGCCGAACACCGTAGGTATAGTCGTTATCGAGGTTTGTCGTATCGGAGTTTATTGTACCGCCCACGACGGGGGTCACAGAGAGACTCTCAGTTTGTGCCAACGCCAAAGAAGAGAGCAAAGCTATTAATAGTAACTTTTTCATGAGTACTCCTTAAATAATATTAACTCACGTTTTTATTTTACTATTTTTTGTTTAATGCTAATAGTAATTAATATAAATGCGATACCTTTTTGAACTTTTAGTGCTAAAATAGGATTAAATCGTGTGTAATAATATCAATCTAAGTTTCATTACAGTATTATTATTACAACCTTAGTTTGCATGGTCAATAAGAGTTTTTGATAAGTTTGAAAATTTTAAAGGTCTTTTATGAATTTCATAGATATTTTGGGAGCCCATGGTAGTATCTCGCAAGAAGCATTTACTACCTGTTTGCGTGTCTCGACGGATATTGTTATAGATGGTGGAAATATCATCCGTGGGCTTGGCGAAGAGGCGTACAAAATCAACCACATTTTTATCTCACATGCCCATTTGGATCATATCATTGATATAGCCTTTTTGATAGACAACACCTTTTTGTTGCGTCATCAACCCCTCAAAATCTATGCGACCTCCAAAACCATTGAAATTTTTAAGAAAAATATCTTCAATTGGGATATTTGGCCCGATTTTAGCACCCTGCAACTTCCCAAAATCAATGAAAACTCGCTGGAATTTATCGAAATAGAGTTTAATAAAGAGTACTTTTTTGATAATGGTTTTTGCATTACCCCCATTGAAGCCAACCATACTGTGGAGTGCAGCGGTTATTTGTGCAAAAAAAATGGCGACAGTATCTTATTTTCAGGCGATACCTACAAAAATCCAAAACTTTGGGAGCGTATCAATAGCGACACATCCATCAAAGCACTTATTATTGATGTCTCTTTTCCCAACCAATACGCTCACGTCTCTGAGATTAGCAAACATATGTCTCCTATTCACCTAAAAGATGAACTTACGCTACTCAAACGTCACGATTGCCAAATCTATATCTATCACATCAAGCCCATTTATCAAGAGATTATTACACGAGAACTCGTAGAGATTGGAATAGACAAAACACACATTTTGTCGGGCTACGAAAAGATTGCGTACCGTGATGGAGAATTGCTCAAAAAAAACAATAACCACAATATTCACGACAACATCAAGCGTCTCAACAAAATCGGCATTGCCCTCTCTTCACAACACGACCTTCCTTTGCTACTAGAGATGATTATACAAGAGTCGATGAATCTTACCCATTGCGACGGGGGAACGCTCTATTTGCGTGATGGAGATGAGCTTAAATTTCACATCGCACAAACCATTTCATTGGGTAAATACATGGGTGGTTCGCACGATCCTATTGGCTGGAAGCCTCTATCTATCTATCTCGAAAACGCTCAAGAAAATCGTGGCATGGTAGCAGTCACAAGCCTACTTGATGATCGCATCATCAACATCAAAGATATTTATGCCGATGGTGAGTTTAGATTTGAGGGCTCCAAAAAGTTTGATGCTTCCAACGACTACCATTCCAAATCAAGCCTAACCATACCCATCAAAAATCACGACAATGAAGTGATTGGAGTCTTGCAACTGCTCAATAAATTGGATGAGTGCGACACCCCCATCGCCTTTGGTCACATCGACGAGGATATTATTAGCTCTCTTGCCTCTCAAGCGGGTGTTGCCATCAACAATGCGCAATTTATCAAAGATATCGAAAAGATGCTTGAATCATTCTTGCAAAGCATCGTCTATGTCATAAGCGAAAAATCCCCCCATACCGCCTCGCATATTGAAAAAATGGTAGCCTTTACCAATATGCTTGTCGATGCTATCGATAAGGATGAGACAATTTTTAAAGAAAAACGCTTTAGTGACCTTCAAAAACAACTCATCAACATCGCCGCCCTTATGCACGATGTGGGCAAAATCGCTACTCCTGATATTATCATGGAAAAAGCACGCAAACTAGAGTCCAAAATAGATCGTATTGAGATTATAAGAGATCGCTTTGAACGAATCAAAAAAGATTTGGAGATTGAATACCTTAGAGCCAAACTCAACGGCATTGCTCTTGAAGAGCAACATCTAAACGAAGCATTCACCAAACTATCCAATGATTTTGAAAAATTAGCGACTTACAATATCGGTGGAGAGTTTTTGCCACCCCAAACCCTTCAATACATTCACGATATGGTGCATACTCCTTTTAAAGTTTTTACTCAAGAGCATCAACTCCTCACCCACGAAGAGGCGGCTTTGCTCTCAATCCAAAGAGGTACGCTAAGCGACAGCGATAGAGCTACCATCAATCGCCACGCCCTTATCACACTCAATATGCTCAACAAGCTCTATTTGCCCAAAAAATACAAAGATATTCCCCAAATCTCAGGCAATCACCACGAAAAAATCAACGGCAAAGGTTATCCTAGAGGACTCAAAGGTGATGAGATTAGCTTTGAAGCGAGAATCTTGGCAATAGCCGACATCTTTGAGGCTATCACCGCCAAAGATAGACCCTACAAAAAAGCCAACTCCATTAGTACCTCAATGAAGATTATCCACAAAATGACCGATGAGGGTGACCTTGATGCCCAAATTGTTGAGTTTTTAGAAAGCTCTAAGCTCTATTTGGAGTACGCCAAAAAATATAACATAGAGTTATAGGCAACTCTAAATTTACGATGAAACCCTCATGCCAATAAGTTTGCACAAAAAACATGAAAATGAGGGTTTCATTCTTGCCGATAGGCAAAGCTTGAGTGAGAGGAATTTTCACTGGGCTTTACTCAGTGAAAAGGAGATTTTGAGATGAAAAATCTATTGCAACAGTACTTTCCTTACATCAAAGCCTATAAGCTCTACTTTGTCTATGCCATTTTGGGCATGATTGCCATTGCTATTGGCACTACAGGAACGGCTCATCTTATCAAGCCCGTATTGGATGATATATTTATCAATAAAGATGAGCAGATGTTGCAAATTTTGCCTTTTATGTTTGTGGCTGTTTTTACCCTCAAAGGTGTGGGCAAATTTGTGCAAACCTACTATATGTCTTATATCGGTCAAGATATTGTGCGTCAATTGCGCGATAGAGTTGTCCTACATTTAACCCATTTGGATATTGAATTTTTTAAAAAACGCCACACAGGGGAGATTATCTCACGTATTACCAACGATATTACCCGTATCCAAGAGGTTGTCTCTAGTATCATTCCCAACCTTTTTCGTGAAATCTTTACCATTCTAGCATTGAGCGGCTATATTTTCTATCTCAATCCCAAACTGACACTCTATTTTTTTATTTTTCTGCCTCTCGTCATCTATCCTATCGCACGACTTGCCAAAAAAATGCGCAAATATTCACGCCTATCGCAAGAGAGCAGTGCCGATATGACGACACGTTTGGGAGAGATTTTTTACAATATTGATGTTATCAAATCCAACTCCTCACAAGAGTTTGAACACAAACGCTTTGCTATCCAAAACTTTTGGGTCTTTAAATACATTATGAAACAAATCAAAACCAATGCCCTCACTTCGCCCGTGATGGAGATTGTTGGTGCTATAGCCATTGGGGTTGTTGTCTATATGGGTGGTATGGAGGTGATACGAGGAAATATGAGTGTGGGAAGCTTTTTTGCTTTTGCAACGGCTCTTTTTTTGCTCTATGACCCCATTCGTCGCCTCTCAGCCCTCTATAGTAAATCCCAAGATGCCGTTGCGGCCAATATTCGTATGCAAGAGCTACTTGCAATGCAAAGCAAAATCAAAAACGGTATCTTAAAGATGGATTCAACGATTGATACCATTGCTTTTGAAAACGTTACACTAGAGTACGATACCAAAAAGGTCTTAAACGGTATCACGTTTAGCGTTTCCAAAGGTGAATACATCGCTCTAGCAGGAAGCAGTGGGGCAGGGAAAAGCTCTTTGGTAGCGCTTTTGGTACGCTTTTACGATGCAACGCAAGGAAAAATTACCATCAACTCTCATGATATTCAAGACTATGATTTAAATGCCTTGCACAACGCTATAGGGTATGTAACGCAAAAAGTTTTTATCTTCAACGACACCATAGCCCAAAATGTAGCCTACAACAGTGACCCCATTGATGAAACGCAAGTAGTAGAGGCACTCAAAAAAGCAAACGCATGGGAGTTTGTCCAAAATCTTGATGAGGGTATCGATACCATGCTTCAAGAGGGGGGTGAAAATCTATCGGGCGGACAACGCCAACGTATTGCCTTAGCACGAGCTTTGTATAAAAACCCCAAAATCCTTATCCTTGATGAAGCCACTTCAGCACTCGATAACCAAAGCGAGGGGCTTATCAATAAAGCTCTTTTGGAGTTAAAAAATGATATGATAATAATTTCAATTGCCCATCGATTAAGCAGTATCGAAAACGCCGATACCATCTATATATTTAAAGAGGGCAAGGTTGTCTGTGTAGGCTTGGCTCAAGAGTTGCAAGTGCATTGCAAACATTATCAAGAGCTAAATCAAGATTATAAAAGTGAGTAAACGATGAAATTACGATACATATTGGCCACCTTGTTGCTTATCTCTTCACTCTCATGGGGAGATAGCACCAAAT
The DNA here is from genome assembly GCA_020726085.1 of Sulfurovum sp. GTDB lineage: Bacteria > Campylobacterota > Campylobacteria > Campylobacterales > Sulfurovaceae > FS08-3. The sequence continues at coordinate 16,092 of DYTG01000009.1, forward strand.
ACCCATTTTTTGGAATAGTAGGTCTAAGCAGTGCCATAAACGGTGAAAATGGTGGGGTAGTAGGGATACGCTACGGACAACAATCTCAAGATTGGCGAACAAGTTTTACCGTAGAGACCCCCTATCAAGAGTATCAACTTATAAGCGTTGCCATAGATAGAACTCTGCTCTACTCGCTGACAACCTCCAAACTTAGAATTTACGGCGGTTTGGTAGGGGCTGCGATACTCTTTGACAAAAACGATGGTTCGGGCGATAAAAGTGTGGGTTATGGATACGGATTGGGAGCGGGTTTGATGTATTATCTTACAGACAATATTGATTTGGATTTGGGTTATCGCTATATGCTCGTCAATGATGTCGATAATCTTGATGAGATTAGCTCATTTGGCTTTGCCTTGCACTATTTTTTCTAGGAACAAACCATGCCTTACAACAAACTCAATGATTTTGAAGCCCAAATTATCCTTCACAAAGGTACGGAAGCCCCCTTTAGCGGTCTCTATTGCAACAACAAAGAGGAGGGTATCTATCTGTGCAAACAGTGCAATACTCCTCTTTTTCATTCACAATCGAAATTTGATTCGGGTACGGGATGGCCTAGTTTTGATGAAGCCATTAATACCAATGTCAAATCCATTCCCGATAGAGATGGAAGACGTGTAGAGATTGTATGCACTCAATGTGGCGGACATTTGGGTCATGTTTTTAAAGGTGAGGGCTTTACATCTAAAATGACACGCCATTGTGTCAATAGCACTTCACTCAATTTTATCAAAGAAGCATAAAAGGGTCGATTTTGAATTTTAATAAACTAAAATTAGTCATCTACGCAGGCTATGTAACCAATCGTTTTGGATTTAGATTTGGCAATAAAACGCTCAGTAATGACGTAAGAAAAGAGATACGTGTTGAGTACGCCAGTACCATACTGGGCAAACTCAATATTGATGTGGTAGTTGAAAATCAAGAGAAACTACCCCTAGATGGAAACTATATGCTAGTGTGCAACCATCGTAGCGTTATTGATCCCCTCATTGTCGAAATAGCTCTTAAAGCAAGTAATATCTACGGAGTATGGGTAGCCAAAAAAGAACTCTACAACTCCTTTTTCTTTGGTAAGTTTACCCGTAATGCTGGGACGATTTTACTTGATCGTAGTTCCAAACAGATGGCGGGATTTTTCAAAGATGTCAAAGAGGCTCTGGAGAAAAATCAATCCATCTTTATCTTTCCCGAAGGTACACGCAACAAAAGTCATCATGCCATTAGTGAGTTTAAGAGCGGTTCGCAGCTCATTGCTATTAAAAATAGGGTAAATATTATCCCTGTCTATATCAATTCAAATGCTCACGAAGTCCTCAAAGAGGCTATTAATAATAACAAACTTCAAAGAAAGATTACGATAAAAATTGGAGATGTTATCCTCTACAAAGAGAGCAAACATTTAGCCCAAAGATACAAAGAGAGTTTTGGACTAGAATAAACCCAAAGCTTTAACTTTAAGATTATTGGTTCATCATATCCAAAAATTCATCGTTGTTTTTGGTTTTTGCCATTTTGGAAAATAGAAACTTAAGTCCCTCTACCTCTTCCATGTTTTGCATAGCGTTTCGCAACGCCCATACTTTTTGAAGCGTTATCTCATCGCTCAAAAGCTCCTCTTTGCGTGTTCCCGATTTGGTTACATCAATAGCGGGATAGATTCGTCGCTCAGAAATATTGCGATTGAGTACCACTTCAGAGTTACCCGTCCCTTTGAACTCTTCAAAGATAACCTTATCCATTTGACTGCCCGTATCGATCAAAGCCGTAGAGATAATGGTCAAACTCCCGCCCTCTTCGACATTTCGTGCAGCACCAAAAAAGCGTTTGGGTTTGTGCAACGCATTGGCATCCACACCGCCCGAAAGCACCTTGCCACTGCTAGGCGTAACGGTATTGTAAGCACGCGCCAAACGGGTAATGGAATCGAGTAAAATCACAACATCTTTGCCCAGCTCCACTCGTCTTTTGGCTCGTTCAATCACCATTTCAGCGGTGCGTACATGGTTTTGGGCAGGTAGGTCAAAAGTAGAGCTGTAAACCTCGCCTTTGACGGAGCGTTGCATATCGGTTACCTCTTCGGGACGCTCATCAATAAGCAAAACCATCAATGAGGCTTCGGGATTGTTGGCGGTAATACCATGAGCCAACTCTTTGAGCAACTCTGTTTTACCCGTTCGTGGAGGAGCGACGATTAAAGCCCTTTGTCCTTTGCCAATAGGCGTAAAGAGATCCAGTACCCGTCCTGTTAAGTGCATGGGGTGATACTCTAGTTTGAGCTTCTCACTGGCATAAAGAGGTGTGAGGTTATCAAAAAGTGGTCTTTGTTTGGACTTTTCGGGTGGCAAATAGTTAATGGCTTCGATTTTTAAAAGAGCATAGTACTTCTCTTGCTCTTTGGGCGAACGCACTTGACCCGTTACCACATCGCCATTACGCAGTGCAAATCGGCGGATTTGAGTAGCACTCACATAGGTATCGTTGCTTGTGTTGGTGAAGTTGCCATCAACCGAACGCAAAAAGCCGTAACCATCGTGCATTACTTCCAAAATACCTGTATAGAGAATAAATCCACCTTGGGATACTTGGGTTTTTAAAATTTCAAAAATCAAATCTTTGCGTTGATACTCATTAGGGTTTTCGATCTCAACATCTTTAGCTATCTCAATAAGTTCAGAGAGTGGTTTGAGCTGTAAATCTTCGATTTTGTGACCTTCGACAGGTATATGCGTTCGATTTTTTCGTGCGGGGGTAGTGGGAGCAGTAGGTTTTTTATTTTCACTCATAAAAAAAGTCCTCATTTATGGTTTTGAGTTGTATGGTTTTGCTAGTAGTATGTAAAAGGATTGCTTTATATAGAAGCTATAACAAACGTAAAGTAACATTATTATAACGTAGATAGACTTAAATTATCTTAAAATATTGAAAAATTATAAAGATAATTACATTTTGTATTCATTCTACAAAAGAGCCAAAAACAAAATAGGCAAATAGAGCAAAAGTCCCATCGCATAAACCCAAGACTCTACATGCGATTTCAAAATCCTTTCAAAGGCTATATCAAGATTGTTATCAACAAAATGCTTTTTGATAATATCGACTTTGAAAATCAAATCAATCGATTTGAGCGTCAAAATAGTCACAATACCAAAATTAAGCGTTTGAGTAGCAAGTGAAACAAAGAGTACAAAATAAAAAGTAGGATGCATCAAAAAAAGCAAAAAGATACTTTTTTGATAATAATAGTAGGAGTTATACAGCATCCCCTCTATCGTCGTGGCTCTTTGCCAGGAGGCTTCAAATATCTCTAGCAGTGTCATAGCTATCATAATCTCTATCAAATAATTTTCCATGATGCAATCTTACCTAGTATTAGATAAAAATTTCATTGAGACAGAACCATTGCACAAACATCTAGCCCAATTTTCTCTCTTGCCCGAGTCGATAGAGGGCAAAATCGTATTTGATGGGGTCGGCGGCATCGAAACTTTTGAGCTTTTGAGTGAGTTCAAGAGAGGCTTTGAGGTCGTAGCTTTTACGTTTAAGAAGCCCTAGCTTTTTGGCAAGAGTAAAGGTGTGGGTATCGAGGGGCATAATGAGATCGCTTTTGTCAATCGTGTGCCACAATCCCATATCAAGTGAGTCTTTGCGAACCATCCAACGTAGATACATCAAATAGCGTTTGTAAGTAGTGGCTTGATTGATATTTTGGGGGACTTTGCCAATCAAAAAATCGTAACCGTAGCTTTGTTTTGGATAGATAGCTCTAAGTGTGGCGATAAAATGCCACAATCCATCGAGTAGATTATGCTCTTTTTGATATCCGTGATAAAATATATTTTCAATACTATCGACACGTTTAAGACGCTTAAGGGCGATAAAGAGAGCCGCAACATCGTGGCTTTTTTGGAAGCGGTAGCAGTGGTTGACTAGATGTTTCTCTATCGTGGCTTCATCTTCATGCAAAAGCTCAAAATCCAATGAATCCAAAAATTTGACAATACTTTTGGCATTACCGTAAGCAAACAAAGCACAAATCAAAGCAATGGATTCATCACTGTAGCGTCTAGCTACCATCAAAGGATCGGGGCGTTCGTAGGAGAGTTCCTCACAGCTATTACGAAAAACCACCTCTTGATTGAGAAGTTTTTGTATATCCATTAAGAGCGTTTATTTTTGAGCTTCTTTTTGTTGCGACGGTTTAAAATCGTGTTCAATATCAAAAAAGCACTTCCAATAAAACCAAAAAGCAAAATAGGCACAATCCACGGTCTATCTTTGAATTTATCAAACAAGGCAATAATGCTCTCGCTAGTGTAATAACTGCTCATTCCAATGACTAACACAAAGAAAATAGAGGCAAAAATATTGTAAAAAACAAACTTTTTGAAATCGTATTTTGAAAGCGACATAGAGATAGGCACAAGGGTTTTGATACCGTAGATGAATTTTTGAATAAAGATGGCTAAGATACCGTATTTACGCATGATGAGAATGGAGAGAGCGATTTTTTGCTGATGTTTTTTGAAATAGGGTTTAATATCCTCTTTGTGGTAGCGTCCTAGATAAAAGAGAAAATTATCGCCCAAAAAATTAAAAAGTGCCGCAATACTAAGAGCTACATAGAGATCCATCTTGCCCATGTAGGAGAGTACCGCAGCGGCAGCGACTACTATGAGCGAACCCCCAAAAGAGAAAAAAGCAACCGCCAAATAACCCCATGTCGTAAGCGAGGTGAGTGTATCTTCCATACATAACCCTTAAGAAGCTGGTACGGGTGGGATTTGATCAAAATATTCAAAGCTTTCAATCATTATCATTGGCACACGCAAATCATCTTCTACCTCTTTTTGCAATTGGTTCAAAGTATTCCAAAAGAGTGTGCTATCGCGTAGACCGTAAAAACTATCACCGGCATTAAGAATAGGCGAAACGGCTAAAGCAGGGACGATACGGTTGGTCAATTGCTCATCTTTGCAATATTGCAACTCATCTTCAATCTTGCTCATGACTCCACCCACATCACGGCTAAAGGATAATACAGTAATGTAAGTAACTGTATCAAGAAGATGCTCGGTGAAGGTTTTGTCGTTGTGATTGTAGGAGAGAGAGTAGCTCCCGCTCTCCCACGCATCATCGACATCAACCGATAGGAACAATGTAGAACCCTCACGTTCAATTTTCGTTTTGGCTTGATACAAAAAATAGAGTGTATTGTAGAGTGTATCGTGTCGATTAATAGCCCATCCTTGAGAGCGTTCCATATCGACTCGAAATTTGATACCTATAAGCTTGGTGGCATGGATTGATATCAAAAGGTTGTTAAAATCCATAATGGTTTCAACCTTTTTCATGCTCTCTTCGTAGTTACTTTGGGTGAAAAACTCTGTATCGTTGATAAGCAAATTGGCTCGAATCCCCTCTTTTGAAGCTTGTGCAATAAAATCCATCAATTCCTCTTCGTTGGCTATCTGATAGGAGTTGTCGGTGAGGTGTTCAAACGAGATGAGTTGATCAATATGTTTGATGTTTCGATTGGCGAGATTGGCAAAGATATAGCTAGGTGAACTCTGCGTTGCGTTGCTGTTTTCAAAACTGCTTGTCGTAAGTATCCACGTACCGAGTGTTTTGCCCCTCACTTGCTCTTGAGCTGTGGTTAGATAGGGAGAATCACTGCCTCCACACGCCACAAGAAAATAGACAATAAAAAGCGAAGCAATGTATCTCTTCATAAAAAACTCCATTTTTAAAAATTTCATATTATTTAATTTTAGCACATTCAACGTAAAAGAGTGTTAAAATAGTCTAATTCCTATCAATAAATTCTTTAAAAGCACTCAAATCGTAGAGTTTTAGATTCTCTATGGGGTTTTTTGTAAGCTCATTGGAGAAGCCGTTTTTGGAAAAAAACACCCAAATATCGGGCTTGATATCCGATACCATCGCTTTGTATTGCAGTTTGCTCCACTCATTTTTGCATATCTTTTTGTTTTTGTATTTGCATTCACCCAAAATAATTTTGTCATCGTGCGAAAATGCCAAAATATCAAATTCACCGTTTTTATCCCAATAGCTACCGCTTGAACGTGTATCAAATGTTTGGGCAATCAAGGCATTAGAGAGTTCTTCATAGACAAGGCTTGTAAGAGCGATAGAGTATTTGGCAAAGTATTCAAAAAATCGCTCATAGTTGCCATTGAGAATTTCGCTACGAAAAGGCTCCACAAAACCAAACCAAAAGTGATAAAAGGGTTCTTTAAATCGTATTTTGGGTTGGATTTTGTAGCTTTTGAGGGCTTTTTTGAGCTTTTGTTTGGGGTGGGTTTTGAGCGGTGCTTCACGGGACTCAACCACGCTAATGGTATCGAGTTCAAGCAGTTGGGCTATAATCTCTTTGCCTATAGGCTCACGGATACGAGAGCGTCTAAAGATATTGCGTATTTTCGCATCACCGTAAGAAGCAGCGATAAGAAAGTTGCTAAATGGAGCTTTTTTGGTATAGCTAGGAGCGATGAGACTATCTAAAGTGGCGAAATTTTTAAGCACATTATGGGTAATATTCTCTTGTATGGTGAGCCTAGCATCCAAAGTGATAGACTCCTCTACGCCCCCAAAAAGAGCAAAATACTCAAAGAGTTGTTCCATGGACATATCGCAAAAGTGACGAGAAAATCTTTGAAATTTTAATTTGATACGCAACTCCAAAATTTTTTGAGAGATTATAGCAAAAAAATGATTTCAAAACTTTTTGAATGCACATTAAGCAAATTTTGATACAATAATAAAATAGCAAATGATTATAAATTAGACACAAAAAGTAATAACAATGGAACAATTTCTTACAAATAATGAGCAAATAAAAAGTATTATCAAAAACATCAACATTACTCGTACCCTTTTTCTCTCTTCGATTATCGTAGGAGAGGAGTATATTGGCAAACTTCATTTGGCTTCCTATCTTTTTCCATCGGCTACGATTATCAATGCCGCTGTTGAAAATGTCAATGAGGCTCTCAAAGGCGTTAATGAGGCGATTATTACCCATTTTGAAGAGGTTAAAAATATTGACAATTTGGATTTTGATAACAAACGCATTATTGCACTTGCTACTTTTTTAGGCAATAAAAAGATTATTCACGACAAATTTGCCTTTGTCTATCAAATGCCCTCACTCAAAGAACGCCCCGAAGATATAGAGCTATTGGCTCACTATTTTTTGAATGAAGCCAAAGAGAATTTGAGCATCCAAGGCGATATAGAACTCAACCATGAAGCCCTTGATACGACTCAAAATTTCAAAAGTCTCAAAAAATCGGTCTATCAACAACTTCTTTATGCCTCCATTGAGTCACACGATATTGAGAAGATTATGTATAATTTTTTGCTCAAAAAATACAATGACGATACCCAAGAACTCTACAAACACTATCTTTGGCTCTACGAAAAACCTTTGATTGAAGCGGGGCTTAATAAATACGGCTCACAACTCAAACTCTCTAACATTTTGGGCATCAACAGAAACACACTTAGGAAAAAAATAAATGAACTCAACCTCCATTGATTTTGAATATTTCACAGACTGCGACAACTCTCCGTTTGTTATTTTTAGCAATGCCATGAAGGTCATCTACCTCAATCGTGCCGCTGAAATACTGATGGGATATGTGCAAAATAGGGAACTCTACACTCTAGCTGTCACCCACGCTCCCCATGATATAGGCTCTAAGACTACGTTGCTTGATCTAAAATACGGCTCGTTTATCTTTCACTCCATTACGGTGGCTTATCAAGATGAGGAGTACATCGCTATTCGTCTCTACAATAAACCCATCATCAAAAACGACTCCATTATGGCTCAAGAGAAGCTTATCTTAACTGACATCAACACCATCATAGAGGCCAATCTAACCCTCTTTAAGATGTACAATAGTTGCGATATGCATCTGCTTACCGATACCGATTTGCCCTCTTTTAAGGTCGATCAAAACCAACTCTCCAAGCTTATTCGTGACTCGCTTGATTCGTTTAAAAACAACAACTATATAATGATACATCTTAGTATTGTGATTGGTGAATCGATTCGTATCAACGACAAACGCCATCAAATCCTTCAAATTCGCTTCCAATCGGATAAACGTAACGAGGATTATGACCAAAATATCAAAACACTCTCTCAAAACAACTACGTCGTCACCATGCTTGAGGATAAATACATCAAAATCAATATCCCGATGATAACTGATTAAAAATTAATCAATCAATTGCCAAATAAGTTGCTTCTTTTGTGTTACTATTTCTTATCACAAAAAAATATAAGGAGTGGAAAATGAAGTTCAAACAGATTGCGTTGGCAACTTTATTAGCACCTGTTGCCTCTTCTAGCTGAAGAGGCAACATTAAGTTCGGGAGATACAGCGTGGATGTTTGTAGCAACAGCATTGATTATGCTGATGACACCTGCTGGGATTGGCACTGTTTTATGGCGGTATGACACGGAGTAAAAACGTTCTCAATACCATAAGAATGAGTTTAATTGCCTTTGTGGTAGGTACACTTGTTGGGTTATTGCGGGTTATTCAATAGCCTTTAGAGAGGGAGATTTGATAGGTACAGGCAAACTTTTCCTTTCGGGCATTGTGACCGATACGCTCAAAGGCACT
>DYTG01000010.1 GCA_020726085.1 Sulfurovum sp.
CCAAAATACCCCCTCCCCTTTTATTTTGGGGGCTTTTATTTGTTTTAATTCTATCGTACTACTCTTTTTGGGCTATTATCTCCATTAACTTTTTATCAATGCTTTCTTGCGAAATACTCCCTATGTCGCTTTTAGAGTAGATGCAAAGCAAAACGATTTCAATATCCTCTTCTATCAATAGATAAATCACACGGTATCCTGCACTCTTGCCTCTGTTGTTATCGCTGTTTTGAATACGAATTTTATAGCAATTATTGCCTAAATACGTAGCAATCTCTTTGGGATTCGAGGTCGATAGGAGTTCAAGGAGATTTTGATAATCTTTTTTGATGTTTTTATAGCGTCGAGATAGAGATTTAAGCTCTTTTTTGAAACTCTCAACTATCGTAATCTTATAATTCATCAAGTAAATCCCATGCACTTTGGCGTGGTGTGCTACTTTTTTGGGTCTCCTCTACTTCATCAAGAGCTTTTTTGAGAGAGTTTGCAAGAGCATCAAGAGGATTTTGGGTAGTATTGGGGATGACTTTAACATCGTTTTTAAAGCTATCTAGCAACCACAAAATCTTATCTGCTACGGTGTCATTAACTTCGATAGTAAAACTTTGCATCGCATACTCCTTGTATTTTTTTGGATTAATTATATCACAAAAGCAACAAATCTCAAAAATCACTTTTTGGATGCAACTACAATACCCAATAAGTCAAGACAATTTAAAAAAATCCAACTCCACCTCAATTTCAAATTGAATAACTTTTGGATTTCAACCCCCTAACGTATATTTAAACTCCAACAGTGTATAATTATCTAATTTTATTTCAAAGGATAGAGCTATGGATCACTATACGGAGACGACTCGTACAAGCTTTGGTCAAAATGTGGGCAACTCTTTTAAGGGTATCATTGCAGGAATCATTTTGGTTATCGCTTCGATTGTGTTGTTGTGGTGGAATGAGGGGCGAAGTGTGGAGCAAAAAGATGCACTCAACGAGATGCAAAATGCAATCGAAACACTCCCCAACACCCAATACGATGCCAAATACAACAACAAAGCCGTACTATTACAAGGCAAAGTCGCCCCCAATGGCAACGTACAAGACCCCGTTTTTGGCATCAAAAGCCCTGTACTTATCTTAGAGCGAAAAGTAGAGATGTATCAATGGCATGAGAAGACTTCAACCCACAGCGAAGAGAAAATAGGCGGTGCTACCGAGACAACCACTACCTACGACTACGTCAAAGATTGGTCTTCTAGCGAGATTAGTTCAAGCTCCTTTAAGCATTTGGAGGGTCACCACAATCCCTCTATGGCGTACAAAACCGAAAAATTTGTCACCGATGCAAGCATGGGAGATTTTCATCTAGCCAACAATATTGTCGCTAAATTTAGTGCCAATCAATCCTTTGGCGATCTCTCTTCTTTGCCTAAAACAATTGGTGACGTGACCAATCACGGCTCATTCCTCTACAAAGGCTACAACCCCAATACGCCCCAAGTGGGAGATTTGCGTATCACCTTTGGTTATGCAGGGGGCGGTGAGTACTCAATTGCGGCCAAACTCAATGATCGCAACGTTGTAGCTTACAACACCAAAAACGGTAAAAACTTTATCTTTATTAAAAACGGTATCGTAAGTGCACAGGAGATATTCAAAGCCGAACACGAAGCCAATGCCTTTATGGCATGGATTTTGCGTGGGGTTGGACTTTTGATTATGTTTATTGGATTTAATACGATCCTCAAACCTCTTGTGGCCGTTGCCAATGTTATCCCTTTTATTGGTTCTATCATCGGTGCGGGTACAGGTTTGGTAGCAGCAATACTCACCTTTATTTTGGGTCCTATTGTGATTGCCCTTGCATGGTTTGCTTCTCGTCCGCTCTTTTCGCTCACGATTATCGCAATAGGTGGAATTATAGCTTTTTTACTCTCCTCCAAAGGCAAGAGCAAAGTCGCCCAAATGGGTACTACACCTCCGCCCTCACCCCTTAACACCTCAACTATCGAAGTGACAAGCGAAACTCCGCCCCCATCTCCTAGCAATAGCACAACGCCACCGCCTAGAAATTAGAGAGCCAATCGCTCTCCTCTAGCGACTTTCCAACGCTTAAGAAACTCCTCTCGTGTAAAGATTTTGGCTCCTAAGCGGTTTTTGTATTCCATATAGGGGTGTCCCAAATTCCAAAAGGCGAAGTTATTATGCTCTAGCAATTTTGCCATAAGCACCATTTGGAGTGTGCCGTAGTTGTTGTATTGTTTCTCAAAAGAGCTAAAACCCGTCAATGAGGTATAGGTTCGACCTATCACATATCCCACTTCACCCGCTACTAGCTCTCCATTGGGGGCGGTTATCTCTACCGAAATGACTCGAAATCCATAGGGGTTGTTGCGTTTGCGGTAGAGACGTTTGAGCATCAAAGCATACTCGCCATATAGCCAATTATCGGGATGATACTCAATAATATTTTCCAATACCTCATCGAGATGGGTGTTGATAGTAAACTTAAAATTTCCCTTTTTGATGAGCTTTTCGACTTTGTTGGAGATATGCAAATCTTTGAAATCAAGTACCGAATAGGCAAATTGAATCTCAGGAAGCAGTAGCAAATTACCCTCGTTGTCCTCAATGGTGATACTAATAAATCCCGCATACGCCAAATCGATGTAGAAATTATCATCCCAATGGTTGCTCCAGTAGTAGTTGTGTTGCATATTGGGATAGATGACTTTATCAAGATAGTATTTACCGCTAATTTGCGAGGGCGTTATATAAAAAATGCGTGGTTCATTATAGACATCCATGCCCTATCTCCTTTTGACATACAGGACACAAACCCTTGACAATGATAGTTTCAACCCAAAAATAGCTATATTGCGATAAAACGTCGCTTTGTCCATTGATATTTGGGCTTCTATATCCCGACAACTCAAAGGCTTGGAAGCACCCGCAAGAAGCCTGAGCATCTCTTTTCTAGCACTCGTTGGCTTAATATCAGCATCTTTGATAAGCTTTTCAATTTGCACTCTCTTGTCCTTGTTTCTAGTAGAGAGTATTGTAAGCAAAAATAGATAAAATCTTCTTAAAATTGCACCTATTTCTCTTTTGAACCGTTAAAATAGCCTTGTCTTAAAGATAAGGCAAAAGCAAATAGCGACAAGAGTAACCATTTATACCTCCTCTTAAGTAACTTTTGACTATCATAGTATATTTTTTTGATGGAGACATTATGAGTGCATTTCAATTTTTTCTACTGTTGTTGATTTTTATACTCTTTTATAAATTTTTCAAACAGCTATTTTCAGGTGAGTACCCTAAGCGAGGAGTTGATTTTGAAGCCAAACGTGATGATGAAAATATCAGCCCTATTACTACTACTAGACCCAATTTCAATCGTCAAATCCCCAGAGAGATAAGCCGTTTTCAAGAGCTTAAAGCATTGGCAGATGAAGCTATCAAAAAAGAGGACTATATGGAGGCTCAAAAAGCGTTGCAAAGTGCCTTGATAGTCCAAAAAGATGACAGTGAGACGCTTGGAAAATACGGTTTTGTCTCTATCAAACTCGAAGATTACAAAGAGGCAAAAGAGGCATTTGAAAAACTCTTAGCACTGGATTCCTACGACGATATGGCACACGCACAAATTGCCAATGTTTACAATAAATTGGGACTTGCCGATGAGGCAATCAAGCACCACAAACGTTCCATTGAGCTTGATAGCGACTATGCCCCTCACTACTTCAACTACGCCAATACACTCTACGACTTAAAAGAGAATGCCAAAGCGTTGGAGATGTACACAAAAGCTTATGCCCTTGATAGCAATATCGAAGAGGCTCAAAAGATGATAGAGCAACTTTCCTAAGGAGATAGATTATGTACAAAACACTTGTTTCGATTTTGTTGGTTATGACTTTAAGCGGTTGCACATCGGGTGAAAGTTTAGTAGAAGAGATAGATACAACAACGCAACCAACGGTTGCCTCCACACCTCAAAGTGCACTGGATAGACACAACGCCATTCGTGCCGAGGTCTTTAGAGGTGCAACCATGAACTGGGATGAAACTTTGGCATTGAGTGCTCAAGAGTATGCCAACTATCTTGCCTCTAGTGGCAAATTTGAACACGACAACAGCCAATACGGTGAAAATCTCTTTGTCAGTTCTCAAAATGCAGGATTTGTTGATGCTATTAATAATTGGTACAAAGAGAAAGCCTACTACAACTATGCCGATAACAGTTGCGTAGGAGTATGCGGTCACTACACTCAAATGATATGGAGAGACTCGACACAATTGGGTTGTGCAAAAGCTACCTACACAACGGGTAGTTACAAAGGTTGGAGCGTTATCGTCTGTCGCTACAACCCAGCGGGAAACTACACAGGGGAGAGACCCTATTGATGTGCTATTTGAGTTTGTAAAAAAACTACCCAATTTTTTGTCGGTATGGTTAATATGGTGGATAAGCCAATGGATTAGAAACTCAATAAGTTCATCTTTTTCGATGAGATTCCCTGCTTTGAGAGCGTTGCGAATCTCTACTACTTTGCCTGAAAAGTCTCGATGTTGCTTCATGTAATGAAAAGGCTTAATAGCTCCCTCTTTTGACCAACCGCAAACCGCATGGATACTTTTTGAGATTGAATCCAACTCTCCCACAAAAGCGTAATCAAAATCAAAATGCTCTACTGTGTATCGACAAATAGCCTCATAATACTCAACACTCTTAAGCGGTGCAAAAGTGCTTGTTAGTTGCGTGAGTGCTTCTAAGATAATAGTAGCATAGTGATTACTCATGCACGTTTGTCCTATTGATTGAGCTAAAGCGGTCTATGCAACTGTAAAAAGTACTGCATAGCACAATGGTAGCCCCACAATAGGTTTACTACCCCTTGCAACACTGCGTAGTAGTTTGAGTAATCTTTAGCAAAGCATATTGAGCATCAAACGAACCCCTCTTAGAGGCTCATTTCCAAATCGAAACCGCTTTTTCATGGTTGGCCTCTGCACCGTATCCCTCTTTGGCAAGAGCGTTAAACATCTCAAACGAGACTTCGTAACGCTCCTCATTGAATGCTTTGTTGGCATTTTACATGCTTATTTCCATTAGAGTTTAAACTCCATCTCTGCCTCTTTGGCAACTATCAATCCCTTCATGGAGAGTTCATTATCGACGATATAATGCTCTTCTCTAAGCTCTTGAAGCACCTTTTTACCCTCTTTTTTATCAAACATTCCTGTATTGACCAACGCCAAAAGCGTCTCATTTAGCGTCTCGTTAGGCTCTTTTTTCATAATCGCCAACAAAAAAACTTTTTTGACGAGTAGCTCTTCATCCATATTGGGGTTCATTAGTGTAGCTCTTGATTTAATTTGACTTCTCTTGTGCTTCGTCTTGCAATCACCTTGCCGTTTGTTGAATCGTATCGAAAGTGAATACCGTTGAGATTCATAAGCTCTTTTGCCTTGAAGAGTTCTTTGGTTGGGAGCGAGGCTTCTGGGTTAGCTTCTTTGATTTTTGCAAGTTGGTCGAGTGCAATGGTGATCTTAGTACCCTCAAGTATCGTCACACCCGCATCGATAATACACCCATCGCCAATAGACATACCCGTTACACTATTAGCTCCCAAAAGGGTATTTTCTCCCACAGAGATAGGATTACCATCGGTACCGCTCAATACTCCCAAAATCGAAGCCCCTCCGCCCACATCGCTACCGCTTCCTACAATAGCACTCGACGAGATACGCCCCTCTACCATTACAGGCCCTAAAGTCCCTGCGTTGAAGTTGATATAACTAGCCCCTGGCATGACGGTCGTACCCGCTGCCAACTGCGCACCCATGCGTACTTTGCTAGAATCTAAGATGCGTGTATTATCAGCGGGGATGATGTGTTGCAAATAGCGTGGGAATTTATCGACAGCGTCAATATTTGGATAGGTTCCGTTGAGTTTGAGTTCGATTTCATTGTCTCGTAAATATTCAAGCTCATAGGGTCTATTACCCACCCATGCTACATTGCTTAGTGCCCCAAAAGCACCGCTTAGATTGATGCTTCTAAGGGCGACTTTGCCCAGTGAAAGGGCGTAGAGTTTGAGATAAACCGATTCTACCGATTGAGGATTGGTATCTTCAAACAAAAAGGTAATGCGAAAGTTTTTGCCAATATCTTCCATGGCTTCAAGCGTTTTAATCACTTGTACATTTTTGTGCATTTGCCCCGTCGCTTCGGCAAGATAGGGGGCAAAGGCTGCTTTGGCGTTGCGGATAAAACTATCGTTTATGGTAGCACTAAACTCACTGCCTAAAAAATCAACTTTGACATGAGCCTCTTGGAGAGATTTGATAAAAATAGCCGCCGAACCAAAGTTTTCTTTCCAATTAACCACAGGATAGTTGGCTTGGAGTACCTTATCGGCATTTTTTTGCCCTCTATCGACTCGTGCTATACCAAATGCAATAGGCTCTTTGTAACCCTCGCTGGATTTAATATCTTCTATGAGTTGTTTAAATTGCTCTGTTGTATGAACTGTATCTATCATGATTGTATCAATCGCCTTTTAAAAAATTTTATAAATCATTATAGCAGATAATGGAGAAAAGAGCAAAATTCTCTTTTATCGACTATTTTTCTATAGTTTGCACCATCACTTGATCGGTATGCAAAATATGCACAACAAGCTATTGACACAAATAATTGATAATCTCTTCACCCTTGGTAGAGTTGCCCTATTGGATTTGTTGGTGAATCTCCAAAATCTTTGTCGAAAACTCAAAATGCTCTTCGATATGTTTCTCATAATCTTGTGGACTCTGGTGTGAGTAGTGAGTATCAAGCATAAGCTTCTCTTTGGTCTCAAAATGAAACTGGGTGTATCGAATGAGATTATTGACAATCGTACGCAAATCCTCTTGAATATACTCATCTCTCAAAAGATGGCTGGTTTGATTGATGGTATCGACCAATAGACGATGTTGCCTATCTATCTCATCTATACTTGTCTCAAACGTGTTGCTCCATACTATCTTTTCAAAACCACTTGACAATTTACACCCCTTAAACAATAATAGATTAAAGCATAAGTCTTTATGGAGCTTTTTTATCTGATTTTTGTCAGATTTTTAGTTTGATAGAGGAGTTTTGTACTAATCGCTCTTTTGGGTAAGCACGGAAATATTTTCAAACTTTTTGGTTTTGAGTACATCAATCACAAATAAAAAATCTTCAAAAGGGGTTTTGCTATGCGTTGCGAGTGAGATGGTATCTTTTTGATTGTCTAGCTTCATAAGTTTGGCTTTGAGTCTCTCTTTAGTTATCTCTTTTTTGTCGTAAAAGTATTTGCCACTCGCATCAATAGAGAGATGAATCGATTTTTTTACTTTGGTATCGGTAGCCCCAGAGGCATGGGGAATCTCTATATCGATATGTTTTTGGTTGATAAACGTAGCTGTCGTAAGGACGATTACAAGCAACACCAAAACAATATCAATAAAAGGAACGACATTAATCTTGTCAAATCGCTCTCTAGTGTGTCTCATTATTTGTATCTGCCTCTCTCATCTTGCTCGATTTCCCATTTGGCCAATAATCTATCGACTTTGGTCAAAAAGATATTGTAAATCACCGTTGCGGGGATGGCTACTACAAGCCCCATGGCGGTAGCTTTGAGTGCAAGTGCCAAAGATTTCATTACTTGCGCACTCTCTATCGCCCCTGCTTTGTCTCCGATGATATAGAAGGTCATAATAATTGCCAATACCGTTCCTAGTAGTCCAATATAGGGTGCATTTGACCCAATAGAGGCCAAAACTCCCAAACGATTGGTAAGGTCAAGTTCGAGCGTAAGCTTGTGGCGATAGATACGCAAATCAACAGCACGAAAAAATAAAATTCTCTCAATCGTAACTGCCAAAGTAATCACACTAAGGAGTATCAAAAGCCCAATGACACCCCAATCGACAATATTTTTTAGTTGTTCTATCTCCATGCCAATCCCTCATTAAAAGTAGTAGCTCTATTTTAGCATATCAATCGTCAATTTTTCCACTCAAAGTTCGACTATCGTAATGCCAAAATTTCCTGGCATTTTGTAAAATTTTTGGATTTTGGGATGATTTTTGAGATACTCGCCCACAAGCTTCGAGAGGATACCGCCTCCTGTGCCGTGGATGATTTGCACCTCATTTAGTCCATTGACCAACGCATCGGATATGAACTTATCGACCTTATCAATAGCTTCATCGCCAAACATACCCAGCAATTTAATCGATACCCCCGCTTGGCTCTTTTCGACTCTCACATCGACTTTTTTGGACAATGGTTTGGGTTTGGGTGCGTTGCCAAAGCGTTTAAGATCTTTGAGTCCTACACGTATCTTCATCCCATCCACCTCGATAGTAGCACTCTCTCCTCGAATCGATAAAAGCACACCTTTGTGGCTTCGGTATTTGATGCCCTCACCCTCTTTGAGCGGTATCTTCTCTTGTTCGATGGGTTCAATTTGGCTTTTGGATTGGATTTGATGGGCTTTATTGAGGTGTCGTCGTCCCTCACTTGACTCTTTGACCCGCAACGCCTCTTGGGCCTCTTTGATAGCACGATTGTATTGGAGGTGGAGTGTGTGGATTGTGGCTTTATGCTCCTCTTCAAGTTCATCTCGACGGTTTTGAAGATAGATTTGTTTGCGTTCTATCTCTTTTTGTGAGACATCAAGTGCCATCATTTTTTCTCTCATTTGACGCTCTAGCGTGGTTGAACGCTCAATGAGTTCATTAAGACGCTCTTTATCTTCACCGTGTACCTTTTTTGAGGCTTGAATAATGGGTGCGGGTATCCCGTATCTTTGGGCTGTCTCAAAGGCGTAACTCTTCCCGATACTCCCTTGTAAAAAGCGGTAAGTTGGGCACTGATTGGCTTCATCGTAGATAGCCGCTATCAGTTCGACATCGTGTTCTACTCCCATGAGTGAAGCTAAGCGTTTATGGTGGGTAGTAACGATAAATGTAATATCTCTTTGGCTAAGCTCATCAAGCATGACACGAAAAAGACTCGCCGCCTCATCGCTATCGGTTCCTAGTTCAATCTCATCAACACCCACAATTGTGTTGTCTTTGCTAAAGAGCTTAGAAAACTCCACCATTCGTCCCGCAAAAGTCGAAATATCATTTTTGATAGATTGAGGGTCATCAATAATCGCCTCAATGCCTTTGTAGTGTCCAATAGAGGTTTTTGTAGCGTTGCAACGAAAAGGAAGCAGATATTTTGACATATAAACGCTACTAAGGAGCGATTTAAGCAGCATCGTCTTACCTCCTGCGTTTACCCCTGTCACGAGCATGATTCTTTTATCCAACTCTATATCGATCAATACAGGATTTTCAATCGCGGGATGGGCAAAACCGCTTAATTTTATCTCTTTGCCTTTGGAGGGGAGAATAAACTCATAATCGTAAGCTCTTGCGAAAAATACACGTGCTTGGTAGTGGTCAAAACGGTCGTATTCTCGATCGATGTAGCCCAAAAACCGCTCCCACTTATGAAAAATAGCCGAAATCTCTTTGCAATACCTCCAAATAATCTCTTCGTGTTGACTTAGCAGAGCCGATTGCTTATCCTTTAGATGCGAAATGCTTTGAGGGATGATGTAAAAATGCCCTGCCGAGGTACGCCCTACTACGGTGGCTTTGAGTGCATTGTTAAATCCGCCCCGTACCAAAAGCGTCTCTTCGCCGTTTTGAAAATGCACTTGTGTATCGACCAGATAGGGGGAAAGATGGCTAGAGTGTGCCAACTTGTAGAGACTCTCTTTGATGTCTATTGTGTTTTGTTTGATAGCTCTTTGGATACTCAAAAGCTCTCTATCGCGCTGGGGATTAATTGCTCCCTCGTCGTTGAAATAGCTAAGTGTGGTCATAATCTCACCTGGTATCTCGATGCCTCTTATCCAGCTTCTTAATGGCTCTTCAAGCTCCAGGACTTTGAGGCGATTAAAATAACTCACCATCACCACAAAAGCATAAAGCTCTTCAAGTGACAATACGGCTTGTTTTTTGAGACGCATAAGCGAGTTTTCCAAATAAGGAACTTGAGCGGGAGGCGGAAACTCTATCTTGCCCAACGCTTCAATGTATCGAAAGTGCTGATGAATATCCCCTTGCATTACCACAGGTTTACTTCTAGCCAAAAACTTCTGAAAGTTTTGGATGTAGTTATCTAAGTCTAGTTTTTCGATTAGGTTTTTCATTGGCTCACTTATCTATTTTATCTCAATTATGTATGTAAAATCTGTATCTGAAGTGGTAGAGAGATGATAGAGACCACTACTCAATAAAATCTTGACTTTATCTGTCTCTATGTAGCGGTCGTGGATATTTGTGCCTACAGGTTGAGTTTGAATCTTCCAATCTGCACAAATGGATTTGAGTTCACTCTCTTGGATTGGAGAAATTTTAGGTATATTTTTGCCATTACCGCCCACTATTGTTAATGGTATAGCCGTATGCGAAACTAAAGAAGCAAGAAGTGTTTTATTATCATTCCATTGATTATTGGCAATATAACTATCGGTTATTTTAATCCATTGAGCATTTGATAGTAATGCTTTAATATGCTTTTGAGCCTTAATTTTATCCGTAGCATTAGGATAAGTTGCCCCATATTTTGGTTGGAGTTTTTCAGGTAAAACTCCAACGATATTGACAGTTGTAAAAGATGGCGTAGGAGTTATTGCCTTATCAATTAGCATCAATTTTAATATAGAATTTTGTACCACCTCTTCATCATCAGAACTATCAATAATTTCAATAAGTGGATCATTTCCAAGTTGCATTGGTATTGCAGGATCTAGTAAAAGTGGATGATTAATCTTGATATAAAAAGATGAAATATATTTTAAGAGCTTTCGCATTTTGTTAGTATCGAAAGGTTCATTAAATGTATAATTTACATACTCATCAATTAGCGATGAATTTAAGGCTAAATCAGCCATCCCTATTTCCCTCGATTGATTTCAAAAATCTCTTTTAATGTCGCATCATAAAAACCTTTTGGAAACGCATTTTCACCATTTTTGTCTCTAAATTTACCCTTGCTATCAATCTCTATTTGTTCAAAGGGAGTCTCTTTTTCTTTGTAATGAATAATAATCTCATTTGATGCTATCCTGTTATGATAGACTTCATAGCGAAGACGGTTAATCAAATGGTCATTATGCGTTTCGATAATAATCTGTACTCCCCTTGAAGCCACAAAAGCCAAAAACTCCCCAATCTTAGATTGTGCTTGGGGGTGTAGGTGAATTTCAGGATTTTCGATGATGATAATTTGCTCTTTTTTTGCACTGAGTGTAGCAATAATAATAGCTACAATATAACTAATTCCTGCACCTATATTATTGGGCTTAAACTCTAGCCCATCTATCCGATAAGAAGCTTGAACAATAGTCGATGTTGCCTTTGTCGTCAAAAATTCATAAGATTGCCCCGTAATTGCCTTTATCCAATAGTTTACTTGAGCTTCCAAAGTCGTAGCTACAGAGCTATTTTGCATGAGATACTCCTCAATGGGTTCTTCTTTATGTTTTTCATAATAGTTGGCTATATATTTACCATCAATACCAAAATATCTATCTTGATTAAATGTATTATTGGTATTGTTTATCTCATTAATACTTTGACGATTAGAGTTTAAGTAAGTCAAATTGGATGGATAGCTAAGATATCGAGTTGAATTTTCATCTTTCTCTAAAGTGCTTTTTGAGTGCTTTAACTGCTGTGTAGAATCATCACTAAAAACTATCTCAATGCCATACTCTCTAGGATTGGTGTAACGATTTTTAATGTCATCAAAATCTCCCATTGACTCAATATAATCAAGTATATCACTGCCACTTTTGTGGTCTCCGCTTAACAATATAGCTTGAATAAGCGATGACTTTCCGCTAGAGTTTGTACCTGTTAAAATAGTTAAGGGTCTAAACTCCAAATCCAAAGCGTCAAAACATTTAAAATTATTTATAATTATCTGTTGTACCATTATTTTAACTTCTCCAGTATTTTATCCATCTTTTCAAAACGATTAGTAACTTTTGTTGAGCTATCAGCAGGAGCTGTGATTGCTGTATTAAACTCTTTGCTGTTAAAAAGCTCTTGAATCAACTCTTCTATTGTTTCTTTATGTTTTTTTTCTATTTTTCTATTTGAAAAGAGATAAGAGAGCGAATCAAAAAGTGCCATATTGACAGGTGTTTTATGCTTTTTATTGAGGTGATAGGAGACACGAAAACCATTTTGCCCAAAAACAAAGAGTGCATTGCTCATTGCTCGTTCAAATGCACTCTTCACATCTTCAATAGTCTCTTCATCTGTATAGTTTAAAAACTCCATAGTTTTACCTAAAAAGGCATCAATATCACTTTTGTAATCAACCAATGAGCCGTCTCTATCTAGTAGTTTTTTTCCTCTCCAAAGATAAAAAGCGATAAAACGCAAAATGATATATCGATCTTTCATTACTTTTGAACGAATTGAATTATCTGTTGCTTTTTTAAAATCCTGATTATTTTTAAGCACTTCTAAAAGCTCTGTAGCTCTTCCTTGATAGATAGCATTACGCATCTCTTGATTATTAAGCCTAGTTCCTCCACGATTAACCCTATCAAATATATCAAACTTAATTCTATCGGGAGTTGGAGGTTTGATTACGTTTATAGGAATTTTATAATCTTCTATTTTTCCTTGCTCCAACCCATTTAAATCAGAAAATTTTTTACCTTTTAAATCTTTTAAAATATTAAGTTCAGACAAAGCAAATTTATCGTCCATAAATTCAAACAGTGCTGTTAATCTCTGCTTTCCATCCACTACTTGTTTTACGCCAATGCTATCTTGAAAAAAATACATAATTGGCAATGGAATACCCATTAAAATCGATTCAATTAACTCCGATTTTTGTTTGGTATTCCATACATTGCCTCTTTGATACGATGGGGACAACTGTAGCCTTTTGTCCTTTTTTTCATATTGTCTTTTGAGTTCATAAACTGAACTATCATCTTTGGTGACATTAATAGAGGCAGGATAAACCTCTTCAATAGTCGATACATCACTATCAATCTCTTCATCATCATCAATATCACTCTGCTCTTCATCTTCAATATAACTAAAAACTTTATAAAATTTATCCTCATCAATTGGCTTACTGCTTTGAGAAGTAAAATCACTGCCCAATATCTTCTCTGCCATTTGGGCATCTATAATTTGATTATCTTTAAAAAGATTATTGATTATTTTTACATCCACCCTATGGCAATTATCTTCTTCATCAAAATAAAGCTCTTGAGCTATCTCTCCGATGGCATAAATACCCGATTGCAACACATCGACTACTTCGCCATTATCAAGTGTTCGTCTCTCTATTGAACGCTTATCTTGAGAGATTTTAATAACGACTTTATCGCCCATTTTGGCATCTTGGAAATAATCTTGTCGCACTCTCCACGATTGATTTTCTAAATTCAACAAAACTTCATTAACTTTGGCATTTTTTTCGCATGATTCACAAAACCATTTATCTGGAGAAGCTATCACAATCCAATAGTTCATATCGTTATACCTCTTTTAAATTTTTTCCACTATCGGGCGTAAACTCTGGCACTATCTTTTTAAGCTTGGCAATTTTATCGTTGCTATTCAAAAGCTCGTTAATATCGGCTTGAAGTTTATCAATAGCGTAATGAGTCGGCTTGGCTACCATAATGGAATCGTATTGCGTTTTGGCGTCGCTTTCGTTGATAAGGAGTTCTTCATAGAGCTTTTCACCTGCCCTTAAACCACTAAAGAGAATTTCAATATCCTTTTCACCGCTTAACTCTATCATCTTTTTAGCCAAATCGACAATGCGTACAGGCTCTCCCATATCGAGGATAAATAACTCTCCGCCCCGTCCAATAGAGGCGGCTTGTAGCACCAACTCACACGCTTCGGGGATAAGCATAAAGTAGCGGGTAATATCGGGATGTGTCACTGTAATGGGACCTCCCGCTTCAATTTGAGCTTTGAATTTAGGAATGACACTCCCGCTTGAACCCAATACATTTCCAAATCGAACGGCTACAATTTCTGTTTTGTTTGACACCACATTGGAGGCATAGAGTTCGCAGATGCGTTTGGTAGTCCCCATCACATTGGTAGGACGTACGGCTTTGTCGGTGGAAATAAGCACAAACTTATCCACGCCATATTCAATCGCACAATCAATGGTATTTTTAGTACCTACGACGTTATTTACAATCGCCTCATCCAAATTGGCTTCACAAAGGGGTACATGCTTGTAGGCGGCTGCATGAATCACAATATCGGGGCGATATTTCTCAAATGTTTTGGATAATTTTTGCTTATCAACTACATTTTGCATAATAAGCTTACTGTTGCTTTGTTGCAACTCTTCACCTATTGAGTAGAGATTGTATTCACTGTGATCCAGTAATATAAGCTCTTTGGCTTTATAGACGGTGCATTGACGGGCTATTTCACTCCCAATGCTCCCACCCGCACCCGTAATCAAAACCGTTTTGTTTTTTATAAATGCTTCAATTTGAGCTTTATCAAGATCTTTGGGATGACGAGCCAGGAGGTCTTCTATAGAAATATCTTTAAGTTGAGTAGGACGTTCGCCTACCAAATTGGCCATTTTTATCTCTTTGAGGCGAAGCCTGTGAAGACGCCCATAGAGAGTATCAAGCTCCTCATTAGTGAACTCTTTGGCGATAATTACAGCACCTATTCGATGAAGTTTGATAACCTCCTCCATCTCATCTTCGCCATAAACCCTAACGCCTACGAAATAAGTACCCATTAACTCACGGTGATAGGTTATTAAAGCTACGGGGAAATAGTCAAAAGTATGGGAGTTGAGAGCGTTTTTTATAATCGTTGCACTTGCGTCGTTGGTACCAATAATGAGCGTAGGTTTTTGTCTGTTGTGCATAGAGTTTTCAAGATAGATACGCTTGGAAATTCTAAGCAACGATACAAAAAAGAGCGATAAAAAAAGGTCGATTAAAATAACACTACGAGGAAAAGGATTGAAATACTCTGGAGTAACTAAAAATACTAAAGTAAAAAACACATAGGCAATCAAATGCGTCAACACAAGACGTTTGTATTCAAAAAGCCCAAAATAACGCCACGCTACAAAATAGATTTTTAAAAGTGCCAAAAATGCTATTTTGATAGGAATCAAAAGATACATCATTTTTATCATTGAGGGTAAATGCATAGGCTCTATAGTAAAATTAAACCGTAGCAAATAGGCCAAAACAATCGTGGACATTGATACAAAAATATCCAAAAGGATAAAAAAAGCAATGCGTTTAGCATTGGAGGGCTTGAAACTAAACATTCAAACCCTTTTGATTAAGAGATGATGCAAAAATAGGTATCAAATAAAACAAAAGTTCCTCTAAATTTTGAGTCTATAAATCTTGGTCAATGGTTCTAAGATTACAGGTTCAAAGAGATTTTTATCGTAATCTTCAAGTACAAAGAGTCGAATATAGGTTGAAGCCAACACGGCATCATTGACCACCAGTATTGAGTTGTAGCTTTTCATGTAGATTAATGATATTTGCGAACTCTCATTAATCATTTGGGTTTGGGCATTGCTTTTGCCACTATTATCGACTTGAGTGACAATGAAATATTTGATTTGCGTTTTTTGATCATTCCCAAAAGATATTATATTGGTTTTGGTATCAAAAGTGATTCCTTGTCCCAAACTTAATATCCCGTTTTCATTTTTGTAAATAGCACCTTTGTAGAAAAATAGCTTCCGCTTCTCTTCTCCTGAGTGCAAATCCAAATTGGAAAAAAGAGCCACTGTTGGAAAGATGCTCATCATTCTAAAGGGCAAATAGAGATAAACATCACGAGTTTTAGGGGGCAACTTTATGTCAGTTTCAAGAGAATCCAAAAAGTCATTGGCATTTTTGAATCCGTAATCAAGCGTCATTTGCTCAATCGTACTTGATGCCATTTTGGTTGCATTGTCTTGATCGAACTGTTTTTCGGTATATTCAACATCCAATCTTGCCAAATTGGCCGCCGATTGGATAGGAGAGGTGAGTATAAAACTGGGAGCAAAGTTGACCACACCGCTGTGCTTACCGCCATCAACGAGTGTTTTGACATCACTGTAGTAGCGAATGGGATAGCCATAATCCCACCACGTTACGACGTAGTCTTCACGAGTGGCAATGTTTTTAAACTTATCAAGCGTTTGAACCTCTTGCTTTTCAAATACCGTAGGGACTTTGTACTCTTGAATATGTTTGATGTTGGGAATAAGCACCAAAAGAGTCAATACCGATGCGATAACATACTCCCCTGCTTTGGTGTGTTGCTTTTGCATTATCTCATGGGCAATACGATATGAAAGTTCAACAATCAAATAGGCAATACCCAGTGCCATAGGAGGTACAGCGTAAATTGTAAATCGAAGCCCCCCGCCGTTTATAAGCCCTGGAATACCGTAAGCCATAAAGCCCAATCCTACCATGGGCAATGTTATCCATAGGGCTGGGTGCTTTAGAGCAAACCAAATATAACCAATGATTGCTAAGATAAATGAAACAATATGTCCGCTGATACGCTCCGCAAACGTTCCAAAAGGAATTTGACCCGCTTCCCTAACGGTTTGCATAACACTAAAAAACTGCAAATTTAATCCATCGGTAGCTGCTGTGGTTATCTCTCTAAAAACATATCCTTGTAATTTCCCCCAAATAGGAGTCAATCCGCCCGTAACTACAAATATGGCAATCGCAGCACCCAAAATAGCATAGAGATATTTAAGTGCCAACTCCATTTTGGCAACAAAATAGATACCCACTACAAAAATTAAACGAACAATAACGGGCAAATTCACCATCGCCAACATTACGGTAGCCATAAGCTTAAGCTCGTAGCGTATCTCTTGTTTTTTGACAAACAAGTAGAGTGTATAAAGAGCGATGATGGTAAAAAATGCAAACTCCAAAGCATAGCTTTGCGGATACCACCATCGATAAACGATTATCTCCAATCCCGTAAAAAGCAAATACTTCTCCTCTTTGGTGCGAATCGCCCAAATAAGTGACCAAAGCAACAAAGTAGGAAAGACAATATTGAGCATATCGGTATCGTAGTAGCCTACCATAGTACGGTTATAATAGCTCCATGCAATAGAGCCAATAAGCGCTGCTATAAAGCCCACTTCAATCTTATAAAAAGAACGTCCAATCAAAATAATGGGGACAACAACCAACGAACCCAAAAAAGCAGGAAAATAAAAAATAAGCGTTTCAAACGATACGGGTAATATTTTGACAAAAAAGGCAGTGAGCATGGAAGCTGCAACTTCTACAGGTGAGAGATCGTTTGGCTCGTGTGAACCTTTGAGTATATCCCTAGCCCCTTCGGCAAAATAGTATCCATCGTTTGTGTTAATCATAAATTCATTGTTAAACTTAAAATTGTCGTAAGTATTAAATTGTCCGACCCATATAAATCTCACTGAGAAACTAAATACAAAAGCTATCAAAATCAAAAGAGCGGTTTTCTTGTTTTCACTCAAAGCTATAACTGGCATTGTTGATACTATCCTTGTAAATTACATTGAACGACATAATACCAAAATAGTGTTTAAAAGTTGCTCTATTGTGCTATCCAATGGTTGTATTGATTTTGCGATAAACCCCCAGTGAGTAGATTGCTAATACAACCAAAGGCAAAAGCGTGGAGAGTTCGGGCAAAAGCGTACCTGAAGAACCAATTTGGTTGAGGGCAAACAAAACACCCCACACCAAAAAGACTATACCTAATACCATAGAGAGCGTCACGACCAAATTCATAAAGCGTGCATGGGCTGGGATTTTGTAAAATATCACGACAATCAAAAAAAGAGCAAAAAGCGGAAAAAAGAGCTTGACATAGAGTGCCGAACGCATTTTGTGGCTATCGAGTCCTTGCTTAGTAAGCAACATCAATCCGTTATAGGCATCGATAAGATTGATATTTTTACCCTCATAGATTTGATCAATAATAAGAGGTTTGTAGCCTTTGAGCGTATCGAGTCGCTCTTGCTTGTGTATCTCAAAACGTTTAAGTTCCCCCTTTGTGTATATTTGCTTTTTGATTAAAATATCCCTAGCTTCCCATAGTTCTCCATTGAATGAAGCGCTCTTAGCACTCACGGTAGAGACCAAACGCCCATCTTTGATAGTAAATATATCCAAATCGTAAATCTTTTTGGCGATAGGGTCAAGACGTTTGAGATAGATAAAGGCATCGTTGTATTTAAAAAAGAGATCGGTTTTGGTGCAGTTCTCACTTGCGCCTTTATGCAAGGCTTCGGCGTTGTCATTAGCATAAGCAAAAGAGGTGGTATTGAGATAGACAAAGAGTAGGTGTGTTGTAAACGCTACGACCAAAAAGGGGGTAATAATCTCTTTTTTGGTGTATCCAAAACCGTACAATGCCCCCAAAGCGTTGTTTTTAATAAGATAGATTTTGGTTAATATGGCTGCAAATACAAGCGTAATAGGATAGATCATCTCCAAAGTCTCTTGCCAACGATAGTAGGTGTAGAGCAATTGATTGTTAAAACCCGATTGTAACAATCCCGTATTTTGCAAATAGTTAATCATCGCAAAAGCACCGCTAAGTCCTATAAGCATAAAAAAAGCGTTTTTAAAATAGAGTCTTATGAGATAGATAAAATAGAGTTTAAAAGGCATCTAATCTAATGCCTCAATACTTTTGAGCGTGTATTTGGATTGAATTTTTTCGTAGCTATGGTGTTCGAGCTGGGCTATTGTATCGACAGTATAGGCTATCCATTTCTCAATAGAGGCTTGTTCATCGTGGGTAAATTTTGCCAAAACGTAGTCGGATACTTGCGATTTGTAGAGCGGTTTTCCAATGCCCATACGAATACGCAGATACTCTTTGCCTATGGCACTATCAATAGATTTAAGTCCATTGTGTCCGCCACTGCCTCCACCGACTTTGAATTTCAACGCCCCAAAAGGCAAATCCAAATCATCGTGAACAACAATTATCTCACTTATTTCAACTTTAAAAAAGTTTTTGACAGCTATCACAGACTTTCCCGATAGATTCATATAGGTAGTAGGTTTAAGAAAAAGTGTATCGTGTGTACGGTAAAGCTCTCCGTAAAAAGAGCTTTTGGAGATGTTTTTAGCATTTAAGCTAGAAACAAGGGAGTCAATAACACAAAAACCAATATTGTGTCTAGTACCCTCATAGTGACTACCAGGATTGCCTAGACCAATTAGTAATTTCATCTCATTGTTTTATTATTTGGCTTTGATTACACCGCAAATAGCAACGTCTTCTCTATCCATGATTTTACAATGCGTGGGTGCTTCAAGATCTCTTACGATAATGGAATCATCACGATCCAAATCACTTACATCAAGAGTAAAGTTTGCAGGCATATTTTCAATAGCCCCTCGCACTCTAAGTCTCTTTTTGGAGATAATCAAAACCCCTTTGTTTTTAAGCCCCTTAGGAATTCCAGCGGTGCGTACGGGTACAAGAAAGTTGGTTACCTGCCCAGGAATAGCTACACGCAAATCAACGTGTACCACATCGCCATTAACTGGGTGTAATTGATACTCTTGGACGACCACATTGAACTCTTTGTCGCCTACTTTGATAGGGAAAGCCAAACTCTCTTTGGCTCTTACCGTTCTTGCAAAATCTCCTCGCTTAAATGCAGCTGAAACGTTTTCAACGCCATTTGCATAGATGTTAGCGATTAGATAACCATCTCTCTTGAGCTGCTTTGCGTTTGCTTTTGAGATACTCTCTCTAATAATGCCTTCTAACATTGTATTATTCCTTCATAAAAAATTGGAAGTGTATTATATCTTTTTATTATTAATTTTAATTGAACTCTCAAATCAATCGTTCAAGCTTAATGTTCATCTTCCATAACATCAAAGACATCATCATCAATTTCTATTTTTTGAGCTTTACCAGCCACTGCACCACCTACTCCTTGCATTTTGAGCTTCATGTCGCTAGGATTACTAGCATTGCCCAATGCTTCCTCTTCGTTCACGCGCCCCGCAAAAAAGAGATCCAAAATCGCTTGGTCAAAGGTTTGCGTACCATAAATCTCTTTTCCTTCCGCCAAAGCATCGGTAATCTCAGCATCTCGGTTTTCGGCAATCAACTGTCCAACACGTCCTGTATTGATAAGTATCTCAATAGCCGCAGCCCTTCCGCCATTAATCGTTTTGACAAGCCTTTGAGCCACAACACCCTCAAGACTTGCAGCCACCGTTAGACGAATCCTAGGTTGTTCCTCTTTTGCAAACATTCCTATAATCCTATCAATAGTCTCTTCAGCACTTTTGGTGTGGAGCGTTGAAAAGACTAAGTGTCCCGTATTAGCAGCGTGCAAACCAATCTCTATCGTCTCCAGATCCCGCATCTCGCCTACCAAAATAATATCAGGATCCTCTCGCAATGCACCTCTAAGCGCATCATGAAACGAAAGTGCATCAGGACCAATACCTCTTTGGTTGACCAAACACTCTCTATCTTTGTGTACAAACTCAATAGGGTCTTCTACGGTGATAATGTGTTTCTTTTGGGTTCGATTAATACGGTCAATCATAGCTGCTAGTGTCGTTGATTTACCACTTCCCGTGATACCCGTAACGGCAACCAATCCTCTTTTTAGCTTGGTAAAATGCTCAAGGGCTTTAGGGAGATTGAGCTCCTCCATGGTCAAAATTTTAACAGGAATAATCCTAAATACACAACTCATTCCATCGGTTTGAAAAAAGATATTGGCACGAAATCTCGCTTTTTCGACACCCATTACATAGGTAAAGTCTGATGAGCGTTTGTCAATCAAAGCCTTGTATTGTTTTTCGGTCAAGATTTCACGGCACAATTGATCAATCTCTTCAGTGGTCATTACCTCTTTGCCCAATTTTCGCAAATCTCCGCTCACACGCATACGTACGGTTGTACCCGATTTGATATGCAAGTCACTCCCTCCGTTGGTCGCCAAACTTCGCAAATAGAGTTGCAATCTCTTTTCTACATCATGCATTACTCTATCGCTCCCAACATATCTCTAAAGGCAATTTCAAATGCCTCTAATCCCTCTTGCATCAAACGCTCATACACTCCATCCATATCAATACCCGCTTGGGCTATCTTGGCAAAATAGGCATTGATTTTTTGGTTGGAGATAGGCAACTTCGCCTCCCGTGAGGGATTGGAGACAATATAGGCTTCGATGGTACGGAGTGGAGCGGTATTGATAGAGTGCGTAGCGTAGAGTTCTTTGATGTAGTACTCAGGTGCAAGCTCATCTCCTTTGACTCCCGTACTCGCAAAGAGTATTTTAATGGCTCTTGTGGGATTGGCTTGGACAAGATTGTAGATTTTTGCGGCGTTCATAATGCCCAATGTGGCTTTGGAGATACCGTGTTTTTCAAGTTCACTATCCAATAGCCTATCAAAACGACTCACAAAGACACTAATGACCGCCTCAACTCTCCCGCCGCCCACGAGTTCATACTCTACCATCGCACGACTCATAGCATCCAAGCACTTTTGAGCTTGTTCTGGTGAAAAAACAAGCGTAGCATTGACACTAATCCCCTCTTGGATAAGTTTGCCCATTGCCCCATATCCCGCATCGGTGGCTGGGATTTTGATCATCACATTGGGTTCTCCAATCTCCCTAAAGAGCCTTCTTGCCTCATTAAGCGTTCCTTGGGTGTCGTTGCTCAAAAAAGGATCAACTTCGATGCTAATATAACCATCGTTCCCACTTTCATAAAGCGTTCTTAGCTTCCTTGCTGCCAATTTGATATCTTCAATAGCAACCGCTTCGTATTTGGCTTTGGCGGTGCTACCTTTGAGACCCTCAAGCTGCTCTTTGTAAGCGCTTGAAGTCGTAATAGCCGTTGCAAAAATAGCAGGGTTACTCGTTGCTCCGTTAATTGCTCCTCTATCAATGAGCTTAGAAAACTCATTTTTCAAAAAATCTCTCTCGACAAAATCAAGCCACAATGAAAATCCAAAATCTCTATCAACCATTTTATCAATACTCCATTATTTTAATACTATTTTAGTTTAAACTTACCTTTAAAATAATATCTTTTAAGTGCTAAAACAATACTTATATCTTGCATTTTTGACACCAATGAATCATAAGTTTAAGTTTTAATAAACATACATTTTGATAATATCCTAAAAATTTTATACCATTGGAGAAGAAAAAATGAAAAAAACAGTCCTATCTTTAGCCCTTGTCTCTGCTCTTGCTTTTGGAGATACCAATACTACACACGATCTCAACGTCACGCAAATGGGCAATGAAGCGATTCAAAAGATGATGCAAACCCTCAAGGATGCCGTAATGGGTGCTATGAAAGAGGGAGGAGCCAAAAAAACTGCTGAGGTTTGCTCCAACAGTGCAACCGATATTGAAAAGAGTGTCAATGATAGCTTCCCAAACATCACCGTCAAAAGAGCTACGCTCAAACCACGCAATCCAGACAATCAAGCCACACCCGATGAAGCCAAAGTAATTGAAACGTATGCCACGACCAACTCCAAAGAGCTTACAACTATCAAAATGGGAGAAAATCACTACAAAGTCTATCAACCTATCTATATGATGAAGATGTGCCTTACCTGTCACGGTGAAGATGGCGTAAGAGACAAACAAGCCGATACCATCATCCAAGCCAAATACACAAACGACCAATCCAATGGATACAAAGAGGGTGATTTTAGAGGCGTTTTTGTAGCCGATATCAATCTAAGCAAATAGGGGCTTTTGCCTTGCTTATGCCAATTTATGGATAATACGTTCTATTCAATCTTTTTGAATCAAAAATTGAGCAAAGGCTTGAATTGCTTTGGACTTTTGCTCAAAAAGTTTACTTTTAGAATCTATGGCTTTGCCATTATCTATCCACTCCACCATTTGATGATGAATAAAATAGAGTTTTTGCACTTGTGTAGGTTGATTGTGTGTAAGTGCGACAAAAAAGAGTTCTTGATTGGCGAAATAGTAGCTATCTTTGCGTTGTTCTTTGGTATTTGTCATGCTCACCTCAATCAAACGCACCACTCCTTTGGCATCGCTGTAACGGAGGGTTTGAATATGGGCTTGTGGCGTTGAGGTGTGTTGCCAGACAGTGTGGTAGCCTTTAAGTTTACGTTCGATATCCGCCAACTCTCTATCAATATCACTTGCACAATCAATTTTTGCCAAAGCAACCAGAGGTATCAAAGAGAACCAAATGAGGGATTTCATCGCTTTATCCACTAAATAAACGCCCGTTTCATATACTTTTCAATCTCTTCAAAAGTGTAACGCCCCTGTGTAAACTTCTCAAACGCCAATACGCCTTGATAGAGCAACATATCACTACCATCTTTTGTCGGTAGGTTGTAGTTTTGGGAGAGTTGCAAAAAGGGGGTTGCTTTGCCATAAATAATATCAATTGAGGCTTTGGCGTTGGATAGTAGCTCGACAAGCATCGTTTTGGGCGTAGGAAGTGCATTATCCTCTAGCCCCGCACTTGTGGAATTGACAATCAAATCGTAAGGCGTTGCTTCAAAATCTTCAAAGGTATACGTTACAAATCCGCTCTCTTTGAAGCTCTCTAGTCGTGCGTGGCTGCGATTGAGTATCGTTACATCGTAGTTGGCTTCTCGCAAAATCACACTAATCGCCTTAGCACTTCCACCTGCTCCCAATATCAAGATGGTTTGAATATCTTTTTCAAACTTTTGCAACGCCTTCAAAAAGCCCAAAGCATCGGTATTGTAGCCGTGCAACTTATCACCTTTGCGTACGATGGTATTTACTGCCCCCACGCTCCTAGCAAAGCTATCGACCTCATCACAAGCCCTCAAAGCATCCTCTTTGTGCGGCACCGTTACATTAGCTCCCATTAAACCCTGCTCAAAAAACACCTCTCGCAGTTTCGTGCCATCTTCAAGCAGTGTACGAGTATAAAGAGCCTCTTCTCTAAGCCCCAAAAATGCCAAATTGTGCATACAAGGCGACTTGGAGTGCGATACAGGGTTGCCAAATAGTGTGTAGTTTTTCATCATTGCTCCTCATCTAATTTGCAAGTGTTGTAAATTGATATTTTGCTCAAAATGTTTTTTAGCAATCTTCATTTGTGATACTTATTATTTTGTCTGCTAAATTTGAAAATAGCTCTTTCAATTGTTCAATTTTTTCTTTTGAACTTGACCAAACTGCTCCACTTTGTTGAAGTTGTGCTTGTGTTAAGGCAAAAATAGGGCTTAGGTGTTCTTGAGAATAGGCAATCAGGGTGTTAAAATCTGAAATTTCTGCCAAAAAATACGTCTCATTAGCGTAACACTCCATATCTAATAACATATCTGATTTTTTCAACTTAGGGATTAATTGAGAATTGGTGCAATCGTTTACCTTATTAAACCATTCATTGAAGCCTTTTGTAGGTTTCTTATCTCGAATATTAAACTTTTGAATAATATTCCCCAAATATTTTGGTGTTTTTTTAGGAAATTTATATTCGGCATTTTGTAAAACTTCATTATTTTGCAATCTCAACGATTGATTGTACCATTTTGGCAAAACATTGGAGAGTGATTCAAGTGCCATAACTGAAAAATAGTCGGGAGAGGTAGGAATAATAAAATAATCAC
>DYTG01000101.1 GCA_020726085.1 Sulfurovum sp.
ATAAGTGTCTCTCTTGCCCATTTGGAGCTAGTTCACTTCCCCAACTGTATAGATAATAATCTCTTTGCATAGTCTCCAAAACAGTGTTTTGGATCTGAAAAATTTTACGATTGAGGTGACTTTGTTCGATATGAATCACGGATTGTTGTTGGCTTCCTAATAGATACTCTATTTGGCTTTCATCAAGCTTGTTTTTGGAAAATAGGATGGTTTTGACTACTCTATCGTTATTATCAATGAGGCGATAATTGACCAAGATGCCCACAAAGATTGCTTTGGTGTTTAGTTCTTTGGTGCGAAGGATTAGGTAGCAGTTTTGTTGGGTATTTTTTTCTATCAAATGATAAACCAAATCTTCCTCATTTTGAGAGATTTGGTTTCCATAAAAGCTTATGGTATCCTCAAGATGGCACTCGATGGTACGGTGATGGATAGTTATCGTGCGTTCCCAATAGATCTTTTGATGCTCAAAATTCCCACTGGTGTAGTTGTAGGCGTAATATTGCACGGAGGAATGGTTGGTTTGCCCTAGCCAATAGACGCTATCAATAATGTTTTTATCAATGACGAGATTTCGACTCACAATAGTCTCAATGCGTTGCTCATAGCCTGTGAGTGGCTTTTTGGAAAATATCACCACCTCGGCAATATCCAATCCTAACGGAAAGGTTCTGCCAAGAAAAAGTGCTGGAAATCTATCGTTGATAGTGTCAATGCTTAGTTGCATATAGGCTCTATTTTCCGATTGTTTTTTATCTAGTGTGATTAAAAATTTTCCATTTTTCTCCACCAAGTTTCCTTCAAAAACATAGACATTTGAGTGCAAATGATAAAAACAAACGGTGCCATTGAGTGTAATGGTCATTTTGCATTCCCTTACTGTAAAGTCGCTTTTGTTGTAAGTATTTTCATAGACAAACCACTCTCCTGCAATCTTTTCAATATTTTTACTCCATTGCGTTGATTCTTGGGATTTGTGCTGCGTTTTGTATCTATCACGCTCTTTGATAATCTTTTCCATCTCCTGTTGGCTTTGCACTTCATCACTAAAAAGTTTGGCGGGGAGTTGGTAGGCTGCCATAAGGGCATAGACATGAAGCGGTTTGAGTCGTTTGGATTTTTCACTTCGTAGATGGTAAATATCTCCCACTCGTATGCCAAACTTTTGGGCTATATCTTTGGGTTGGAGATTTAAAATATCCATAATAGTAGATAGTTTTTGAGAATCACAAAACACCTTGTTGTCATTCATTTAGGACTCTTTTTTGATTTGTATTGTACTCCAAAACCTGTTTGTAAGAGCTTTCTTACAAACTCTATTCCCAACACTCTTGCAACTGTAACAACTTCGCCTCTCTTTGTAATAATAAAAACTTATAATACTTTTCATTTGGGTGTACAATTACACAACACACGAATAGGGCTTAGAGATGATTGGCAATGATGATGAAGTTTAAATGAGAAACAAGGAGGAGAAGATTTTCTATCTCACACCTCTATCAAAATTGGTTATAATGGCATCAAAAATTTTTAAGGGTTGATATGGATATTTTTGATGCGATTATAATTGGCACAATAGAGGGATTTACGGAGTTTTTGCCTATCTCTTCGACGGGACACATGATTGTGGCGAGTGATTTTTTGGGGATAGAACAAAGCAAACTTATCAAAGCCTATGAGGTGATTATCCAACTCGCTGCCATATTTGCCGTCATGATACTCTACCGTGACAAGCTCAAACCATCCCAAATCGTATTGTGGCAAAAGATAATGGTAGCTTTTTTGCCCTTAGCCATTATCGGTTATCTCTTCAAAGACCCTATTAAAGAACTCTTTTCTATCGAAATTGTGGCGTGGATGTTTATTGTGGGAGGTGTGATATTTTTGATTGTGGAGTATTTTTACAAAGAAGAGAAAGCCCATATTACCAATGTGGATGAACTGAGCTACAAACAAGCTCTTTGGATTGGGATAGCACAGCTCTTCTCTTTCATTCCAGGTACTAGCAGAGCGGGGGCTACGATTATAGGTGGGATGCTACTCAAAATGGATCGCAAAAGCTCAGCAGAGTTTTCGTTTCTCCTTGCTATTCCCGTCATGGGGGCGGTGAGCGGGTACGATTTGCTCAAACACTATCAAGATTTTATAGGGATTGATTATACCCCTTTTGTGGTTGGTTTTGTCGTGGCTTTTGTCGTGGCGTATATTACGATTAAGCTCTTTTTGGCGTTTTTGGCACGATTTAGCTTCGTGGCGTTTGGGATTTATCGTATCCTTTTTGGGATAGTGTTGTTGGCTTTTTATCTATGAATCATCGCCATCTCTTAAGCCTTACTTTTTTTGCTATTATTGTTTTTATCATCTATATGGCAAACACCGCACCTCGTAGTGAGTTTTTTGTTTTTCTTAGAGGTATTCCTTATTTGGACAAAATCGCCCACGGAGTGCTTTTTGGGGTCATGGCGATGTTGCTAAACTATTCACTCAACTTTCGCTCTCTTAAAGCGTGGCGTTTGGATATGCAAATAGGAGCTATGATTGTATTGGTTTTTGCAGGATTGGAAGAACTTAGTCAAACCTTTAACCCCAACCGAACGCTTGATTGGGGTGATGTGTTGGCGGATGTCGTAGGCGTGGTGCTTTTTTCGTTGATACGAGTCTAGGTCAATCCTCAAAAACCAAACCAAAATCAACTACTGCTTTGCATTGAGGCATCTCAAAGGTGTAAATATCCTCTTTGGTAGCTTTTTTTTGGAGTATGTATTGACCCTCGAGCAATCTAAAAATATCGGCTATTTGGGTGTTGGGTTCAATAATGATGTAGTACTCTACTCCTTGGGCTTGGTAGAGTTGGTATTTGGTTGTGACATCTTTGAGTGCGGTTGAGCGTGAAAGTACCTCGACGATAAGAGGCGGTGCAAGAGTAAAATATTGCAAATCTCCCGCTTCACAAAAGATGGCTACATCGGGCTGTACGACGGTGTTGGAGTTGATGCGCCAATCAATGGGCGAGACAAAAACCTTGCAATTTTTTGTGCCGCAATCAAGTGCTTTATCGAGCTCTCGCCACATTTGCACCACAACGCTTTGATGGCGTGGATAGGGAGCGGGTGCCATAGCGTAAGCAATTCCTCCTATTAGCTCCCATCTATCCTCCCACTGTGCATAATCTTCAAGCGTGTAGTAGGGGAAATTGTCGTATCGTATCGCTTCTTGCATGGCTAACTCCTTTGTGTGAGTATTGGATTATTATAGCACAAATAGAAAAGATTAGGGTTCAATGACGTGCAAAAAGAGACGAAATTGCTTTTGGGTATCGCTATCGACCTTTTCGACAATTTTGCGGTATTTGTAACGCTCCAAATAGGGGAGGAGTTGGGAGTATATCTCTTTTTCTCTATCGCTTTGGGCTACTAAGCGTCCGTAGTGGGTAGCCTCATAGGCCCATTGTTTCGCCTCTTTGAAGTCAATGGTGCGAAGCTTTTGAATGTATATTTTTCGTTTGTTCTCTTTTCGTAAAGAAAGGAGTTTGCGTAGCACAAAATAGAGCAAAAGCAATCCCAAAACAACGCCTAGCCCTATCAAAGCCCAATAGATATAGATAGAGCTATCGGGAATATCTACTAGGGGTTTAATATCGTGCAACTCTTTGAGTTCTTCCATTTTATCTCCTAAACAGTCTGGCTAATCTCATCGCTACGGCATCATCGGTATAGATTTTGATAAAGCGGATGGAGTGTTTTTTGAAATGAGCATAGAGCTTTTCATCGTTGTCGTGCAGGGCTTTTTTGTAGCGTTTAACCGCAGAGAGGTCAATCATCCCCTCAAAGCTCTTTTGGGACTCCATATCGATCATATTGAGCAAACCCAACTCCTGAGGATTTTCTTCAAAGCGGTCACGTACTATCAAAGCTACCACATCGTGCTTTTTGGCAAGTACCCTCAAATCCATCTCGCCTACAAAATCACTCACAAGAAAAAGTAATGATTTTTTAGCGATTCTTCTATAAAGCGTATCTATCATACCTGCAAAATCGCCCTCTTTGCCAAGGGGTTGGAACTCCACAACGCTCTTAACGGCTTGATGTACGCTAAAGAACTTTTTGGAAGACTTTGTCAATTCGTAGAGCTTATCGGCAAAGATAGCGTTGGTAAAGCGATCGGAGTTTTTGATTGCCAAAAAGCCCAAGAGTCCTACTAATTGGGCAATAATCTCGATTTTTTGCTTGTGTGTCCCAAAATAGGTCGAACCATTGAGCATAGAGGCTACGATGATATTTAGTTCGCGCTCTTCTTTATAGACTTTGACAAATGGTTTACCCAGCTTTGCGGTGCTTTTCCAATCAATCTTTCGCACATCATCGCCGTAGAGATACTCTCGTAGCTCACTAAACTCATACCCCTCACCGTGAAAGCGTGATGGATTGTTGCCCAATCTGTCGCTATAGACTTGTTTTTTACTTTTGAGAATGATCTTTTTTGCTCTTTTATCCATGGTGGAATTTTACTTTGGGTTGTTAAATAGAGAGTAAATGCCAAAGGCTTAGTTAAGCCAAATGATAATGCTTCACTTATTAGCACATCTCCTACAAGCTCAATCGCACTGCAAATCACTATGAGCCAACTCAAAGATAGAGGATACAATGATATTATGAGTCTAGTTGAGAGTTTTGATGATGTGGGAGAGTTTACAATGCCTATAGATGAAGTATCACGCTTTGTAAGCAATTTTAAAATGCACTTCAATCAAGACTACAACCACAATCTGAGATTTAAAGAGACGATTGATATTGGAACGCAAGAGGAGTAGTTAAAATAGAAGAATTAGAAGCGGGACTTTCGTCCCACCAACAAGTTTGAGAGAGTAGTTAAGAGTTTCGATTACCCATCACCAAATCGCCTACTATGCCCAAAACTGATCCTTCGCCTACGTCATGACCTCCTGCTTGTGGAGCTGCGGCGTACATTTTACCTGCCAATCTTGAAAAAGGAAGTGATTGTATCCATATACGCCCAGGACCCTTAAGCTGTGCGAAGAAAAATCCCTCTCCACCAAAAAGCCCCGTTTTGATACCTCCTGCTTGAATAATATCAAATTCAACCGTTGGTTCCATAGCTACAAGGCATCCTGTATCGAGATGAATCACTTCACCTTGTTGGAGCTTAATCTCTTTGAGCATTCCCCCTGCGTGGATAAAGACTTGTCCATCGCCTTCAAGCTTTTGCATGATAAATCCCTCACCCCCAAAGAGTGCGGTTAAGATCTTTTTTTGGAAGAAGATACCGATAGATACCCCTTTGGCAGCGCACAAAAAACAATCTTTTTGGCAAATAAGCACACCTCCATGCTCTTTGAGATTGACAGGAATGATACGCCCTGGGTAGGGTGCTGCAAACGCTACTTTGGCCTTGCCGCTTCCTGCGTGGGTAAATACGGTGGTAAAGAGCGATTCACCTGTAATGATACGTTTACCTGCACCCAAAAGCTTATCCCAAACGCCGCCTTTATCCTCTTTTGTCCCCGAACCGTCACCAAAGAGTGTATCCATCGTAATGGCACTGTGTTTGTACATCATTGATCCTGCTTCGGCTACGGCACTCTCTCCTGCATCAAGTTCGATTTCGACGTATTGAATATCCTCTCCAAATATCTCATAATCAATCACATCGGCTACCTTTTGCGTATAGGTTTGGGTTGGTTGAGGCGTTGGTGTGTTTTGTTGGTGAAGTGCTGGTGGAGGAGTAGGCGGATTATAGGGTTGTGCATTCTCCTCTCCTACCAAATCGGCTAGGGTATTCATGGGTTGCCACTCATTCATTCCCGTCGTCCACGCATACCCGCTACTATCGCTTTTAGTGGCTAATTTTGCCTCAATCTTGCTAATAGGCCCTTGTTTGCGTCCATTATCGTACTCAATATACCAATCTCTTACCATACTATACCTCCGTGTAAATTATTATACGATTATGATACCACAACTAGGCTAATAGTATCTCAACCACCCATTAACCGCAACGCTTCAAGCTTCAATAGTTCATCGTAGATAGCTTTGTAGATAATTCAATCA
>DYTG01000102.1 GCA_020726085.1 Sulfurovum sp.
TATAGCATAAAAGGGTAAGGTTTTCAATCGTGTAAAAATTTCTCTCATTCCACCTCGGGAGAGGTGGAATGAGTAGGCTCTCAAAGCTACGCTTGGGGAGTGGGGGTTTGCTTGATGCGTTTGTGCCACATATCGCCTTGAGCGAAGAGACTCCATGCCCATTTGAGCCATTTGATAAGCGAAAAGGCTATCCATATTGACCATACCAGCATCAAGATACGGTAGTACCAAATCGATAGAGTTATGACGGTGGGTTGAGGCAAGATGGTATCTATTCGATCACTGTACCAATTGAGCATCGTAGTGTAGGAGTTGTTGCCCGTTATCATCATATCGGGATTACCCAAAAGTCCAATCGATACCGCCCCCACAATCGTTCCCAGTGCCGTAAAAGTAAGCACCACAATGGCAATTTGGGTTAGATTGCGTCTCCGTCCCACCAAATCATCCCCTTGTATTTGACGGTATCGCAAGACAAATATCCAAATCACAACAGGTAGCATAATCATTACACTTGTTGTACTTACCCCAAAACCTAGCAATAGCCAATCTCGACTCTTTAATGGCACACCCTCAATGCGTCCTAAAACCAAAGCAAAGAGAAGCACCGCCAAAAGCACACCCCACAAAAGCACGGCGGGCCCTACCAAAGGACCGCTACTCCAAAGTATCCAACGATTATGCGGCAAATGGAGCGTTGTGGTTTGGTTGGTGCTGGTTTTGTTGAGATTGACCACAGGAAAGCGATAGAGATTATCTACCCCTATCTCCTCTTGCCACTTAAGCGTAACCGTTTGAGAGGCGGCTTTGAGCGGGATAGAGACTTTGCTATTGTCGATTTTGAGATAGTGCATTATGCCATCAATCGTGGCGGACTTTAGGGTATCGACTCCTTGGAGCATAAAGGCGTATTGCCCTGCTTGAGAGCTTTTGAGTACAATTTCAAGGGTGACATCTCGATAACGGCTTGATTGCGTGAGAATTATATTGCTTGATTGAATTGTCAAGCTCTCCCCTTGTACCGCTTTGGCTTTTGTGAAGCTTAGCTTTAGGCTCTCATTGCCCCACGGTTTGAAATTGGGCATAAGGGTGTCGTTTTGTTTGCGATGCTCAATTGGCTCAATGCCCTGATAATGCATCGTCCAAATGGGTGCAATATCCATCTGCCACTGTTCAATGAGCTGGGGATCATGCGAGGCTTTAAGCTCAAGCGTAGGAGTAATAGGAAGCGTGGAACGCCATGTGTAAGAGTCTCTTTTGTTGTCCAAATGCAACACCACTTTTCCCTCTTTTTGCTCTATCTCTTTGTCCAAAATTGATTCATCGCTAAGCAAATGGTAGCTTAAACGAAAAGGTTGTTCGATGGTGTTGAGTAGCCTCACGTGCGTATCGACATACCATTGTTGCCCAAAGTAAAAGGTGCGTGTAATCTCCACCAATGGCTCTATACGACTTAGCGCTTCTTGTTTTTTCTCCAATGCACCCAAACGATTGAGTTCGATATAGCTTTTGCGATCACTGTTGAATTGCCACGTTTTGGGGTCTGCGTTGAACGTGAGATTGTGAAGCGTCAATGGCGATGAGAGCGTGATTTGATTTTTATCTTCGAGTGTGCCTTTGAGCGTAATGGTGTGACTTCCTTTGGTAAGGGCTATCCATAATCCCCCTTGATTATCAAGTTGCAAGGTATTGACGGGAGCATCATCAAGCCATACCGATTGAGGCAACCATACGGAGCGATTGCCCAACAACGGCAAGGAGATAAGCTCACCCGATGAGATACGCATTGTAATCTCTAAGTTTTCATCCACGATAGCAACCGCTACCTCATCAATCGCAGCGCAATGGGGCAAACAAGTAGGAGGCTGTGTGAGTCGCTCTTTGAGTTGCAAAAGTATCTCAGGCGTGGGGATAGTAGAAGCGTTGAGCCCCTTAGGAGAAGCACTTACGATGAGCGAGACAACCAATAACATAGCTCCCTTATTGAGTTTGGGCAAGGTCAAACGTATCGTATCACGCAAAAAGAGAAAAATCAAAAAGAGCATACCTATAAAGGCAAGTATCTTAAATATCTTGTGTTGATTGGAGGTGATGAGCCAAAGTTTGAGTTTGGCATCACTGGCTACTCCGCTTTGCCACGAGAAGTGATAGGTGTGCCACTGCCAATTGGGTTTGGCGATACCTGTTTGGATAAGGGCGTTGGGGTCGATACGGTTTTGCATGATTTTGGCTTCTACATCTTGCACCGCAACAGGTGAGCCTTCAACTATCGCAGCGTCGTAACTACTCTTATAACTTTTATCCAAACGCATCGCCTTTTTGGGCTGAGTAAGGGTATCGCTTATACCTCCAAACGAGGGGGCGACATGAGAATCGTCCCCTTTTTCAAGTTGCACATAGAGGGCAGTGCGAATTTGATAAACACTAAAGCTCAAAACATCCAGTATCACAACAGCCCCCACGATAGCTCCCGTAAACTGCACAAAACCTCTAAGTCGTCCGTGTTTCAAAACCCTCAAAAGTGCCACAATCGCCAAAACAAAAAGCCACAGGGTAGTAGGTGCATTGGGCTCTTGCCACAACAAAACAAGAAAAAATGTTGCAGGTAGTGACCAACGCCAACCGTAGAGCTGATGGAGTCCAATAGAGAGCAACAGTACCAAAAATATATCCATCAGATCCCATTGATCAAGCCATGCGGAGGTTTTGTTGTCGCTTCCAAATGCTCCCAAAAGTCGCCATCCTGGAGGAAGATGAAGTGTGGTTGAAACGCTCTCAAACTTCTCCTCCCATCCATTGGCGGGTAGCGTACTAATATCTCCCTCGTAGCGACTTGAAGAGTCAATCTTCATCTCCTCTTGTCGCAACTCAACACCCCGTTTGCCACTCTCATCAAGTGCTGTGATAAGGGAGGGTTGATTGTTGATAGAAAGAGAGGCTAGTTGAAGCACTGCCGTGGCATCAAGTCTTCTTGCCTTTGAGATTTTGGCATCAATCGCGTCGCTAATGGTGTAGCCACCGCCATCAAAATCAAGCCAAAGCTCTCGTTTGAGTTTGAGTTGATTGGATTGAAGTTGCGTTGCACTTTTATAGAGCTCAACAAGACGCATTGTTTTGCCCTTTTTGATCCAATAAGCAGGAATGCCTTGCCACTCTTTGGGAATAGTCGTTTGCCCTGTATCAATGGCACTCACTCCCTCAATCTCAACACTACGATAGGCAGCATCGGCTTGAAACGCCCATATCTCCTCATTGGCATAAACAAAGCTATAGGGTGGGGTTTGCAGTCTCTCTATTGGCATAGGGGCATAGGAGTCGATAGTAGCCATCCACTCACCTGCCTTGACATCAACGAGCAACTTTTTATCCTCTGTAATCGTAGCATTGAGCGACGTAGTGAGTGCCGTTGGCAAAAATCCCTCCAAAACAATACCATCAAGCACCATACTACGCATCTTGCCCGAAACTCTAAAGTGCAGATGGGTTTGCATTTTGATAGGGTGTCCGTCGATGATTTTACGATAGAGCGATACCGATAGACTTCCCTCTTGAGTCGTGTTCTCTTCTACTTCATCAAACCAAAGCCTTCCTTGCACATCGATTTTGGGATTTTTGATAGCTATTCCCTCTTTGTAGAGCCTCACCAAAGCGACTTGCGGAGGCAATTCTACATACTTAGTCTCGCTATTTAAGGCGATACTGCCCACAATACGATGTTCACCTTTTCCCAACAGTATCAAAGGTTTTTCATCGGTTTCCAACACAATAGCCTTTTGCCCATCGACACTCACATTGCGACTCCACTCTCCCAAAAGATGAGGAAGTGTTACGGGTGTATCCTCCTCAAAGAGTACAACACTCATATTAAAATCCAATGCCTTAGCCCCCACGGTAATCTCTATGCGACTCAACCAAAGGCACTCAGGCGTACCCTCTTCATAATTAATAGGACACTCCCTTTGCTTAAGCTCATCTAGTACCCACCCTTGCCACTCTTGAAGTGTAGGAGGAATCTCTTTTGGGTTGGTGGCATCAAGCGTGCAAGTCAATAGTATAAGGTAGAGAAGAGAAATCAAGAGAGACTTTAGCATAAAATATTCCTTTGATGAAATTACTTAAACTCTATTTTACCTAAAATCTCAAATAACCCGCTTTAATATGCTATAATCTTATCCAAAACAAATCACAATAGAGGAGACTAGATGCGAAGTGATGAAGTCAAAAAGGGGCATAATAGAGCCCCGCACCGCTCACTCTTTCGGGCGACAGGATTAAAAGATGAGGATTTTGAGAAGCCTTTTATTGGGGTTGCCAACTCCTTTATTGAGGTTATTCCAGGGCATTTTTTCTTAGACAAAGCGAGCGCCATCATCAAAGAGGAGATCAGAGCCAACGGATGCGTACCGTTTGAGTTTAATACCATTGGAGTCGATGATGGTATCGCCATGGGGCATGATGGGATGCTTTTTAGTCTTCCTTCTCGTGAACTTATCGCCAACTCCATCGAGACGATGATGAATGCGCATAAATTTGATGCCATGATAGCCATTCCCAACTGCGACAAGATTGTACCAGGGATGATTATGGGGGCGTTGCGTGTCAATGTCCCGACAGTATTTGTAAGCGGTGGTCCCATGGCAAAAGGCTACACAAAAGAGGGTATACCCATCGACCTAGCCACTGCCTTTGAAGCGGTTGGTAAATTTGAAGCGGGTCAAATCGGTGCCGATGAGCTTTACGATATTGAGTGCAACGCTTGTCCTA
Organism: Sulfurovum sp.; assembly: GCA_020726085.1. Taxonomy (GTDB): domain Bacteria; phylum Campylobacterota; class Campylobacteria; order Campylobacterales; family Sulfurovaceae; genus FS08-3. The sequence goes on from DYTG01000102.1 coordinate 4,765, forward strand.
GTGGGGGAAGTTGCAGCGGTATGTTTACGGCGAATTCTATGAATACGCTTATGGAAGCAATGGGCATAGCGTTGAGTGGCAACGGTACTATTTTGGCTCTAACCAAAGAGAGAGAAGCACTTTACCGTCAAGCTGCACGACGCATTTGTGAACTTGCCAAGCTTGATTGGGAGAGCAAACAAAAATACAATCTTCGCATGATTCTCAATGAAAACGCCGTGCGTAACGCCTTCGCCGTGGATATGGCAATGGGTGGAAGCTCCAATACCGTCTTGCACATGTTGGCTATTGCCAAAGAGGCACGCGTTGATTTCCAACTCAAAGATATTAATGAAATTAGCAAAAAAGTGAGCCATATCGCCAAAATCTCCCCCTCTTTGACAACGGTACACATGCAAGATATTGACAAAGCAGGAGGCGTAAATGCCGTAATGCACGAGATGGATAAGCGTGGTGATATTTTGCTTGATAATCCAACTATCACGGGTGAACGCATCAAAGAGCGAATCGCCAATGCTTTCATCAAAGATACCAACATCATCCATACCCTTGAAAATCCCTACTCCAAAGTGGGCGGATTGGCAATTTTGTACGGCAATTTAGCCACACAAGGGGCGGTTATCAAAACCGCAGGGATTATAGGAAACCGTGTCTTTAGGGGCAAAGCGGTCTGTTTTGATGGGCAACCACAAGCCATTGCAGGGATAATTGAGGGCAAAGTCAAAGCAGGTGATGTAGTCGTCATTCGCTACGAGGGACCCAAAGGGGGACCGGGCATGCAAGAGATGTTGGCACCTACAAGCTTGATTATGGGTATGGGACTAGGTGATAAAGTGGCTTTGATTACCGATGGGCGATTTAGCGGGGCTACAAGGGGAGCGAGTATCGGTCATGTGAGTCCCGAAGCCGCTGAAGGAGGCGTGATAGGATTGCTTGAAGATGGCGATGAGATTCATATTGATGCGGACAACTACATCTTAAGCGTCAATCTAAGCGATGAAGAGATAGCTGCGCGCAAAGCCAACTTTACTCCTATCAAAAAAACCATCCATTCAAGTTGGCTCAAACAGTATCGTGCACTTGTAACCAACGCCAGTAATGGAGCGGTATTGCGTACCGATATCTTTTAATCTCTGATGCAACATCTCTTCCGTTGAATGGATATATTTCGTCTCAAGCACACAATTACGGGTGCTTGAGATTGCTTTTGGAAAAGAAATTTGTACTAAATACGCTATAATAACCCCATCCCAACCCAAGGAATGACGATGAAAAAACTACCAATAGG
>DYTG01000011.1 GCA_020726085.1 Sulfurovum sp.
TACCCCTCCAGCTCTTCGAGGCGTTCGAGTAGTTCGAGGTATTCATCGCTTTTGGTTTCGTAGAGGGATTGGATCTCTGTTAGCTCTTGGCTTAGTGTGCTGAGTCCTCGTTGTTGGTAGCATTGGGGGTTGCTTAGGCATACGTTTATCTCTTCCATTTTGGCTTCAAGCTCTTCGATTTCAAGGGGCAAGATTTCGAGGGATTTTTGGTCTTTGTAGCTTAGTTTGGTTGGCTTTTTGGCTTTGGGTTGGCTTTTTGGGGGAGTTGTTTTGGCGTTTTTTTCGCTCTCCTCCTCTTCCCATCCAATCTTTTCCAAAAATTCGCTGTATGTGCCATCAAAATACTCCGCTTTGCCTTTGTGGAAGATTATCAAAGCATTGGCAAGACGGTGAAGCAACATTTGCGAGTGGGTGACAATCATCGTCGAACCCTTGAAGTTTTCTATCGCATCGCACAAAGCATCAATCGATTGCATATCAAGGTGGTTGGTAGGTTCATCCAAAAAGAGCAAATTAGCAGGTGTAGCGATGATTTTGCCTAGCATTACACGGCTTCGCTCACCTCCTGAGAGTACCGAAATTCTCTTTTTGGCACTATCGCCTCCAAACATCATCCTCCCTGCAATGCCACGTACTTCACTTGCACCTATATCACGTCTGGCGTTTGCGATTTCATCGAGAATGGTCATTGAGGTATTGAGTCTTTCGATATTGGTCTGTCCAAAGTGGGCAAAGGTAGTCGAGGAATGAAACTCCAGACCCCCCTCTCTTGGCTCAAACTCTCCTGCTATGAGATTGAGCAGTGTCGATTTACCTTTGCCGTTTTTGCCAATAATGGCTAGGGTTTTGCCGTGCATCATATCAAAGCTAATGTTTTCAAACAGATTGGGAGTACTATCGTATCCAAAGGTCACATCACGCACTCTTAATACAATCTTAGCAGGAGTAGGAGCGTAGCTAAAATCAAAAGCGAGTGAACTCTCACTCTCCAAATCCTCCATTATCTCCATCTTCTCTAGCTCTTTGACCTTGGATTGTGCCAACGCTGCAGTGGAGGCTCTAGCACGGTTACGAGCGATAAACTCTTCGAGTTCTTGGCGTTTTTTGAGTTGGTTTGTTCGAGTCTTTTGGTAGGTCTCATCGGAAAGGGCTAAGGTATCGTAAAACTTATAGCTATTGCCCTCTACGCTATGCAAACCTTTACGATTGATGCCCATAGTGTGCGTTGAGATGGAGTCCATGAAGTCTCTATCGTGGGTAATAAGTATCACCTCTCCCTCAAATGCACAAATAAAACCCTCCAACCATCGAAGCGAGACAATATCAAGGTAGTTGGTAGGTTCATCAAGCAACAACATATTGGGTTCTTGGGCTAAGAGCTTGACAAGATTGATGCGAATCTGATACCCACCCGAAAAGCTTAAGGGGTCTTTGTCCAAATCCTCGTGCGAAAAACCCAAACCAAAAAGCAACTTCTCTATCTTGTAAAAGTTCCACTCCTCACCTTTTGGCAGACTCAAAGCACACTCCTCTTTAAGCGTTTTTTGACTAAAGTGAAGATGTTGTTCCAAAGCCCCTATACGGTAGTTTTTGGGGATACTTAACTCTCCGCTATCGTACGACTCTTGCCCTAAAATAATCTTAAAAAGTGTCGATTTCCCTGACCCATTACGCCCTACAAATCCTATCTTTTGACGTGAGGCTACTTGGAGGTTTATATCTTTGAATAACGTATCGCCTCCAAAGCTTTTGGATAGGTTGGTGAGTTGAATCATGACGTAGTTCCTTGTTTGATGTGAAGTGAGATTATAGCATAAGCCTACTTTTAATGGTTTGTCAAGCTAAGGATTGGGTCATCCATCCATTATTAACCCCAAATAGGCTACAATTGCCCCCTATAAGTCCGCAAAGGAGACTCCGCAAAGGTGAACAGTCGTATTCTCTACAGTGCCATTAGCAAAAATCAAGAGAAGATTAATGGGGTCTTTAATGGCTCAAAGAGTGAATTTGAGGAGTTTGTACGCAAAAAAAAGCTCATTGTGACACATTTCAAGCTTCAAACCAAAAAACTTCAAAAAGGCAAACTAACCCCCGATGAGTTTTTGGCTTTGATAGAAGAACTCTATTACCTTATCCAATCGGGCATGGCGATTGACAAAGCCCTTAAGCTTCTCATTACCACCGCTTCAAAAGAGGCTCAAATCAAACTCCTTGAAAATGTACTCAAAGATGTCAAAGGCGGTGAGCAGTTTTCAATAGCTCTCAAAAGAGGACTCGATGCCCAGGGTATAGGCGTGGATGCTTTGAGTATTGGATTTATCGCAACCGCCGAAGAGGTGGGAAATTTGGGCGATGGACTCAAACAACTTTTTGATTATCTCACTTTTCAAAAAGGGATTCGGGGTGATATTCGTCAAGCTCTCTCCTATCCTATCTTTTTGCTAGGGATGAGCGTAGCGGTATCGTTTTTGATTTTTTTTCTTATTATTCCCAAATTTTCGACCCTTTTTACCCCCGAAGAGTTCCAAAAGCTCCCCAGTATCTCCTACAATGTCTTGATGCTAGGCAACTATCTCAATGATAATGCGATGATGGTTTTTGTGCTTTTGGGTGCTATTATTACGCCTATCGTGCTGTATGTTCAAAAAAAGGGTATCAATTGGTTGGCTATTTTTTACCGCACGCCCAAACTTAGAGATTTGGTAATCGATATTCAACTCTCCATTGTCTATGGGGCGTTGTCCAATATGCTTGAGGGGGGGCTTGAAATCGATAAGGCCTTACGCCAACTCAAAAAGATTGAGCTACTCAAAGATATAGATGACCTCATCGTCAATGCCCTTAGTCAAATCAAACAAGGGATAAAACTCTCCGAAGTCTTTGCACTAAGTTCTATCATCCCTCCTAGCGATATAGCCTTGCTCTATGTGGGTGAAAATTCCGCTTCGATGGTAGAGATTTTCCGTTCACTCTCCACGCGTCACTCGCAATCTTTTAGCCGTCAAACCAAAAAGATTTTGGCTATCTTAGAACCTGCCGTCATTGTAGCGTTGGGGATTTTTATCGCTTTTATTATCGTAGCTATCATGTTGGCAGTGATGAGTATCTCCGATATGGCAGGATAGGGTCTTAGGGTCTCAAAAGAGATTTTTGGGTATAATTAATACCAAAATACCAAAAAGGAGGCATAGATGAGCGATAAAACCAACGTCAAAATCTTGGGATTTGAACCCAAAGAAAATGCCTCGGATATGTATATAAAAAAATACGCAGACAACTATGCCATAGAGATAGATTTTGCCAAAAATACCCTCAATTTTGGTGGAAAAATTTGCATTGGTGATAAAACTACCCAAAATATCACCAAGCCTGAAGATTGGGTGGTGCTTGAATGTGTCAATCGCTTACTGGAAAAAGGCTACAACCCTGAGAATATTCAATTAGAAAAAGTGTATCCCGCGGGTCACGGTTTTTCGGGTCGTTTGGATATTTGTGTGACACGTGATGATGGCTCTGAATACCTTTTGATAGAGTGCAAAACCTACGGCAAAGAGTTTGATAAAGAGTTTACTCGTATGAAAAAAGACGGTGGGCAACTCTTTACCTACTTCAAGTTTAGTAATAAGCCCGATGTCATTATGCTCTACACTTCCCAAATAACCTCCAATGAGCTTGTTTACCGTAATGAAATAGTCAAGATAGAAGAAGATCATCGAAGCGGTGATGTCAAGGATTTTTACCAAAAATGGAATAAACTCACTAAGGATAATGGTATTTTTGACCCTTGGGTTGAATGCTATAACTATGAGAGTAAAGCATTAACGCCCAAATTGTTAAAACCTATTCAAGAAGAGGATAGTAGTTTAATCTTTAACCAGTTTTTGGAAATATTAAGACACAATGTCGTTTCCGACAAGCCCAATGCTTTCAATAAAATCTTTACCTTATTCCTTTGCAAAGTCTATGACGAAAAAACGACTAAACACAATGAGGAGTTAAAATTTCAATGGATAGAGAGCAAAGACGCTTCAAAAGGTGAAAATGCTTATGTTGATTTTTTGATTAGACTTTCAGATTTGTATAAAAACGGAATGTTGGAATTTCTTGAAAAAGAGATTACCGATTTTTCTCAAATTGACTTTGAAAGAAAATACAAACATCTTGATGACTCCATCAAAAAAGATTTACTCAAAGAATTTAACAAAATTCGTCTTGAAAAAAATAATGAATTTGCCATCAAAGAGGTATTTGATAAGCAATCCTTTTTGGAAAATGCAAAAATAGTCAAAGAGGTGGTTGAGCTTCTGCAAGGTTTTAGAATTCGATACAACAAAAGACAACAGTACCTTTCCAACTTCTTTGAGCTACTTTTAACAACTGGTTTAAAACAAGAATCGGGTCAATTTTTCACGCCCGTTCCTGTGGCACAATTTATTATCAAAAGTTTACCGATTGATAAAATAATGGATGAAAAATTAGAAAAAGGTGAGCGGAACAATCTTTTGCCATATGTTATTGATTATGCGGCTGGGAGTGGGCATTTCTTGACCGAGAGTATGCATGAAATCCAAAAACATCTAAACGAAAAAAATTCCAATGACTACATAGCCGATACCTCAAAAAAAATCAAATCTTGGAAAGAAGATCACTTTGATTGGGCTACGCAATATGTGTATGGGATTGAAAAAGATTACCGTTTGGTCAAAGTAGGCAAGGTTGGCTGTTATCTTCATGGCGATGGTCTTGCCAATGTATTACTAAGTGATGGGTTGGGTAGCTTCAAAAAAACAAAAGAGTATAAAGGGTTACTCAGAGAAAACAAAACCGATTTTCCACAAGATAATGGTCAATTTGATATTTTAATCTCCAATCCTCCCTATTCTGTCTCCTCTTTCAAGAGAACAACGGCAGATTATTACACAAAAGAGGATTTTGAACTCTACGACAAACTCACCGACAATAGCTCTGAAATAGAGTGTTTGTTTATAGAACGCACCAAGCAACTGCTCAAAGATGATGGTGTGGCGGGTGTTATTTTGCCCAGTTCCATTCTAAGCAATACGGGGATTTATTCCAAATCTCGTGAAATCATTCTCCAATATTTTGATATTGTGGGGATTACAGAGCTAGGTTCCAATACCTTTATGGCGACAGGGACGAATACGGTGGTCTTATTTTTGAGACGAAGAAACAATTATGAGCATATCAATCTCAAAATTGCCGTAGAGAGATTTTTTACCACCCATCGAGATGTGACCCTAAACGGCATAGAAAACCCAGTTGCGAAATATCTTAACCATGTCTGGGAAGGGTTGGCACTCGAAGATTATCTCTCCCTTGTGAAAAGGGAGCCAAGCAAAGTCGTAGTAGAGCATGAACTCTACAAAGAGTACCAAAAGAAACTCAAAGCCAAAAATGACAAAGAGTTTTGGAATCTGTTGCAAGAACGAGAAACTCAAAAACTACTCTACTTCATCATCGCCTATCCTCAAAAAGTAGTATTGGTCAAAAGTGGTGAAAAAGATGCCGAAAAACGCTTTTTGGGGTATGAATTTAGCAACCGTAGAGGAAGCGAAGGAATCCACCCTATCCAACGAGGCAAAAATATCGAAGAGTGTACGCAACTCTTTGACGCAGAAGTTTTTGATAACCCCACCAAAGCCAGTACCTACATCTACAAAGCATTTTTAGGCGATTTCGATACCCCCATAGATGAGTGCTTACAAAAGAATATCTCTCGTCATAATCTGGTCGATATGATGACCTTTGACCGTGTTGAGTTTGAGAAAAATATTTCGTTAAGTGTTAAAAAAAAAGTAAAGATTGAGAGTAAGTGGGATGTGTATAAATTAAATCAACTTGTTTCAATAGTTAGAGGAGCTTCACCAAGACCAATAAGAGAGTATATTACGACAGATGTAGATGGTGTGAATTGGATTAAAATTGGAGATGTTAAACCAGATTCAAAATATATAACTGAAACAAAAGAAAAAATTACTATAGAAGGAGCCAAAAAATCAAGATTTGTTAAAAAGGGTGATTTCATTCTTTCTAATTCAATGAGTTTTGGTAGACCTTATATTATGGAAATTGAAGGGTGTATTCACGATGGTTGGCTGTTGTTAAGTGATTTTACTAAAAACCTTAACAAAGATTATTTGTATAATATTTTGTCTGATAAAATTGTTCAAGAACAATTTATTTCCGCTGCAAGTGGAGGAACTTCTGTGGATAATCTCAATATTGACAAAGTAGCTTATACCCAAATCCCCCTCCCACCACTCGACATTCAACAAAAAATTGTTGCCGAAATTGAGGTTTTGGAAGCCAAAGAGAAGAGAGCGAGAGAGGAAGTGGAGGGGTTGAAATTAAAAACGAAGGAAATTTTTGAAAGTATAAATTCATTAAATAAAGTTTCACTGGAAGATATTTCAGAAAACTTAGACAATTTGAGAAAACCTGTTACCAAAGGGTATAGAGAAAAAGGTGAAATACCTTATTATGGTGCTTCTGGAATTATTGATTATGTTTCAAATTATATTTTAGATGATTTCGTGTTATTGGTTTCAGAAGATGGAGCAAATTTGAAAGCTAGAACTTCACCAATTGCCTTTACTGTAAATGGAAAAATTTGGGTCAATAATCACGCTCATATTTTAAAGTTTAGAGATAAGGCAACACATAAATTAGTTGAAATTTATTTAAACAAAACCGATATTTCTGAATATATAACAGGACAAGCTCAACCTAAATTAAATCAACAAAATTTGAATGCTATAAAAATCCCCCTCCCGCCCCTTGCCAAACAACAAAAAATAGTTTCCCAAATAGAAAAAATAGAGGCACAAATCGCTCTTTTGGAGGGACAAATTGGAGTGATTCCGCAAGAGAAAGAGGCGGTTTTGAGGGCGTATTTGTAGGGATGCGAGATAAAAACAGTGTGTGCCAATGATAAAACCTAAAAGTCGTTACGCCTTTAGCCTTATTGAAATTTTAGTTGTTTTGGCGATGCTAAGTATCTTGATGATGCTTATTGCTCCAGCGGGAGTCAAGGTCGTAGAGCGTGTGAATAGCTATATAGCCAAAAAAAATGATGAAAAAATGGTCGATAGATTGCAATTTCAAGCCTTTTTGGAGATCAAAGAGTGCAACGCATCAGCCAATAAAATACTGCAAAAATTTAATATAGAGCGTATCACTTCCAAAGGATTGATAGTCAAAAAGGATAGCACTTTTGAGTAGAAGAGGCTTTGTGACGATTGAGATTTTGATTGCGATGGTGATTGGTTTTTTGGCTATTATCATGCTCTTTGCTTCGGTGAAGTCGTTGCAAAAAATCACTCTTCAACAACGCCTCTATGAAGATCTCTACACCACCGTACTCTCCCTTAGCGATACCATCAAAGCCCAAGAGTGCCGTAAAAATCCCACTTTGGAGGGGAGGCTCAATGGTTTTGATTATAAGGTAGCGTGTGAACAAAAGAAGGTGATGAAAAATTTTCAAGAGAGCTACGATGAGACGACGTATGAAGATACGGGGGGCAATTTTGGTATCTTTATGATCTATCTTTTTGAAGTGACGATAGAGGTGAGACAAGGGGGACTCAAAAAGTCCTATCGTTTTTATCAAAGCGAACAAGAACGACTCGTAAGCGAAGAGGAGCTACTAGATGAAATGTTGCAAGGTATGTAGAGCCTTTACGCTTATTGAGATGCTTATCTCAATTGTGTTGCTTAGCTTGATTATTGCTACGATGATGTTTGGCTTCAAACAAAGCATAAGCCACCTTCAACAAAGTCGCTCCATCGCACCTCAAAAAGCCATTGAGTTTGAGCAACTTCGCACACTCATCAAAGGAATGTTTCCATATGTCGTAGAGGTTCAAGAGGGATTTGAGGATAAAAAGCTCCAAACCTATCTCCAAGCCCAAGAGAACTCTTTGGAGTTTGTGAGTCAAAGCCCTATCTATCACGATGAGATTGTGATTGCCAAACTTCAATGCCTAGAGGAGGCGTTGGTCTATTATGAAAAACCGCTCTATGGTGGCAACTATCTCGCCCCCACACTCGAAGCCAAAGATAAAAAAAAGATATTTTTTGAGTCCCTTGAAGCGTGTCAATTCTCCTATCAATGGGGCGGTGTGGGCAACAATCCTACCCTTGTCACGCTCTCTTTTAAATCTTCGCACAAAGCCCCCGTGGAATACCGATTTATGCCGATGGTTGATTTTAACAACACACGCCTTATTAGCATAGTAAACGATAGGGATTTTTGATGCAAAAGGGTTACGCGCTCTCTATCGTACTGTGGATTGTGGCGGCTATGGGGGCTATTGCACTCTTTTTGAGTTCACTTGCCAAAGAACGCATACACATCGCACAAGGGATTGACAACAAAATCAAAGCCACGCTCAAAGCTCAAGAGAGTTTGGATTTGATGCTTTTTTATGGCTCTACGGGGAAGTTTTATATCAATCAAATGCTCAATGCACAGCTAGAAGATCTCAATATCTCCAATGCCCTCTACATCGATGGACGAACCGTAGTGCTTAATGAGAGCAATGTAACCCTAACCGACGGAGGGGCGTTGTGCAATCTGCTCTTTCCCTACGGTGAGTCCATTGGCAAGGAGTTGGGCGAGGAGAGTGTGTTTAAAGAGAGTCTCTACGATTGGATTGATGAAGATACCTTTTTGCAGCTCAACGGTGCCGAAGATGACTACTACTCGCAAGTAAGCGATAATGGGTATGAATCAAGGGACAAACAAGCTATCCAAGATGTCGCCGAACTGGGACTCATCAAAGGGATAGATAAACAAAAACTTGCCCCAATCAAGAAAAATTTTCTCTACACGTGGGCTATTCGTATCAATCTAACAACCGCTACTGATGAAAAACTCTACACTCTTTTAGATTTGCCCAAAGAAACGATAGAGGAGCTTCTAATGCTTCGTCAAACCGATATGATGCAATTTATTACCAAAGTCAATCTTATCAACAGCAACAACGAGACGTTTTTTGAACTCTACGGTTTTGTCCCCTCCAAATCGCTTCGGGTTGAGATTAGCTCCAAAGTAGGCAACGCCCATGCCAAAATCAACGCCACCATCGAACTCCACTACAAAAACAAAGAGCGATGGGTTTATAAATTCACCGTAGAGTAACGCAAGGTCAATAAAAAAGTAGATTCTTGCGATTTATCTAATTACCCCTATAGCTTTATTTGGGTAAAATTCATAAAAACACAATGAGAACTTTCGTTCCGACCGTTAGGAAAGACTACCATGAGACACTTTTTAACACTCAAAGATTTCACAAAAAACGAACTTTTGGAGATGATTGACCTTGCAATCAAAATCAAAGCACAAACCAAACAGCGAGAATATGTCCCCTATCTCAAACAACAAACATTGGGCATGATATTTGAAAAAAGCTCCACGCGTACTCGTGTGAGTTTTGAGACGGGCATCTATCAGCTCGGTGGTGTAGGACTCTTTTTGTCTGCCAATGATATTCAGCTAGGACGAGGAGAGCCGATGAAAGATACGGCACGAGTCATTGGTAGAATGGTTGATATGGTCATGATTCGCACCTACGAACAAGCCAAGATTAAGGAGTTTGCAACCTACTCCAAAGTCCCCGTTATTAATGGATTGAGCGACAAATGCCACCCCGTACAGATTATGGCCGATTATATGACCATGATGGAGTTTGGCAAAAGCCAAAATGCCGTAGTAGCCTATGTTGGCGATGGCAACAATGTCGCCAATTCATGGGTACTTTTGGCTTCGTTGCTAGGGTTTGAGTTGCGTATTGCTACACCCAAAGGATACGAGTGCCATGACGATGCGCTAATTTTTGCTAGAGACACAAAAGCAAACGTAAGCTTTGGCAATGACCCTAAAGAGGCAATAAGAGGGGCAAATGTCGTCACCACCGATACATGGGTATCAATGGGACAAGAGGAGCAAAAAGAGCAAAAGCTCAAAGATTTCGAGGGCTATTTGGTCGATGATGCAATGATAGCATTAGCACAAGAGGGTGCGATGTTTTTGCATTGCCTTCCTGCCTATCGGGGTTACGAAGTGAGTGAAAAGGTCTTTGAAGATCACGCCGATGAAATCTTTAGCGAAGCCGAAAACAGACTCCACGTCCAAAAAGGGATTATGGTTTGGCTTGATAATCAAAGAGACATCCATGAGTAGCATTGATTTTAATCAATTTGTCAAATACTCCAAAGCAGGACCTCGCTATACAAGCTATCCTACCGCATTGGAGTTTAGCGACCAATTTAGCTACGAAAGCTACATTAATTATCTCACAAGCTCCACTGAGTCGATCTCGCTCTATGTCCATTTGCCCTTTTGCAGAAGCGCTTGTTACTTTTGCGGATGCAACGTCGTCTTTACCTCCAAACAAGAAAACCTTAATAGGTACGTTGAGTATCTCAAAAAAGAGATTGATATTTTAGCCCAACATCTCGACACAAACCGTGAGGTGATTCAGTTTCATTTTGGTGGGGGGACGCCGACCTACTACAGTGCCGCTTCATTGGATGAGATTGTACGTTATATCAAATCTAAATTTACCAGTTGGAGTCCAAACGCCGAAATTAGTTGCGAGATTGACCCTCGATACTTCAATGAAGCCCAAATGCAAGTCTTTGCTAAGCATGGATTTAATCGCATTAGCTTTGGAGTCCAAGACCTTGATGAGAAAGTACAAAAAGAGATTCACCGCCTCCAACCCCTTTCGCTCACCCAAAAGGCAGTCCAACTAGCACGAAAATACGGTATTGGCTCTATCAATGTCGATTTTATCTACGGACTACCTTATCAAACTCTGGAGAGCTTCAAAAAGAGCCTAGAACTCTCTATGACGCTCAATCCCGATAGAGTTGCGGTATTTAACTACGCCCATGTCCCGTGGCTAATGAAAACGATGCGAAAATTTGATGAGACCACCCTCCCTACTCCCCAAGTGAAGTTGCAAATCCTTCAACATACCATTGAGTTTTTTGAAACCCAGGGCTACAAAATGGTAGGGATGGATCACTTTGCCAAACCCAATGATGAGCTTTTTTTGGCGATTGACAAAGGGGAGTTGCATCGAAACTTTCAAGGCTATACCACCAAAGGAGGGGCTAACCTCATAGGCATTGGACTTACAAGCATTGGTGAGGGGTTACGCTATTATGCTCAAAACTCCAAAGATATGAGCGAGTATGAAGCCCTCATTGATAGCGGTAAGCTTCCTTTTGTGCGTGGAGTAGAGCTTAGCGATGATGATTATGTACGCAAAGCTGTCATTATGGAGCTTATGGCAAATTTTTCGATTGATATTAGACGCATAGAAAAAGAGCATACTATTGTATTTCGAGACTATTTTGCCCATGCACTTCAAGAGCTTCAAGAGTTTATAGAGGCACAACTTGTAACCATCGAGGAAGATAAACTATCGCTCTCACCCACAGGCACACTCCTTATTCGCAATATCGCCATGCCCTTTGATGCCTATATGCAAAAGTACCAAAGTTCCAAAAAGAGTTTCTCCAAGACGGTGTAGTAGCGAATTTAAGTTTGGTTTAGTTTTTATTGGATTTACCTAGCTAGTTGAAACAAACTTTAGAATCAAATAGTTCTCTAAGCTTTTTTAGGATAAAATATTGCTCAATTTTACACCTTTCAAGAGGTGTAGGGTTGCAGATTTTATTCAATTTTTCAGAAAGGAAAACAAATTGCCTACAATTAATCAGTTAATTCGTAAAGAGCGTAAAAAAGTGGTTAAAAAATCAAAATCACCCGCTCTCGTAAAGTGTCCTCAAAGACGAGGAGTATGTACAAGAGTCTATACAACGACACCCAAAAAGCCTAACTCTGCTTTGAGAAAAGTAGCAAAAGTTCGATTGACATCAGGATTTGAAGTCATTTCATACATCATGGGAGAGGGTCACAACCTTCAAGAACACTCTATCGTGTTAGTACGTGGAGGTAGAATCAAAGACTTACCAGGGGTTAAGTACCATATCGTAAGGGGTGCTTTGGATGCTTCAGGTGTGAATGGACGAACTGTATCACGTTCTAAATACGGTACTAAGAGACCCAAAAAATAGATAAGTAACGTTTCAGGTTTTATCGTTTAACCTTAGGGGATAAAACATGAGTAAATCAATAAGCGATTGAAGAAGGAAAAAAATGAGAAGAAGAAAAGCCCCCGTAAGACCTGTCTTACCCGATCCGATACACGGTTCAAAAATATTAACAAAATTCATCAGTGCAATTATGTACGATGGCAAAAAGAGTGTTGCACAAAAAGTAATGTACCAAGCGTTGGAGAGAATTGAATCAAAATCTGGTGAAAAAGGTATTGATGTTTTTGATAAGGCAATAGAGAATGTCAAGCCTTTAATGGAAGTAAAAAGCAGAAGAGTGGGTGGCGCTACCTACCAAGTACCTATGGAGGTTCGCCCTGTACGACAACAATCATTGGCAATTCGATGGATTGTTGATGCATCACGAAAAAGAAACGAACGAACAATGGTTGAAAAACTCAGCAACGAACTAATGGACGCTGCTACGGATAAGGGTTCTGCTTTCAAGAAAAAAGAAGATACCTATAAAATGGCAGAAGCCAACAAAGCATTTGCACACTACAGATGGTAAAAAAGGATTAGATAATGGCAAGAAGTCACAAGCTTGAAGATGTAAGAAATATCGGTATTGCTGCTCACATTGATGCAGGTAAAACAACAACAACAGAAAGAATTCTATTCTATACAGGTGTTGAACACAAAATCGGTGAGGTTCACGAAGGTGCTGCAACAATGGACTGGATGGAGCAAGAGCAAGAGAGGGGTATTACTATTACTTCTGCTGCGACAACTTGTGGATGGGCTGGTAAGCAAATCAACATCATCGACACCCCAGGACACGTGGACTTTACCATTGAAGTTGAGCGTTCTATGCGTGTACTTGATGGTGCGGTATCGGTTTTCTGTGCCGTTGGTGGAGTTCAACCTCAATCGGAAACCGTATGGAGACAACGTAACCGATACGGCGTACCTTCGCTTGTATTTGTAAACAAAATGGATAGAGTTGGTGCCGATTTTTATGAAGTTGAGAGACAAATTAGAGAGAGACTTAAAGGCAATCCTGTCATTATTGCTTTGCCAATCGGCAATGAAGATACTTTTAAAGGTATTGTAGATCTTGTAGCGATGAAAGCGGTTGTTTGGGATGAAGACCAGACACTTATGGGTCAAAAGTTTGAAGTTCTTGATATTCCTGAAGATATGGAAGATCAAGCCCAAGAGTATCGTGAAAAGATGATTGAAGCGATTTCTGAAGTTGATGGTAACGAAATACTTATGGAGAAATTCCTAGAGGGCGAAGAGATTAGCAACGACGAAATCAAAGCGGCTATCAAGGCGGCTACGATTGGAATGCATATTGTACCTATGCTTCCTGGAACTGCGTTTAAAAACAAAGGGGTTCAATCGCTTTTGGACGCTGTTGTCGATTATCTACCCTCACCCGTAGATGCTCATGACATCAAGGGAACGATGATGGAGGATGAGACACAAGAGGTTATCGTACCTTCAACCGATGATGGTAAATTTGCTGCACTTGCATTTAAAATTATGACCGATCCCTTTGTTGGACAACTTACCTTTATCAGAGTCTATCGAGGCAAATTGGAGTCTGGTTCGTATGTGCACAACTCAACCAAAGACAAAAAAGAGCGTATTGGGCGTATTATGAAGATGCACGCCATTAAGCGTGAAGAGGTCAAAGAGATCTATGCGGGTGAAATTGGTGCGGTTGTAGGTCTTAAATACTCAACTACAGGCGATACCCTTTGTGATCCTAGCGACAAAGTAGTACTTGAAAGAATGGATTTCCCAGATCCTGTTATCTCCGTAGCCGTTGAGCCAAAAACCAAAGCTGACCAAGAGAAAATGGGACTAGCATTGGGCAAACTTGCAGCTGAAGACCCTTCTTTTAGAGTCAATACCGATGAAGAGACAGGTCAAACCATTATTTCAGGAATGGGTGAACTTCACCTTGAAATTATCGTTGATCGTATGAAACGAGAGTTTAAAGTCGAAGCCGAAGTGGGTGCGCCGCAAGTTGCTTACCGTGAAACGATTAGAGAAGCGGTTAATCAAGAGTATAAATACGCTAAGCAATCGGGTGGTCGAGGACAATTTGGACACGTCTATCTTAAAATCGAGCCACAAGAAGCGGGTGCGGGTTATCTATTTGTTGATGAGATTAAAGGTGGGGTTATTCCAAAAGAGTATGTTCCTGCGGTCAATAAAGGTATCGAAGAGGCGTTAAAGAGAGGTATTCAAGCGGGTTATCCAGTCGAAGATATCAAAGTAACACTCTACGATGGTTCTTACCATGAGGTCGATTCATCGGAGATGGCGTTTAAATTGGCGGGTTCTATGGGATTCCGTGAGGGTGCTAGAAAAGCTAAACCTGTTATTCTTGAGCCGTTGATGAAAGTTGAAGTTGAAGTACCTGAAGACTTTATGGGTGACGTTATCGGTGATATTTCAAAACGACGAGGTCAAGTAAATGGAATGGGAGATCGAGCGGGTAACAAAATCGTCGATGCTTTCGTGCCACTAGCTGAGATGTTTGGATATTCAACCGATTTGCGTTCTATGACACAAGGACGTGCAACGTACGCTATGGAGTTTGACCACTACGAAGAGGTTCCCAACAATGTAGCAACAGAGATTATCAAAAAACGAAACGGATAATTTTCATTACATTTTTACTCGCTCCCAAATAGAGTTTGGAAGCGAGGCAAAAACTAACCTCCCACTCATTTTAATCCCCAACTCTTTATAGGATTTTGCAGCTCTCAACTTAATCTTATTTGATGTATAATTGCTAAAGACAATCTCTAAAAACTTACATCGCTACATTGCTTGTGCTTCACAATGCTTTTGAGGTTATGAGACCTCGCAAGGGGCGTGGTAGTCTAAAAATTGTCTTTCATATATATTAAAAAAGGAATTTCTATGAAAAAGAGTATATCTTTAAGTTTGGCAACTATTGCCTCATTGCTCGTAAGTTGCGGTGGCTCTTCAACTTCAAATTCAACTCCAACAACACCTCAAGCACTCGTTCAAGATGTGACATTGCAAGGCAAAGCAATCGATGGATATTTAAAATTGGCGACTATCTGTTTGGATTTGGACAATAATGGCTATTGTCAAGCCAGTAGTGAACCCACAACCTCAACCGATGAAAATGGTAGCTATTCGCTTAGGATTACCAAAGAGATTCAACAATCTTCTGGTTTTGCCAATGTGCATCTTCTTGTTTTTGGTGGAACTGATAGCGATACGGGCAAAGCTTTTGAGGGAACGCTCAAAGCACCCCTTGATATGAACAATACCCATTCGCTCTTTATTACTCCCGTTACGACTCTTGTAGCGCAACTCATCACGCAAGGACAAACCAAAGAGGAGGCACTCGAACGTGTATCAAAACTTTTTGATATACCCAAAGATAAACTCCTCAAAGATCCCGTAGCACAAGCCAAAGATGATGATCATAATTTATTGAATGTTGCTTTGCAAATCCAAAAAGCTATCGAACTTTTGGCTTCCAAAAATGATAAAAGTGTAGAGGAGTTGCTATCCTCATTGGGTCAAACTCTTGGCAGTATGGATAATAATGTAAGCGGTTTGGACAGTGTTTTGAGCCAACTTACTTTAAAAGGCAAAGATGAAGCGGTTGTATTGGTAAAAAATATTGATACAGCACTCAAATCGGTAAGCAATGAAAAACTCGACGAACGAAAATTGGCACGAGTGGCTCTTAGTATAGAAAATTTCAAAAAAGGTATCTTAAGCGGTAACGTGAGCGTTGATGCCAATTCTAGTGCTATTATAGAGCAAAATTTTATGATTTTGGACGAAGAGCTTAAAGATTACTATCTTAGCAATATGCTCGAAAACTATCAAGATCTTAACCTTACCGATGAAGAGTTGGGAGAGTTGAAAAACATGGATTTAGGCTTTGGTTTTTCACAAGATGAGCTTATCAAAAGTGTACAAAGCAGTGATACCGCATCATTGGATTTTACCAGTCGTATCGAAGAGGCAATTTTGGCAAAAAAAGAACAAGCCACACTCAAAGAGCGACTCATTAGCGACGGCGAGACGCTTCAAGCTCTATTAAACAACGAAGGGGTTTTTGGATTTAATCCTTATGTATGGAATGAGCAAACCCAAAAATATACTCTCAAGATTGCAAAAACACTCTTTTTGGACGGCAAGTTGGTCATATCGCTTTACGATATCAACAGTTCAAGCCCCACAGAAGATACCCCTGTGTCAGGCAAACACTACACTCAATTGGTTTTGTCTAACGGTCAATGGATTTCTATGGAAGAATATGAAAATGCAAAAGCTTCATTTGATAGCAACGGCTCATTGGTTGTGACGCAAACGAGTCGAACCATTACTTGCGGTGTCGATAGTTTTGACCTTTCGGATCTCAAAATTGCTCCTATTGCTTCTGGCTATTGGAGCAATACATTTGAACCTTCCAAAACGTTTAGCAAGGGTGCAAAAGGCTATAAACGTAATGTATTGTCTAGCAACTCTACCTTCAAACCCTATTATCAAATGGAGTACTATACTGATGGTATAAGCGATGCAAATCTCAATATCGTCAATGGTTACACTACGCAAAGCTATGACTCATTGGATGAATTTATCAAGCTCAACTCCACAAAAGAGTTTAACCCCTCCGCATGGTACGGTTTTATGGATGCAAAAGGTGAATATGTGAGCGGCTACATCGTGTTTGGTAGCAATAACAGCGTGAGCTTAATCCAACAAGTATTGGACGCAAATGGCATAGTGAACATCAAAGAGATGGCAACGGGAACTTACACGCTTAGTACAATCGACAATCAAACCGTACTCTTATTGAGTTTTGATAACGATGCTTCAAACTCTCATACGGCTTACCTCGAAGAGAATGGCAAAGTGGTTCAAGGCTATGTAGATGAAAACGGTAAACTTTCAAATTATTCAAACCAAACCTATAGAATTTGGGATGAGGCATTGGGCAGCGATAGAGCCATTGCGTCATGGGAAGAGTTGGAGCAAGACTTCTCGCTTGAAAAGGGTAATACGATAGGCTTAATGGTCAATTTTAATGGTATCTATGGCTACAGAGAGTTTGTTTTTGAAAACGGTAATTTGGTAGAGGTATCTTATATGGACGGCAATATGCCAATTAATGATGGCGTAGCAACTCCCTATAGAAATCTAATCAGAGATAACAATCAAAGCGTAGAACCCGCATTGTACAGCAATGAAACCTTTACACTAAACGCATCAGGCGAAGAGGTTCATGATACTCCTATGACAGATAGCAATCAAACCGTAGAACCAATGCCAACACTATACGATGATAACGCATATCCAATCACAACGCAACAACCCAATATTATGCCTATTTTGGATACACCCGCTCCTAGAGGTGCAATTCAAAAAGTAGCCAACGGTATCGTACTCAAATATCAAGATAGAGAGATAGAGGGCAAGAGTATGCGATTTTATCTTGTGAGCGATGCGACTTTGGATTATTTTGTTTTGGGAAATACCGATGGTGTTATTGGACAATTTCTATACGATGTAACAAGCCAAAATATTATCGTACACGGCTATCCTATGACTTATGCTTTGGGCAAAGCTATAGCTTCTATTGATGAATTTATCAATTTCTACAGCTACGATGCCAATGGTACAAATCAATCAGGTTTGTGGATTTATAACGGCGAAAATGCTTTCTTCAAAGATGGAAAACTTCTCGCAAGAGATTATGCTACCAATCAATCCAGAGAGATTGGAACGTATGAAATTAAAAACGTCGAGGGTGTGGAAATATTGATACTAAATCCTTCTCAAGTCACGCATTATGATGCCTCTATCAAACAATTTTACACCGTTGAATCGGGTTATTTGAGAGCAGGTGAGTATTATGAGAGCGATATGTCTCTAATGTATGCTCCAGAGGATGGTTTACAATACAATTCAATTGCCATCAAGAATCTACAAGATGCTTATATTGAACCTATGTTTGACTACTACCGTGGAGTCAATAAAGAAACCAAAGTATTCAAAACGCCTCAAGAGATTAAAATCGCAAAAGCCAAAATGAAACACGACAATCTTATCTATCTCAAACATCAAAAAGCGATGATTAAATAGATAAAACAACTTCTCTTTGCCCCTAAACTCTTGGGGCATAGCAACCTATTTTTTGATATTTGTAAAGAGATTGCGTATTTCGTTGGTGACGATTTGGCTATCTTGCGTGTTGTTCATAATGGTTGGTTTGACGGTAATAAAGAGTTCGGTTTTGTCACGAGAATTGTCGGTAACACTAAACAAAGCTCCAAAAAAGGGCAAATCACCCAGTAGCGGTACTTTGGATTTGTTTTTGGTTTTGGAGTTTTTGATTAGTCCCCCGAGCATCACGGTATCGCCTGATTGCAGTGCCACTTTGGTTTGAATGCTTCGATTGAGAATGGTAGGCGAAGCAATGGTTGTGGTGGTATCGGTTGAGACTTCGCTTACGGTTTGGGAAATATCAAGCGTTAAGATGCCTTGTGAATTGACATAAGGGGTAACGTTGAGAATAATACCTGTGTTTTTGTATTGTACCGTTTGGGTTCGTGTGGTATCGGTAGCGTTGATATTGGCTGAAGTCGTATCTGAAGTAAGCACAGGAACTTGCGAACCGACATTGATACTAGCAGCTTCTCTATCAAGGACGATAAGTTTGGGTGAAGAGAGTACATGAATGAGATTATCTTTTGCCAAAGCATCAAGTACGAATTGGATATTACCGCTAAAGATAGAACCCGAAAAACCGTTATTGATAGTCATGGTTTTACCTGAATTGAGCGTTTTGTAGTGCCATTGTAAACCGTATTTGAGCTGTTCGGTGAGCGTTACTTCCGCAATAGTGACTTCTATTAAGATTTGTTTAGGAGTTTTATCGAGTTTTTCAAGATGCGAAAGTATCTCTTTGTATTTGGTAGCGGTGGTATTGACCATGATATTGTTTTGTTGGGCATCCAAAATAGCAAAATCCTCTTTGATTTCTACCATTGAACTTTCGCTACTGTTGTTCTCTTTGTTGTTGCTACTAAGACCGCTATTTGCTGCATTACCTAGGAGTTGATTGATAAGCCCTACGAGTTCTTCGGCTTTTCTAAATTCAGGTTTATAAAAAAAGATATGCGACTCATCGCCCAAAATTGAAGCGTTATCAAAGCGATTTTTCCATGATTGAATGGTACGTATCCAAGAGGCTTGTGAAGAGACGACATAGACGGAGTTAAGCTCAGGCACATCAACAATCAATACCCCACGACTCGCAGAGTCATTAGCAACAGGAATGCCACTTGCACCCAACAAAGACACGAGTCGTTCTTTAAAATCTTTGCTGTTGATGTATTGCATCTTAAACAAAACCGCCTCTTTGTGTTGCATGGTTGATTGGTCAAGCAATCGTGCAGCTTCCAAGACACGATGTACCTCTTTGGCTTCACCTGTAATGGAAATCACATTAGCCCCCGCAATTTCGGTAATGGTGTTGACCACAGGAGAGCTTTGAGTAAAACCGCTAAGCAGCATATTGCGAATAGGGACATAGTAGTAGGGGAAAAGTACTGTCACATTTTGCCCCTCCAATCCGCTCACGTCAAAATCACGTCCATAGATGAAGTTTCGTTGGGCTTTGGCGATAGTAGCTTGAGACTTTTCATCAAACTGAAAGAGCGAACGCAACTGTTCTACACCCATGTTGTGATTGCCAAGCATCGCCAAAGCAATATCAAAGAGTTCACGAGGTGAAGTCTCTTTTTGCATATTGAGGCTAATAGTCGCTTGTGAGGCTTTGACTTTGTCGCTATAGGAGTAGTTGAGTTTGAGTACCGAACCAAAAACAAGGTCGATAAACTTTGGCAAAGGAATATTTTCTACCGAAACCTTAACGCCCTCAGTGTCGTGAAAGATGGGTTTGAGCTTGACTCTTTGTATCTGTTTTTCTTTGGAGAAATTCATGTTTCTAAAATTATCTCCAAGAGGAATCTTCTCAACCGAAGCGTTGTAGGCGTTTTTGATATAACGTTTTTTGTAGTGGGAGTAGTCGTTTGTGCCACCATGACTTAGATTCATCTCACCTGTGAGAAAAAGATTGGAGCTTAGCTTATCATTGGGTTCGATATTCATAGCATTGTATTTGGTACAGCTATTGAGCGACAAAAAAGAGACGATAAGTAGGTAATGGACTATTTTACGATACATTGTTTTCCTTTGGTTTAAACTCCAACTCATCGACAAAGAAGTAGGGTATTTCAATCTTCTTATAACTTTTGGTATCGATAAGCAGTAGAATGTTGTGTTTGATTTTATGGAGCTTCACCTTTTGATGGATGGTCTCACCCTCTTTAAAATGTTCAATTTTACTTTTGGATTTGTCTTTGTGGCTCAAAAAGATGCCCAACATCGCTCCACCTTGCTTTGCTACTCCCAAAAAGTCAAACTCTTTTTTGTCTATAATTATAGTATAAAATCCGTTTTGATTTCTTAATTCAAAGCCCAAAGTTTCATTACTCTCATTGCTTTCATTGGTATCAATAGCTATCTCTTTTGGGGGTTCGTGGATGGGTAGTTCCCAAATGGTATGAATCGCCAAAGCACTAAGATTACCCTCGTATTTATAGCTTGATAGCTCTTGGATTGTAAGGTGGCTCTTTTTGCTCTTTGAAGCATTGGTTTGTCCGCTCAAAGCGTAGAGTGTAGAGGCAAACACATAGAGTCCATAGAGGACTACTAAGAGGATAAAAACGGCTCTAATTCTGGTCACTAGCAACCCTTTTGTAGCCGTAGAGATAGAGTTGATAGCTCATTTCGTTGCGACTTTTACTCATTGTGAGGGTATCGACTTTGACAATCTTATCCATTGACTGGATAGCTTTTAAAAATTGGGCAAAGTAGTGTGGGGTGCTTGTGGCATTGAGTTTAAGCGGAATGGTGGTGAGTTTTAAGGTCTCATTAGTCGTAGGTTCACCCCATGTGGTATTGGTAATCTTAAATCCGCTCTTTAACGCCATGGCGTTGATTTCGTTTTGAAAAGCCCCAAGGAGTCGGTTGTTGTCTTCTTTGGAGTCAAAAAAGAACTTGCGGTTATCAATGACTCCTTGCGTTGTTTTGCTTTGAAGCAAGAGCTTTTCATCCGCAAGGCGTTTTTTCAAAACATCAATCTTTTGAATCGTTTTGGACTCATCTTTATCAATATAATTGACAAAATTAACAAGCACAGTCAAAACAACAAGAGCAATAAGCATATTTTTACTCTCCATGACTATCCTTTGATCGCTTCAAACTTCCCTCATAAACCACATACTCTTTTTGGTTTTGGGGTATTTTGCGACTCGATTGTATCTTGAAACCCTCAAAATAACCGCTTTTTAAGACCGCATTTAAGATAGCAATAGACTCAAATGTCTCGACAGTTAGTGCTACTTTTGAACCCGAAAGACTAAAATGTTTGATGGTGTTGTTTCCTTCGTGTGCCACAATACCAAAGAGGCTCTCCAATACCTCCGTAGAGTTGGGATAGACCAATACCTCATTGTAGAAGCGTTGTGTAAAGGTTGCCTCTTCGTTGAGTTGTTTGATATTTTTGCGATAGGGGTCATTTTTCTTTTTGATGGCTTTGTACTCTTGTTGCAAATTCTCATAATAAGAGGCGATGAAGTGATCTTTGAGATACTCACTGCCAATAAAGACTCCCACCACGATAGCCAAAGGAAGCACGGCTCTATCAAGGTATTTGATAAGTATCTCTTGGGGAGATTGAGTGTTTCGATACCAACGGTAGTAGTTCCAAATAGGGTAGTTTTCGAGTTGTTCTTGCTCTATAGCTTTGGCTTTGGTAGCGTTTAGAGTGTAGAGATTTTCCAATCCGTACTCATCAAGGAGTGTTTCTTGTTGCATTTTAAGCCCAAAACCGCAATAGGTAGCCTCCAGCACCCCATTTTTGATGACAAGCAGGGTATCCATCGTATCTTCTACAATATAAACAGCATGATTGTCTTGTTCCTTGGCATAGAGATAGAGCAGATAGGATTGAGGAATGACAAAATTTTTAAGCAAGGTGGATTGAGGAGTGAACCACAAAAGGAGTCGTTCATTCTCATAAAAGGGTAAAATCTCAAACTCTTTGTAGGGAGAAAAATGGGCAAAATTGAGCAAAAGAATATCTCTATCAAAGCGTTTTTGTTCTTTGTTGGAGGTGACATAAAAAAAGCTATCTTTGGTGGGTAAAATCGAGAGATACCTATCTTTGAGAGACTCTAACACACAGTTTCCTAAGTTTTTGTTGATATTTTATCCAAAATCTTAAAATTATCAAAATAGTCTCTTAAACATCAACAAAGTTTTGTCTTGTATCTCACCGTAAAGATAGATATCGAGCCTATCAATAAGCTTAAGAGAGGTCATGACACACATCTCTTCAATCTCATGGTAATATTGCTTAATGGTGGCTTGTTCTTTGGTGAAACAATCGTTGTTTTGAAGGCTAAAAAGCGTAAACTCTGAGTCATAAACCCCCTCTTTGAAATCGCTATCAATAGTTAAAAAGCGTGTTTGATCATCGACGATATAAGACCCCACCGCTACGTTTTCAAATCCCGCTAAGGTGTTTATATCAAACAAAAAGAGTCCATTGGGAGTCAAAAGTCTCTCTACACACCCCAAAAATCGCTTAAGTTGGTGTTTATCAAGGTAGTTGAGCGTATCAAACATCGCCGTAATCACCTCAAAGCTTCCCTCTAAGTGGCAAATATCAATATTTTGAACTTCAATACCTCTATGGCGTGTCGCTTCGACCATCAAAGGACTTAAATCAACGCCCAAAAGCTTTTGCGTTTGAAACTCCTTTTGGATACGCTCCAAAAATGCCCCTTTGCCACATCCAACATCCAACAGTGAATCAAAAGAGAGATTCTTGAGCGTATCAAGATAGTGGTTTTGCAAATCAACACTTGCCTCGTCAATCCCCAAAAGATCTTCGACTTTGGCGTATAAATCAAGATTGTGCATTAGTTTCTCCTCTTATCGTTTGAGTACTTTGCCTCGAAGGGTATCTTCGTCAATTAGACTCTTTTCGTATTTCACTACGGCGATATTTTCACTTTCATTAATGTAAGTCTCGGTTACGGCTTCAAGGGCGTTGAGTGAGGCTATCTTTTCTCTATCAAAAATGTTCAAATCCAAATAGATATTACCACGACTGCTAGGATTTTGCATTGTGGCTACCCATCCTATCCAAAAGAGCGACAAAACAATGACCAGCATCGCCAATGTCTCGCGTGAATGGTGTTGCATAATGTATCCCGCAACCATTCCACCCAAAAAGATACCCGTATAAGCAAAGGTATTGGCTACGCCTAAAGCCGCTCCTTTTTGGTGTACTTTGGCAAACTTGGAGACAAAGCTTTGCAACAGAGGTTCAAACATATTAAATCCAATGAAAAAAAGCACCACACCCACAATAAAAATCCACGCCGTATGGCTAAAGCCCATGGCGACAAAGCCTAGTAAAATGATGACAATAGAGATGATAAAAATCTCTTTGCCTTTGCCGTACTTTTCGCCAAATACCGCTGCGGGTCCCATTGCCAATAGCCCAAAAATCAAAGCAGGAACATAGACTTTCCATAGCTCACTCTTGCTCCATCCAAATCCCCCCTCACTGGGTGTTTGCGTCATAACAAGCGGGATAATAAAAAACGCCATGGTCATAATCGAAGAGTGAAACAAAAAGGTAATGTACATCTTCACTAGTGCCTTGTCTTTGAAAACATGACGCATTTGCGACTCCTCTTGCGAATAGGAGTGGAGGATTTTGGGAGGATTGGGGACTTTGGTAAATAAAATACCAATAGCCAAAATCGATAACAACGCCGTAAGCCAAAAGAGTTTATCGATACCGTAAGCCCCCGCCACAATAGGAGCAATGAGCATAGCCAGTGCAAAACTTACCGCAATAGTACCTCCCATAATCGCCATGGCCTTGGCTCTTTGTTCCTCTTTGACCAAATCGGCTATCATAGCGCTTACAACCGAACCAATCGCTCCCGCCCCTTGCAAAAAGCGACCCATCATCAACGTATAGATACTTTCACTCATAGCGCACACAACAGAACCCACGATAAAAATAAGCAAACCTACCAATAGTGTCTTTTTGCGTCCTATCTTGTCGCTTACTAATCCAAAAGGTACTTGAAAGAAGGCTTGTGTGAGTGCGTAGCCACCCACAACTAGACCCGCCAAAAAAGGAGTAGCATCGGGCATCTCGATAGCATAGATAGAAAGCACAGGCAATACAATAAAGAGTCCAAAAAATCTAAGCCCTATAATCGAACTTAGAGGAAATATCTGTCTAAACATTGTTGAACCTTATATTAGGATAAAATCTATCCGCATTATATCCTATTGAGTTAAAAAAGGGTTAATTGGCGGTGCAAAGCTATGGGAAGTTTTTGTGTATAAAATCTAATGAGTATTATTTTTAATTTTTGAGAAAGTTTCTAAAGAACTGACCTC
>DYTG01000232.1 GCA_020726085.1 Sulfurovum sp.
GCTTATGTTGCCAATTTGTTTCAATCTCAACCCAATGCTTTATATATCAATTGGGCTTCGGGAATGCAAATACAATTTCATGTTTGCGATTTGGAACAAAATTTTGATGGGACGATGGAGGAGTGGGTAAAAGAGTACCTAAGGCATTTTGTACTTCAAGCCAAAAGAAGAGCCAATGCCATGATAGAGAAATTTGTCATACCATTTGAAAAATATACTTTATAAAAGGAAAAAAGATGCTACTAGGCGTAAACATAGACCATATTGCGGTTTTGAGAGAGGCACGGAGAGTAAATGACCCCGATATTATGGATGCTTTGGGGATTGTCAAGAGGGCAGGGGGGGATCAAATCACGATACATTTGCGTGAGGATAGACGACACATTCAAGATAGTGATCTCAAAATGATTGTCCATCTCTCCCCTTTGCCTCTCAATCTGGAGTGTGCCAAATCGCCCTCGATGATTGCCATTGCTTCGCATTATCGACCTCATCGAGTCACGATTGTACCCGAAAAGAGAGAGGAGGTGACGACAGAAGGAGGATTGGTAGTCGATTCGAGCGATGAGGTTTTGCAAGATGCCATTGCTACGCTTCAAGAGCAACAGATAGAAGTTTCACTCTTCATTGACCCTACTGCCGAGGCGGTGAATGCCTCTTTGGCAATGGGGGTAGAGTGGATTGAGTTTCATACGGGCGAATACGCCAATCTCCACGCTATGCTTTATGGCAACCTTAGAAACTCACACCACGCCATCAAGGCTCTTGATGTGCCACGCCATGAGCTTAAAAATCGACTTGAAGCCCAGCTAGAGAAGCTCAAAAGTCTCTCGATGTACGCACAAGATTTGGGACTTAGAGTCGCAGCAGGACACGGGCTTAACTACCAAAACATCCAACCTATCGCCCAAATCAAAAGCATAGAAGAACTCAACATCGGTCAAAGCATCATCGCACGAAGCATTTTTAGCGGATTACATCAAGCTATCAAAGAGATGAAGCGTTTAATTGGTTAATAC
>DYTG01000103.1 GCA_020726085.1 Sulfurovum sp.
TTTTTTGGTTTTGTAGCTTTCTTGTTCTATCTCTCCCGAGGTGGAATGGTATCCTTAAATCCACAATCTGCGTAAATATTAATTAATATGTAATTTTTTATTAAAACCTGCAAGTTGTTTAATATTTCTTGTGATATAATACTTTTTAATATGAAAACTTAAAGTCTGCTTTTTTAGGCTCAATAAGTGTTGGAGTTTGCAAGTGGTACAGATGAAATTAGAGAGGATGGTTGGTGAGATTCAAGCGTATATTTATTTGGAACAAAACATCATCAATGCTTTTTTAGCCATTGATAGAGAAGTTTTTGTGCCTAGTGGGTTTCAACATTTAGCCTACAAGCTTGATGCGTTGCCCATGCAGTCAAATCAATGGATTAGCTCCCCTTTGACAGTAGCTAAAATGACGCAATATTTAGCAATTGACCACAAAGTTGATTCGATACTTGAAATCGGGTGTGGCAGTGGTTATCAAGCGGCGATTTTGAGCAAACTCTCCCGTCGTGTTGTGAGCATCGAACGCATAGAGGGTATCTTAAAAGAGGCAAAAGAGCGGTTTTCACATTTGGGGCTTATGAATATTATTACCAAATTTGATGATGGACAAAACGGTTGGGAGTATCATGCACCTTATGAGCGTATTTTGCTCTCGGCTTCTACAAGAAGCATTCCTCAAAGTCTCTTCAATCAATTGGCTATTGGGGGAGTAATCGTCGCTCCTATTGCCACACTTGAACGTGAGGTCATTATGAGATTTATCAAAAAAAGTGACGGCACAATAGAGCAAGAGGAGCTAGAGCCTTGCCATTTCGTGCCTATTCTTAATGGGATTCAAAAGGCACGTTGAGGTCTTAATATTTCACCACCAACATTTCATCAAGATGGTGAGAATGGGTAAAAAAGTCCAATCGAAATTTGATAAAGTTTTCATGTTTGGGGTTTTTTTGTATTTTGCTAATGGTATCTTGAATAAGCTTGAGTCTCTTTTTGGATTCCACCAAATAAGGCTCATCTTTGCTCAAAAACTTTTGGCGAATCTCGATGCATTGTTGCATGTAGCGAGAGGCTTTGATGTAGTGTTTTTTGTTGAAATACAACACGGCAATATTGTTGTAGCTTAGGGCTGTATTGAGATTGAGTTCGCCTGAAATATCTTTGGAGAGTTCGAGTGTCTTTTCATAAATCCCAAGGGCTTCATCGTCCAAAAGCAGTTCGTAGTAGGTTGCTGCTAGGGCATTGTAGCTTGTGATAGTGTGAGGATTGCGTTCGCCTAGTACCTCTAGCCTTGTAGCCAATACCCGCTTAAATATCTCAACAGAGTCTCTGTACTCCCCCAAAAGATAGTGTGTAGTACCCAAATTGTGACTGAGTATAGCAAGATTGAGGTCATCGTGACGAGCGACGTTGTTTAGGATAGTGTGCGATTTTCTAAACAATGCAAGGGCTTTGAGAGAGTCGTTTTGAGTTAGATGAAAGATGCCTAAGTTGTTGTAAGCAATAGCGGTTCGAGGATGCTGAGGTCCTAGTGTGGAGAGTTTGATGCTGAGTACTCGATTGAGATACTCCAACGCCAATTGGTCTTTGCCAATATCAACATAGATAAGGGCTAGTTTGTTGTAGTTGGCGATGTTTTTTTTGTGATTGGCTCCAAAGTGTGCGTTGTAAATGGCTACGGATTTTTCGAGTTGTGCAAGGGCTTTGGCGTGTTTTTTCATATCTTTGTAGAGCATAGCAAGGTCGCTATAGATTTGGGCGGTATCGGGATGATTGACTCCTAGTGATTTTTCACGCACTTTGAGGGCTTTGGCGAAGAAGTAGGCAGTCCCTTTGTGGTTGTTGAGCTTTTGGTAGGTAAGGGCGATGTTGTGGTAGAGATTGGCAAGTTCGGGGTCGAGGTTATCGAGGTGTTTTTCTTTGATTTTGAGCGCTTTTTCAAAAAAGAGCAAAGACTCCTCGTAATTTCCACTTAGACGATAGAGCAATCCGATATTGTTGTAGCTATAAGCCACTTCAAAATGCTCATCGCCAAGTTCTTGTTGGCGTATCTTTAGCCCTTTTTTAAAAAACATCAACGCTCGTTCGTAATCTTTGATGGATTTGTAAACCAATCCCAAATCGTTGTAATTTTTCGCCAAAACCAAGGGCTTGATACCATTAAAGTGGCTTTGCATCTCTAACGATTTGTGCAACAACTCAAGGGCTTTGTGATACTCTCCAATGTGGTAATAAATAGTACCTAGATGCTCAAAAAAGCTATAGAGTATCGCATTGTTATCGGGCAGTGTTAATAAAATAGTCTTGATGGCTTTGAGATAGAGGAGGTATTTTTTTGCCTCTTTTATATTTGTAGGATTGTGGCTATCGTGGATGATTTTGGCAAAAAAATCGACAATAATGGCTATCTCTTGAAATGTGGGCTGGGTGTAGTCGTGGATGTAGTATTTGATAATGTGGTGCATTTTGTAGCTTTTGCCGAGGCGACTAAGGAGTCCGATATTGGCAAGAAAATCAAGCTTGTCTTGAATGTTGGCTTGAAAGAGTTGCTCCAACAACTCACTATCTATCTCGATAGAGGGCAAGACCGCAAAGCGTTTGAGTAGGAGTTTGTGTTCATAATCGAGTTGTTGCATACCCAAAAGTTGCTCGATGTTGGCATGAATAATCGCTTTGATATCCTCCCCATGAAGAGGCAATAGAACATTGTTTTTGAATTTATCAATAATCTCATCATAGGTAGTGCGACGAGAATGAATCATTTTGGCGATAAGTTTGATAAAAAAGGTATGATTACCGCAATACTCCACGATGGTTTGGACTTGATCAAGTTTGCTTGTGGGGGAGTAATTGATAAAGAGATTGATAGCATCTTCTTGGCTTAGCGGTGCGACGTGATACTCTCGAACATCTTTGATTTTAGCATTGGAGATGAAGAGAATTTTGAAGTTGTTATCGATGAGACTTAAGACAAGATTGAGTTTTTCTTCTTGAAACACAACCCCTTTAGAGTTGTCGATAATCAAAAGCTTTCGTCCCTCTAGGCGACTGAGTTTGGTTACGGCTTCAATAAAGAGATCATCAAGGTGTTCGAGTTTGAGATCGAGTGAGTCTCTAAACGACGCAGCGAAGCTTTGGCGAAAACTGTCGTTGATTTTGACGTAGCCGTAGTAGTCGAAATTGTCCTTGTTTTGAAGCAGATAATGAGATGCCAATGAGCTTTTTCCTACCCCTTCAATCGAACTCACAAGCACAAGAGCGTTGGAGATTGAAAAAAATTTGTCGATAATGGCCGCATCTTTTTGTCTGCCCACAAAGGTAGCTTCGTTGGTCGAACTCATAAGAGGAGTGAGAAGTTTGCTGTGTTGGTGAATCTGTTTTTTGTTGTACTCGCCATCGAGCCTATCAAGTAGATTGTTGATTTTGTTCATGATAATTCCTTAATATATAAAAGAAGTTGTGAGGAGAGAGTGAGATGAAAGTCTAGGGAAAATTGTTAAGAAAAAGATAATGCTAATGCCACTATTGATGGATAATAAAAGTATAACATACAATAGATAAAAGTTTCTTAGTATTCGATGCTGCATACATTAAAAATTTTTACTCATCCAATAGGGCGGGTGAAACCCACCATCTTATCTGTAGAGCGTTATAGTATCTAAGTAAAAATCCTCAAAAGCCAGTATGTATAATTGCATTGGCTCTTGCAAGGGCTTTGTCGATATGTTCAAGTATGTTTTCCTCCACAATTACGGTATTAAGCCTTGATTTTTGTATCTAGGCAAGTACACTCTTATTGACACCAGATAGGATTAATACTCCTCCATTTTGGGAGCCCCCAAAATCGATCGTATGTGTTGTATTTCAGACATATTCCACGCCACAACAATCAAAATAGCACTCAATGTTGCCAAAGGGATTTTGACAATCAAAGGCGTTAAAAAAATCATAAAAATAAACAACCAAACAGCGTGCACAATACCCGATATGGGTGAAATCGCACCTGCTTTGATATTGGTTGCTGTTCGTGCTATCGCTCCTGTAGCGGGGAGTCCGCCAAAGATGGATGAGCCAATATTGGCTACACCTTGTGCGAGAAGTTCTGTATTGGATTTGTGTTTTGTATCGGTCATTCCATCAGCAACAACAGCAGAAAGAAGCGACTCTATATCCGCCAAAATAGCTATCGTAACGGCATCGGGGAATAAAAGTAGTATTTTTTCAAAGGTTATTTCAGGGAAACTGGGAGTGGGAAGTATGGTTGAAATAGAGCCAAAACGACTCTTGCTGGTATCAACGGGAATATCAAAAAGTCAAACAACAAGCCCAGTCAAAAGAACGACAACAATGGGTCTAGGTATCTTTGGGTAGTGTTTTTTGTATAGAATATAATCCAAATCGATACAGAAGCAACCGCAACGCTAAAAATATTGAAGCTGTGTAAATTTTGAACATAGACTATAAATTTATCATAAAATCGGCTGGTACAGTCTCAATTTTAAGCCCAAAAAAATCTCTTAATTGTGAAACAAAAATCAAAAGTGCAATCCCTGAGGTAAATCCTGCAACGACGGGATAAGGGATAAATTTAATCAAATCTCCTGCTCTCAAAAACGAAGTAGCAATAAGTATAAGTCCAGCCATGATCGTTGCCAAAACCAAACCATCGTAGCCGTGTTTTGAAGCGACTAAAGCAACCGTAACAACAAATGCCGCTGTAGATCCGCCAATTTGAAACCTGCTACCGCCCAAAGCGGAGATCAAAAATACTGCTATTATGGCAGTAAAGAGTCCTTTTTTCGGGAGAAAAATTGGAGGCTATAGCAATCGCCATAGCCAAAGGAAGCGCAACAATAGCCACCGATAGACCCGATAAGATATCTTGCATAAAATGTGATTTGTGATAACTGTTTTTTCCAAAAAAAGTAATGAGTTTGGGTTCTAGCAAGTAAAGAAGCATTTTTTTCATAGATATGACTCTTTAAAGTAAAATTGTTAGCATTTTATAACGATAGCACTTAAAGAGAAGCTTTAAGATTACTATCCCATGGGATACATAATCTCATTTTGAATGGCTTGAATTTTTGCCATAGTTTGAGTGCTTAATTTCACATCAAAAGCTGCAAATGACTCATCGAGTTGATGGGCATCTCTAGCCCCAATAATCGTCGAAGCGACAAAATCAAAGTGCATGGAGTAGGCTACGGCGAGTGTGACGGGTGAAATCTCCAATTCTTTGGCTAATTCCAAATATTGTGCTGTTGCGGCAAGTGTTTTGGGATTGACAAAGCGGGTAGCTTGGGATTGGATACGAGAATTAGGACTTTTGATATAGTCGCTAAAACGTGCATTCTCAGGAGTAAAAGGAGCATTGTATTTGCCGCTTAGGACACCGCCACCAATGGGAGAGTAGGGAAGAAGCGAAATGTGTTCTTGTTGGCATACGGTGGAGAGTTCATCCAAAAATCGAGGATTGTTGAGTGAAAAGTTGTTTTGGATCGATTCAAAACGGGCGATACCCAAACGTTTGGAGGTCTCATTGGCTTTGGTAAGTCCATAAGCGGTGTCGTTTGAAGTACCAATATAGCGTACTTTTCCCTCTCTTGCTAGCTCATCAAAGGCGACAAGTGAAGTCTCGATGGGTACGACAGAGTCTGGCCAATGCATCTGATAGAGGTCGATATAATGGGTGCCTAGACGTTTGAGACTCCCTTCAATGGCTTGTTTGATATGAAATTTATCAACAGCTGTCATACCGTTGCGAATGGGCGGGACAAACCATCCGTTGGCAGCTCCTGCTACTTTGGAAGCGATGATTATATCTTCACGTTTTTTGCCTTTGAGCCATCTGCCTATAATGTTTTCGGTCTCCCCTGCGTAGGTAGCTCTGGGTGGGACGGGATAGAGTTCGGCGGTATCGAAGAAATTAATACCCCTATCAAGGGCTTTGTCCATAATCTTAAACGACTCTTTTTCATCGCTCCAACTTC
>DYTG01000233.1 GCA_020726085.1 Sulfurovum sp.
AGTTACTTTTATTGAGGGGTGTGTAAGGTCAGTTAAAAAAGACTGGGGGGTTATCCCCTATCTTTTGCATAAAGAGGTTGCTAAAAAATCATCCCAGTTTCAGGAGAAGAAGCCGTAGCGTAAGGGCGTTTGGGAATGCGACCCGCTTCAAAGCTCAATCGTCCCGCTATGACGGCATATTTCATAGCTTGTGCCATTTGGATTGGATTTTTGGCTTGGGCAATGGCGGTATTGGTGAGGACTCCATCGGCTCCTAATTCCATAGCAATAGCAGCGTCTGAGGCACACCCAATCCCCGCATCGACAATCACAGGCACACTTACGGCTTCTTTGATGAAGTGAACATTGAAGCGATTTTGAATCCCCAAACCACTCCCAATCGGTGAAGCCAAAGGCATAATCGCATGTGCCCCTGCCTCTTCGAGTCGTTTTGCCATAATAGGATCATCGCTTGTGTATGCCATAATCGTAAAGCCATCTTTTGCCAATACTTCACACGCTTTGATGGTCTCTATTACGTCGGGATAGAGTGTCTTTTGCGTATCGCCAATGACTTCAAGCTTGATCAAATCAATCCCCGTAGCCTCTCTTGTGAGACGAAAGAGGGTAATGGCCTCTTGGGCATTGACACACCCAGCGGAGTTTGGCAAAAACTTCACGTTGGTATTGTGAAAATAGCTCATAAGGTTCTCTTGTGCAGGGTTGGTAATGTTTACTCGTCTAACCGCCACGGTAATCAACTCGCTTCCACTAGCAAGTGTCGCATCAAGTGTCGTTTGAAAACTATCGTATTTTCCGCTTCCTACTATCAATCGACTCTTTAATTCATATTTTCCAATGCGTAATGTATTATTCATATTGCTCTCCAAATTCTTTTTGATGGTTATAGCACAGAGTTTCTTAATTTTTGATGTTCTCTTGTCGAGCTTCGCAAGTAGGGTAGGTAGCGTCTGCCAAAAGCTAAATATTCAAATGGATTTGATTTTTTGTCATTGCGAGACACGAAG
>DYTG01000234.1 GCA_020726085.1 Sulfurovum sp.
TATGCTTGATGCTGAAGGTAACGTAAGATTACAATGGGTTAAAGAAGATAGAGAATCAGTAGATAGGCTTGCTATGATATCTGAAGCAGTAGATAGTGTTATGAATAGTATTGTACCTAAAGAGGCAATAAGTGTCCCTAGTATTGATAATAATGATATGATGACTATCTACAGTATAGGTGATGCTCATATTGGTATGATGGCTTGGCATAAAGAAACTGGTGAAGATCATGATATGATTATTGGTGAGAGAGATTTAAGAAATGCAATGCACATGCTTGTATCACAAAGCGTATCAACTGATGAATGTTTTATTATTGATGTTGGTGATTGGTTCCATTCAGATAATTTTGATGGTAAGACAGCTAAGAGTGGTAATGTTTTAGATGTGGATGGTAGATATCCTAAGGTACTAGAGATAGGATTGAATTTAACTACTGAATTAATTGATATTGCATTAACTAAACATAATACTATTAGATGGAGAAGTGCAATCGGGAATCATAATGAGCATAGTGCAATTATGATGAGTGCTTTTATTAAAGCTTATTATCGAAATGAACCTAGAGTTATAGTACATGATACTCCTAATATGTTTATGTACCATAAGTTTGGTAAGAATCTAATAGGTGTGACACATGGTCATACGGTTAAAGCTGAGAAGCTTGGTGAAATAATGGCAGTTGATGCTAAAGACTTATGGAGTGATACAGAGTATAGATACTGGTATACTGGGCATATACATCATGTATCTGTTAAAGAGTTTCCAAGTTGTTTAGTTGAAACGTTTAGAACACTTGCAGGTAAAGATGCTTGGCATAGTGCTAGTGGTTATAGAAGTGGACAAGATATGAAAGCTATAACGTTGCATAAAGAATATGGAGAAATTAGTAGAAACACAGTAAGCGTTGGTAGGGTACGTGCAAATGGAAACTAAAAACTATATAACAGTAGATGATATATGGAAGCTTAAAGATGGTACTATTATTACTATTAAAGATA
>DYTG01000012.1 GCA_020726085.1 Sulfurovum sp.
ATTGCAAGACCTTATTGGAGGTAAACTATTTAGAGCTTTTTTTGGAATTTAATAAGTTTGACATAGAGGGCAAATCCTTCTTGCACTTGCTTTAGGAGATAGAAAAAGAGGGAATTGTTGATATTGACACGTGGGATGAACTTAGAATACTAAGAAATAATATAGCCCACGAGTACCCTAGAGAGGAGAAAGAGGCATTGGAAGCCACTAAACTACTCATTGAAAAGAGTTCAATACTTATCGCTATAACCAAAACATTACAAGAGCGATTTTATGAGATTAGATGATAATGAGAAAAATTTAATCGTGACAACTGTAGAAAATATTTTTGGTAAGGCAAAAGTATATCTCTTTGGCAGTCGATTGGATGATACAAAAAAGGTGGAGATATAGATCTTTTTATTGTTGCGGATAATCCATCCAACCTCTTTGAAAAGAAGCTTAAGGCTTTGGCAAAGCTTGAACGTATTTTGCATAAACCCGTTGATATTGTGTTGCATCAAAATTTTCACAGAGCCATCAAGCAAGAGATTGTAAAAAAAGTTTATTATTGGAAAAAGCAGTATAATGGCAAAGCAAAGGAAAAATACGGTGGTGTTTGGGTAGAGTTTTTTTGCTTCTTAACACACTTTTAATACTTTTTGGATAAAATTTTGCAATAGTTTCTAAAGGGCAATAATGGATAGTGAGATTTTAAAAGAGATGGTCGATTATGGCATCATTGGGGTGCTGGGGTTGATGAGTTTTTTGACGGTATGGTTTTACATTGAGCGACTGCTCTTTTTTCGTAGCATCGACCTTGGGCATTATTTTCACAAAGAAGAGCTAGAGATTGAACTTACCAACAACGTTACCATTCTCTCCACCTTTGGCTCTAACGCTCCTTATATTGGACTACTAGGGACGGTATTGGGTATCATCTTGACCTTTTTGGAGATGGGAAATACGGGCAATATTGATGTCAAAATCATCATGAGTTCACTCGGATTGGCACTCAAAGCTACGGCAATGGGACTGCTTGTGGCTATTCCTGCTATACTCTTTCATTCGCATTTGGTACGCAAGATTGAAGTGTTGCTCTCACGCTGGGAACTGCTCCAAAAAAGATGATACCATGACTGTAAAAAAATTTGACACCATTAATGTCGTTCCTTTTATTGATATTATGCTTGTTTTGCTCGTGATTGTGCTTACAACGGCTACGTTTGTCACCAAAGGCTACATCCCTGTCGATTTAACCAAAGCCAAAAGTGCTACCAAAATCGAAAAAGTTGATAAGCTTGTGATTACTATCGACAAAGAGCAACATATCTTTTTTAACAACGAAAAAGTAGCCAAAGAGGAGGTAGCCTCAAAACTCAAAAGCTATCCCAAAGAGACCCCCATCTCCATGAGTTGCGATAAGAGTGTCGCTTTTAGTGAATTTGTCTTTTTGCTAGACCTTATCAAATTGGGTGATTTTAAAAATTTGGGCATTATTACGCAGTATGAATAGATACTTTAGCTCTTTTTTGGTGACGGCTTTGCTCTACGGTGGAGTTTTTGTAGCGTTTATATGGACAAAGGGACAAAAAATTCCCTACAGTGACCAAACCAAAGAGCTTCAAACCATTGAAGTAAGCCTTATGAGTTTGCCTAAACCTACACAAGAAGAGCCAAAACCTATTGAGGAGATCAAAGAAGAGCTTCCAAAAGAAGAGCTAAAACCTATTGAGGAGATCAAAGAAGAGCTTCCAGAAGAAGAGCCAAAAGCCATCGAAAAAATTGAAAAAGAGATTCCAAAAGAGATACAAAAAGAGAAAGTTGTTGTCAAAAA
Source organism: Sulfurovum sp. (assembly GCA_020726085.1). Classification (GTDB taxonomy): domain Bacteria; phylum Campylobacterota; class Campylobacteria; order Campylobacterales; family Sulfurovaceae; genus FS08-3. The sequence continues at coordinate 1,817 of DYTG01000012.1, forward strand.
AGATACCCCAAAGCCCAAAAAAAGAGTACCCAAAAAACCCATTAAGCAAACCAAACCCAAACCAAGTACACCCAAATCCAAGCCAACTCCTGCCCAAAAATCGACTATCACTCACGTAAGCAAAACCTCTGCCAAAGAGGTAGCTCAAAAGAAAAACCTCTACTTCACTACGCTTAAAAACAAAATAGAACGCTGCAAAAGCTATCCCATTATGGCAAAACGTAGAGGCATAAAGGGAAACGTGAGGGTTCAATTTACACTTACGTCCAATGGAGCATTAAAAACCATTACGATCTTAAGCGGTTCAAAAATTTTTCACAGCTCAATCAAGAGTGCCATTAGTGCTGCCCTACCCTACTCACCACCCCAAGGCGTTATGATTGGCAACCAACCCATTACGCTTACTGTTGAGTACTCATTGGAGTAAAATTTTGCTCCTTTTCGCATTCCAAAAAACAGCTCCTAAGTATGCGGATTGTTGGTCATGGGAGTGGCAAAAATCTTTTGGGTAGAGGCGTTACACCTTATCTCTATCACCAAAGCCAGTGCCATGGCGGCTATTACCCCTGTGCTTACCATATTTTTAGCCTATCTCTTGCTTGATGAAGTCCCAATCGCTACGCAACTTATAGCTATTGTCCCTATTGTATTGGGCGGCTACATGATTACACGTCCGTTACACTAATCCCTTAAGGTAACTTTGTCTTAAAGGTTCATCAAATTTTTCGATAGCATAACGCAACATTGTACGAGGCATTTGTTTGTAGCGAGGATTGAGATAGGCGATGAGTCGATTGATATCGTGGTCGCCAATAGTTCGTAACACCCACCCAACGGCTTTGTGAATAAGGTCATGGGAATCATGGAGCAATTGATCGCTAAGGGCTAAACTATCCTCAAAATCTCCTGCCTTGATAAAAGCAAACGTAGAGACAATAGCGATACGTCTTGTCCATAAATGCGAAGAGGTTGCCCATTGATGCAAAATGGAGCGATTGCGTTGCAACAAATAGCTTCCGACAATATAGGAAGCACTGCTATCAACCAAATCCCAATTGTTGATTTGATGGATATGTTTAAGATAAAAGTTATAGATGGGTGTTTGGTAGTCTAAATCTTTGGCTTGAAAAAGAGCCACAAGCACCAATAGAGCAAAGAGTCGATGCTCATGGTAGGGAGAGTAGAGAAAGGCTTCAATCTCATCAAAGCTCATTGTTTTGTAGTAGCACTTGACGACTCTTCTTGTGTCGGGTACATTGACACCCAAAAAGCAATCCCCCTCACCGTACTCTCCTCTACCCGTCTTGAAAAAACGCTTATAATCGGCGATTTTTGCAGGATTGGCGTAGCTATTGAGTGCCTCGACGATGGTTTGGTTCATGGCAAAACCTTTTTTAAATTTAATGTTTTTTCAAACTCTTAATTACGATTTCACCTCATAGAGTGCTCTACCCATTTGATACAAATCAGCACCAAAAGTATCATTGATAACCGTTACAGGAAAGTTTTCAACCTCAAGTCTTCGCACAGCTTCAGGCCCTAGTTCGGGATAGGCGATAATTTCGGCCTTTTTGATTTGCTTTCCTAGCAACGCTCCCGCACCACCTGTAGCGCCAAAATAGATACCACCGTACTCAATACAGGCATCTTTTACCTCTTGATTGCGTTTGCCTTTTCCTATCATTCCTTTGCTTCCATATTTAAGCAAGGTAGGAGAGTAGCTATCCATTCTATAGCTTGTGGTAGGTCCTGCACTTCCTATTGGGTCACCTGGTTTGGGTGGGGTTGGGCCAACAAAGTAGATAACACTACCCTCCAAATCAAAAGGCAACTCTTTGCCCTCTGCAATCAAATCAACCAATCGTTTATGAGCCGCATCCCGTGCTGAATAGATAACTCCGCTTAAATAGACAATATCACCCGCTTTGAGTTGGCGTGTTTGTTCTTCTAGCAAAGGAGTGGTCAAATAGTAAGTTTTACTCATAACTTTTTCCTTAGATTGTAATATGCGCATGGCGTGAAGAGTGACATTGGACATTGACCGAGACGGGCAAAGAGGCGATATGGCAAGGATTGGATTCGATGTGAACCCCCAAAACGGTTTTTGTTCCGCCCATTCCCATAGCACCGATTCCTAGTTTATTGAGTTCATTTAAAATTCTCTCTTCAAATTGAGCCATTTGGGGGTCTTCATTGACACTTCCTAAAGTTCTAAAGAGTGCGTGTTTGCTCGAAATGGCTGCTTTTTCAAACGTTCCACCAATGCCAATACCTACCGTAATAGGCGGACAAGGATTGGGACCCGCATCGCTAATGACTTGCTTGACAAATTGCAATATTCCATCCATCCCCGCAGCAGGAGCCAAAACCGTCGCACGGCTTACGTTTTCACTTCCGCCCCCTTTGGCAGCGTATTCGATATCGATTGTATCACCCGCAACAATATCAAAATGGATAATAGCAGGTAGGTTGTAGCCGACCGTATCTTTGAGGTTTGCTCTGCTAAAAGGCTCACACGTAGAGGCTCTTAGATAGGCATCGATGTAGCCTTGTTGAGTGCCTTGATTGATGGCATCTTTTAGGAGTCCGCCGTTGATTTTGACTTCATCGCCTACTTTGACAAAAAAGACAGCCAATCCTGTATCTTGACACAGTGGTCTCTTCTCATCTTTAGCAATATCGGCATTTTCTAAAATTTGTCTTAAAACCTCTTTGGATACGAGAGATTTCTCCTCCTCCATGGCTTGTTTTAAAGCATCGTAGGCATCTTGTGGCAAATCGGTGCCACAGTGAACGATTATATCTCGTACCGCTTTGACAACCGTATCGTAAGCTATCTCTCTCATTGTTGATCTCCAAAAAAGTTTTTGGCTTTTAGCACGTCAATCATTGATTTGACCGATTTAACCGATTTGGCAAATCGTCGCTGCTGCCCCATATTGAGTGTGACTTCGAAGAGTTTTTCGATACCGTTAGCACCCAAAGCAATAGGCACACCGCTTACTACATCGCTATATCCATACTCTCCATCAAGATAGACAGCACACGAGTGGATTTGTTTGGTATCTTGCAAAATAGCCTCTACCATAACCGTAGTCGATTTGGCAGGTGCATAATAGGCTGAACCTGTTTTAAGCAATCCTACAATCTCCGCTCCGCCGTGTTTGGTTCGCTCTACGATATCAATAATCTCCTCTTCGGTGAGTACATCCGTTAGCGGTACTCCCGCAACCGTAGAGAATTTTGGAAGCGGTACCATGTCGTCGCCGTGTCCGCCCATAACCGAAGCACGAATTTGTCCCGCACCGTAGCCAATCTTTTGATAGATAAAGTGTGCCATACGAGCAGCATCCAAAATTCCCGCCATGCCAATAACACGCTCTCTAGGAAAACCCGACTCTTTAAGTGCCACATAAGTCATTACATCAAGAGGATTGGATACCATGACGATGATAGCATCGGGGCAGTGTTTTTTGACATCGCCTACGACTTGTTTGGTGATTTCAGCGTTCATTAGCAACAAATCATCACGACTCATGCCTGGTTTGCGTGGACTCCCTGCGGTAATGACGACCACATCGCTCCCTGCTATATCTTTTGCCTCTTTGGCGACAGTTACGACGGTGTGCATTCTTGCAGCATTGGCGGCTTGACTCATATCGAGTGCTTTGCCTTGAGCCGTTTCGATGTTTCTATCTCGCAGTACGATTTGGTGACAACTTCCACGCATTGCCAACGAATAGGCAACCGTCGCCCCCACATTTCCCGCACCAATAATGGCTACTTTTTTACCTTTTCCCATAAACTATCTCCTCTCTTTAGTGTAGTGTTTGGTTTGCAATCTTTGGATTTTGCTTTTGTATCAAGCACAATCCAAAAACTTAATATGATACATTAAGGTGGGTTTGCCCCACCTTAAGAGGGAGATTAGATAGAGTCGATAATCTCATTGAGGGTTATTGAGGGTCTCATTGCCTTAGAAGCCAACTCATCGTTTGGATGGAAATATCCACCAATGTCTTGTGGTTTGCCCTCAACTGCCATCAATTCATCCATAATTTTTGCTTCATTTTCAACTAAAGAAGCAGCAACGGGAGCAAATTTAGCCGCCAACTGCGCATTTGAACCTTCTGCAAGTGCTTTTGCCCAGTATTGTGCTACAAAGAAGTGAGAAGCTTTGTTGTCTGGCTCGCCCGCTTTTCTACCTGGCTCTTTTGAGTTGTCAAGGTAAGCATTATTTGCCTCATCCAAACCAGCTGTTAGAGCTTTGATTTTGTCATTGTTGTATTTGTGTCCCAAAAATCTCAGTGACTCAGCAAGGGCTAAGAACTCACCCAATGAATCCCATCGTAGGTGCCCCTCTTTGAGAAATTGTTCGACGTGTTTGGGAGCCGAACCGCCCGCACCTGTCTCATACAATCCACCACCTGCAAGCAATGGAACGATGGAGAGCATTTTAGCCGATGTTCCAAGCTCCAAGATTGGGTACATATCGGTTAAGTGGTCTCGCAAAACGTTACCTGTTGCAGCGATAGTATTGAGTCCTTGTCTGATTCGTGTGTTTGTAAATCGTGTCGCATCGGTTACATTCATGAATTGAATGTCCAAACCATCCGTATCAAGCTCCGCCAAATAGGTTTTGACTTTTTTCAAAAGCTCGGCATCGTGGGCTCTGTTTTCATCAAGCCAAAATACCGCAGGAATATTTTCTTGTCGTGTTCGCTCAACGGTCAATCTTACCCAGTCTTTGATTGGAATATCTTTGGCTCGTGACATTCTCCAAATATCACCCGCCGCACATTCAAAGCTCATTAAAACCGTGCCATCTTCTGCCGTTACGGTAACTGTTCCCGCTTCTGAGAGTTCAAATGTGGTGGGGTGTGAGCCGTACTCTTCAGCTTTTTGAGCCATCAAACCGATATTTTGCATCGTTCCCATGGTGGTTACATCGTATTGACCGTGAGCGACACAATCGGCTACCATTTGGGCATGGAACATTCCATAAGTAGAGTCTGGAATAACCGCTACCGTCTCAAGTGCAGCCCCCGTTCTGTCCCACTGTTTTCCACCCTCTCGTACAACAACGGGCATAGAAGCATCGATAATAATGTCGTTGGGTGCATTGAAGTTTGTCGTACCTTTATCCGAATCAACCATCGCAATTTTTGGAGCATCACTATCGACTACCGCTTGGAATGCAGCTTTAATCTCTGCTTCTTTGGCGTGACCTTTGATTTTTTTCTCCAAATCGCTCATACCTAAGTTTGGATTGACACCCACTTCTTTAAACACATCGGCGTATTGTGCAAACACATCGGCAAAAAAGATTTCAAACGCATGACCAAACATAATAGGGTCAGAGATTTTCATCATTGTAGCTTTTAAATGCACAGACCAAATTAAATCTTTTGCTTTTGCATCTTCGATGGTTTGCTTATAAAATGCTCTTAGTTTGGCAACCGACATAAATGTACCATCAAGAACTTCACTTGCAACTGCTTTAATCGTTGTAAGTTCATTACCGTTGAGTGCAATAGTAACTTTTTGATCTTTATCGCACGTTACTGATTTTTCATTTCCATAAAAATCTCCATCTCCTGCCATGTGCACTACATAGGCTTTTGAATTGTCGCTAAAGGCTCTGAGTTTGTGTGGGTTTTTTTGTGCGAAGTTTTTAACGGCAACTGCCGCTCTTCTATCGGAGTTTCCTTCTCGAAGTACAGGGTTTACAGCCGAACCCAAACAAGCACTGTATTTGGCTTGAATGGCTTTTTCGTCATCATTGGATGGATTTTCGGGATAAGCTGGAATATCGTATCCTTGACTTTGCAACTCGGCAATACAATCTTTTAACTGACCAACAGAAGCTGAAATATTGGGAAGCTTAATAATGTTGGCTTCTGGTGTAACGCACAGTTCACCCAATTTGGATAGTTCATCCTCGGCTAAGCCCATCGCTGCCAAAACTCTACCAGCCAATGAAATATCTGAAGTAACTACTTCAACACCTGCCTCTTTGGTAAACGCATTTACGATTGGGAGCAATGAATAGGTTGCTAACGCTGGAGCCTCGTCGATTTTTGACCAAATGATTTTTGCCATAATTGTATTTCTCCTATAGAAAGTTTAGTATGGCATAATGGTATCAAAAAGTTCAAAACATTTTTGCTTAGGTTATGGTTTTTATAATCAAATTTAAAAGATTTGTTTCGTTTATACTCACTGTGGGTCAAAAACTTGTGTTACTTTTTTACACACTATGCAAGACAAGTTGATTTTTAAACCCATTGACACGATTGAGACTATCATCAGCGATATAGTCCCAAATTGCACCAAAGTGTTGTCTAAAATCAGCATTGTATTCTATTTACAACTTTTTGTTCACAATCTTACTTACTGACCTCACCCCCCCCACACACACGTTAATGTAGTAGGATACAGAAACATGGAAGAGAGAAAATGTTATTTTAAAATTTCAAAAGATTCCGATAAGGTGAAGAATATAGAGAGTAATTTTTACAAAATCAAGGTAAAAAGTATTGCATTTAAGAGTTTTTTTGAAAAAACCTTTTTTTCATCAAGATAAAGCGTTGCACAATTTAATTGGAGAGTAGCACTACTACTTTTACGGTTCGATAAAAAATAGCGAGGGTAAACATAAAATTTGGAATGTTTTGGTGCCCATAAAAGCCAACAAAGAGGTTGTTCATATTGACAAAACCAATAACAAAGTTCTTGTACGAGGAGTATTGGATACGACTTTTAATGAACGTTAAATATTTATCAAAGCAACAGGTAATGAGTCGGGTAATCTATCGTTAATGATTATTGATAATCAAGAATCTTACAAGAGCCTCTTCAAAGTAAGCTATATGGATAAAGTACACGGAAAACAAAACAATATGGCAATGTTTGGTATTTTTTCCAAAGTGGCGTTGCAAGAGAAAGAGATTATTGAAAGTTTAGGTTTTGATATTTGTGAAACTCAACTCATAGAGAGCAGCAGCTTTGATTCTAGGGTTTACGAGTCTAATGCTAAAATGCAAACTTAATTTTTAATCCATCAAATCGCCACGACAAATCCTTGCACTACAATCAACACAAACTCCAACTCTCGATGAAATCTTTTGTTTACGATAAGTTTTTTGTGGCGGGGAGTATCTTTTTGTGCAGTGATTTGGGTTTGCAAGAGGATTCTGAATCTGATTACAGCTTCTCGCTAGGTTGGGCAGATAGTCGCAAAGGCAAATTTTCTATTACCTACCCCAACGAATACATGAAAGCCCGCTGGCCATGGAGAGATGAGGGAGGCATCTCGCCCCTTGAGGGCAAAATCTCTATTTTGTATAATTTTTAGAAGCTGATTCTAATTTCGTATTAAAGAGATTGTTTTGTAAAGTTTTTTACAGATTGTATTTTTTTCGCCATGCCTTTTCAAACTTTTTGCGTTTGACAAAGGAGAGATTTTCGATAAAAACGTGACCGTTGAGATGTTCTATCTCGTGCTGTAGAGCAATTGCCAAAAACTTATCACTCTCTACTATTTGCTTGTTGCCGTAACGATCGCGATACTCAATCTTGACGTATTTGAAACGCTTAACATCTTCATAGACATCGGGGACACTTAGACAACCCTCTTGATAGCTTGTTGTACCCTCTTGGATTAAAAAGACTGGATTAATAACCTCCAAAGTCTTCTCTTTGGGTTGTGTTCCGTCCTCTTCATTGGGCAGACTGACGATAAGTACTCTTTGGGGAATGCTTATTTGAATGGCGGCCAATCCTACACCGTTGCGGGCAACCATTGTCTCATACATATCATCAAGAAGAGTATGAAGTTGGGCATCAAAGGTTTGAACTTCGTCTGAGACAATCCCGAGACGTTTGTCGGGATAGATTAAAATCTCTCGTATCATGGTTTAAGCCTAGATGTTGATGTTGTGTTTTTCTAATACTTTATCAATCAAGCCGTACTCCAAAGCCTCACTCGCTGACATAAAGTAGTCTCGTTCGGTATCTTTTTCAATACGCTCTTTGGTTTTGCCTGTTTGCGAAGCCATAATTTCGTTGAGTGTATCTTTGAGACGTTGAATCTCTTGCGCTTGGATTTGGATATCGGTTGATTGTCCACGTGCACCACCTGAGGGCTGATGGATCATAATGCGTGAATGGGGCAGTGCGTAACGTTTGCCTTTGGTACCCGAAGAGAGCAAAAAAGCCCCCATAGAGGCAGCTTGACCGATACAAATGGTTACAACATTGGGTTTGATATAGTTCATGGTGTCATACATGGACAAACCACTTGTAATAACCCCACCTGGAGAATTGATGTAAAAATAGATATCTTTATCGGGGTCTTGGGCTTCCAAAAAGAGCAGTTGGGCTACAATAGAGGAGGCTACGGCATCATTGACCTCGCCTGTTAGCATGATAATTCTATCTTTAAGCAGCCTCGAATAGATATCGTAGCTTCGCTCACCTCTAGCGGTTTGTTCTATCACATAGGGTATATAGCTCATTACACTTCCTCTTGCTCATCTTTGTTGTTGAGTTCAAGCAACTTTGCAAAGAGTCTATCTTCAATCATCTCCATTTTGAGAGCAGGAATAAGATTGTTTTTTTGGTAGTACTCAATAGCCTCTTGAGGATTTTGTCTTTGCATCATTGCTTCATAATAGAGCGTTTGACTCACCTCTTCGTCACTGACTCTAATCTCTAGGGCTTTAGCAAGACTATCGACAATAAAAGTAGCCTTGACGCTTGTTGCGGCATCTTCTCGTACCGATTCTCGGAGTTCTTCGAGCTTAGCAGCGTCGTTTTTATAGGTTTCAAGCTCCTCTTTGCTCATGCTTTTTGCTTTTTGATTGACTTGCGCATCAATCTCTTGTTCTACGATATTGTTGGGTAAATCAAACTGAAATTTCTCCACCAATGCTTCGAGCATTTTGGGCTTAAGCTCTTCGTTGTAGAGTTTTGAGAGTTTTTCAGACTCCATTTGTGCTTTGACTCTCTCGTGTACCTTTTGGGGTGTTGCATCCGTCTCTCCACTCAGTAGCTTTTGAGCCAAAGCATCGTCCAATACCGCCTCGCCTTTGGCTTGAATCTCATGAAGTGTAACGCTAAATTGCGTCTCTTTACCCGCTAAATCCTTGGCTTGGTAATCGCTAGGGAAGGTAACTGTGATGGTTTTTTCTTCTCCCATCTTCATCCCTTTGAGTTGCTCTTCAAATCCTGGGATAAATTGCCCTAAACCGATACGCAGACTAAAGTGTTGCGCTTTGCCACCCTCAAAGGGTACTCCCTCAATGCTTCCTTCAAAATCAATTACGGTCATATCGCCCTCTTCTACGCCACGATCCTCTTCAATCTTCACAAAAGGTGCTTGTGCTTCAACCAATCCTTTTACACGCTCTTCAAGCTCTTGCGGGGTTACTTGCGGTTTTTCATATCGAGGTGCTATCTCTTCGTATCCACTCAAATCAATATCAGGCGTAATGGATACCTCAATCTCTATATCCAAATCCTCTTGTGCCTTTTTGTACTTTTTGAAGATTGGCTGACCAATAACACGGTTGGAGGCAATAGCGAGTTCTTTTAGTCCTCTATCAAGCAACTCTCTGACAATCTCGGCCTCAGCATCTTGCGACAATCGCTCACCGTGACGTGCTTTGACTACATGAGTAGGCACTTTACCTTTTCTAAATCCATCCAGTTTGAGTTGCTTTCCTGCCTCTTTGGCAAGTTTATCGACTTTGCTATCGATTATCTTTGTTGTTACTTTAGTAGCAATGCTATAGTTTGCATTGTCCAATTTGTTTGTTGTAATATCCACCACAAAACCCTTTTGTTAATTATAATTGCGTGATTTTATCGAAAAATCCATAAATATCCTATTTTTTGTAAAGAAATTATTATATTTAAATTGAACTTAACTTTTATTGATATTGATAAACCATGCACGTTAAAAAGTCAAGACAATCACTTGAACTATTATTTTTTTATGTTAGAATTACGCAAAAATTTAGCAAAGTAACCCAAATTATGAAAAATTTAATTATCGTTGAATCCCCTGCCAAGGCTAGGACTATCTCTAATTTTTTAAACAAAAATTACAAAGTCATTGCCTCCAAAGGGCATATTCGAGATCTTCCTAAGAGTACCTTTGGAATTACCATTGATGAAGAGAGCGGCGAATTTGTACCCAAATACTCTATTCCACGAACCGCTAGTCCTACCGTCAAAGAGATTAAAGAGTTGGCCAAAAAAGCCCAAGTGGTCTATATCGCAACCGATGAGGATAGAGAGGGGGAGGCTATTGGGTATCATATTGCCAAAGCCATTGGAAAAGATCCCGACAAGCTCCCTCGTATCGTCTTTCATGAGATTACCAAAAAAGCGATTTTGCACGCTCTTGAAAATCCACGCACGATTGATAATGATAGCTTCAACGCCCAACAAACTCGTCGGATGCTCGATAGAATTGTAGGCTACAAACTCTCACCGCTTTTGGCTTCTAAGGTTCAAAAGGGATTGAGTGCGGGTAGAGTCCAAAGCTCGACGCTTAAGCTCATTGTCGATAGAGAGCGTGAGATTAATGAATTTAAGCCTGTAGAGTATTGGAGCATTGATGCACTCTTTGAAAAAACGATTGAGGCCTCTGTCTATTCGTTTGAGGGGAACAAACTCGAAAAACTCTCCATTACCAATGAAGCACAAGCCAACGCAATAGTTGAGAGTATCCAAGGAGAGAGTTTTAGCGTCAAAGAGATCAAAAAGGTACTCAAAAACTCCAAAACGCCTCCGCCTTTTATGACCTCCACGCTCCAACAAACCGCCTCCAATACATTGGGAATGTCGCCCAAAAAAGCGATGATGATAGCCCAAAAACTCTATGAGGGTGTTGCAACCCATGAGGGTATGGCGGGAGTTATCACCTATATGCGTACCGATAGCCTCAATCTCTCCAAAGAGGCGGTTGAAGAAGCAAGAGAGTATATTGCCCATACATACGGGGAAAAATATCTACCCAAAAGCCCCAAAATCTATACCACCAAATCCAAAGCCGCCCAAGAGGCACACGAGGCGATACGCCCAACCCTTATTGGTTTTACGCCTCAAATTGCCAAAGATTATCTTAGCGGTGATGAACTCAAACTCTATACACTCATCTACAACCGCTTTGTAGCTTCGCAAATGAGCGATGCCCAGCTTGAATCCCAAACCATTATCTTTGGAGGTAGCAAAACAGAGTTTAAAGCCACAGGAAGCAGATTGGTTTTTGATGGATACTACAAAGTAGCCAAAACCAACCAAAAAGATACACTCCTTCCGTCTTTGGAAGAGGGACAAAAGGTGAGTCTTGACAAACTTGATTTCAAACAAAACTTCACCGAACCACCTCCAAGATACAATGAAGCTTCCATTATCAAAAAGCTTGAGTCTTTGGGCATTGGGCGACCCAGCACCTACGCACCTACTATCTCAACGCTTCAAGCACGAGAGTATATTACACTCGACAAAAAAAAGATTGCCCCTACCGAAGTCGCCTTTACTGTGACGCAACTGCTTGAAAAACACTTTTACGATATAGTCGATAGCCAATTTACCGCCAATATGGAAGATAGACTTGATAAGATAGCCCAAGGGCAAGAGGATTGGCAAAAGGTACTCAAAGAGTTTTACGATCCTTTTATAGAAAAAGTCGATGAGGGCAAAAACACCATCGTAAGCCTCAAAGTCGTCAAGCCTACAGGCGAGAAGTGTCCTCAGTGCGGGGATGGGGATTTGTTGTTACGCAAAGGACGTTACGGAGAGTTTGTGGCGTGTAGCAATTTCCCACAATGCAAATACACCAAAAACATGGGACAAAAAGAGACTCCAGCGATTCAAAAGAGCGACGAGAAGTGCGATAAATGCGGAGCCGATATGGTCATCAAAGACTCTCGCAGAGGCAAATTTTTGGCTTGTAGTGCCTATCCGACATGCAAAAACGCCAAACCCATCAATCCACCCAAAGTCATTAAGGTGCTTTGTCCTGAGTGTAAAGGCGAGATACAAGAGAAGCAGGGGAGAAGAAACAAATTTTTTGGTTGTGCAAACTATCCTACTTGTACCTTTATAGCCAATTTTCAACCCATCAACGCCAATTGTCCAACGTGCGACTACCTAATGGGTATAAAAACACTCAAAAGCGGAACGTTTCATGAGTGCTTTAAGTGCAAACACAAAGTGAAAGTGGAGGAGTAGGCATACTCCGCAAAAACACAAAGAGCCTGAAGCAAAAGGAGCGTGTCGTGACAAAAGATGAGATATTAGCAACGCTTAGAGAGCAAAAAATATACATACAACAAAAATACGAGGTGGATAAAATTGCTCTTTTTGGTAGCTATGCTAAAGAGATAGCGACACCGCAAAGTGATATTGATTTTTATGTCGTTCTCAAAAAGAAAAGTATTGACAATATGACAGGTCTATGGCTCTATTTGGAAAATCTTTTCGATAAAAAAATAGACCTTTTCTATCATCATCCCAAGATTCGGCAAGGTCTCAAAACTCAAATTGAGCAAGAGGCTATCTATGTATAAGATGTCATTGTATGAGCTGTTGGAATTTATTTTGGAGAGCATCAAAGTGATTCAAAAACGATTTTCATTCATCCATTCAAGCGACGACTTCATGCAAGACGATAGTGGTTTAGAAAAACTTGATAGTATCATTATGCGCATACAAACCATAGGTGAAGCCCTTAAAAATATTGATAAACACGAAAAAGGCTTTTTAGAGAGTGTTGCACCTAGTGAGTATTGGAGTAATATTATCAAACTCAGAGACTTAATTTCGCATCACTGCGTTGATATTGATTTGGAGACTATTTTTATGATTTGTGATGAAAAATTGGATGATTTGGAAGATAAAATATCCGTTTTATTGGGTAGAGCCAAAGAGTCCAATAAGCAATAAAATAGACATTTTACTCAAACACATCATACTTTCAAGGATATACCATGACACGCATAGGCATTCTTTCCGATAGTCACACCAAAAGAGAGCTTCATCAAAAGGCTTTGCGATACCTAGTAAGCAAAGAGGTGGAGTACATTATCCACGCAGGGGATATTTGCACACAAAGCAATATCGATGATCTTAAAGCGATCCAAAAACCCTTTGTTTTGGTGCGGGGAAACAACGATAGGGCGTTACACGATTCCGTTATCCAACAAGAACCCTACTACTTTAAAATTAAAGAACACACCTTTAAGCTTATGCATCTTCCTTATTATCTGACTCCCGATAGCGATATTGTCATTTATGGTCACACCCACCAACACACCATCGAATACAAAGGCGGTACGCTGTTTTTAAATTCAGGCGAAGTGTGTGCTAGAGAAAAGGATTTAAGCGAAGTGATGGTTTTGGAGATAGCCTATGAAGAGTATCGGGTGATACGAGCCTATCGTAAACCCACATTGAGTATTTGGATTGAGGAGACGCATAAGTTTGATCGAGTGTACTAAAATAGCGGTTAAAAAAATATAATCAAAACGTAACCGTAGTGCTATAAAATGGCATATATGGAAAAGAAAAAACTAAAAATCGCCCTATTTACCGATACTTTGTGTGATGCCAATGGCGTATCACGTTTTATTCAAGATATGACCAAGGAGGCACTTAAATGTGACGATATTGAGCTTAAAGTCTTTAGTTCAACGCTCAAAAACTATTGCGACCTCAATGAAAACATTCATATCTATAAGCCCCTTTTTCGTTTTTCGATACCTTTTTACAAAGAGCTTGATGTGGTGTTTCCGCCCTATTTCAAGATGTCAAAAGCTATCAAAGAGTTTGCCCCCGATATTATTCACGTCTCCACGCCTGGGTTTGTTGGTCTTGCAGGACGCAACATCGCCAAATGTAAAAAGTTGCCCATCATAGGCACCTATCATACCGATTTTCCGATGTATCTTTACAAAAACACCAACTCAAACATTGCCAAAGAGATCACAAGCTACATGATGAAACTCTATTATAAACCTTTTCAAGCCATGGTGACACGTTCTCCTGAGTATTTGGAGATTATCGAAAAAGATATTCGTTTCAAAAAAGAGCATATTCACTTTTTGAGTGCCGGGACCAATACTCGCCGTTTTCAACCAACCTTTAAAGATGAGAGTATTTGGGAGGGCTACGGTATCCCCAAAGAAGCCATGAAGTTTCTCTATGTGGGGCGTATTAGCAAAGAGAAAAATGTGCAAGAACTCTTTGAGATTTGGAAAGCCTTTTACAAACAAAGCCACCGCAAAACAAGCTATTTAATTTTGGTAGGCACAGGAGCATTGGAGAAGCACAAAGAGGAGCTAAAAGGCTACAACATACGCTTTTTAGGTCACAAAAACAGTGAGGAGTTAGCTCCTATTTATGCCTCTTCGAGTGTTTTTTTATTTCCATCTATTACTGACACCTTAGGACAAGTTGTTTTGGAGGCGATTGCGAGTGCTACGCCTGTAATGGTAACCGATATGGGTGGGCCTCGTGGTATTGTCGAGAGTGCCAAAGCACCTATTGGATGGGTACGTTCTATTAATCATCACAATCATTGGGTAGAGATTTTGCTTGGGATAGAAAACAAAGAGATTGATATTGACCAAATATCACATGAAGCCTACGAACACTCCAAAAACTACTCCATTACCAAAACCTTTGAAGATTTTATAGATATTCACCGATACGAACTCAATCGCCTATAGACACAAAATCTTCTCTATTGCAACAGCTCTCCTTCAAAGCTTTTTATCGTTAGTTATAATTGTCATTTTTATTTATTATACTAACTGACCTTACGCACCCCTCAATAAAAGTAACTCTTGATATGCCATTTGATTAGCCTTGATTAGTAACTTGGCACGAAGAGCAAAGTGATTGATTTTATGTTTGAGCAAAATCATCGACTTGACACCCATGATGTGTTGGTTTTATTGGGTAGGGATGATGACTTTCAAGGCTTTGTGAACTTTTATGCTTAGAAAATTTTGCCAATCCTAATAAACAATGCTCAATTGTTTCGTTTTAAAGCAATCGTATCCTAGCTTTGGATATAATTAAGCAAAAAATGGGAATCGATGCAAAACACAAGAGCCTTTACACTCATTGAAGTTCTTATCTCCATTGCACTGTTAGGATTTATCATAGCCGTACTCTACAAAAGCCTTGATATGGTTCGCTTTTCCAATCGTCACCTCTACAACGCTTTGCAAACAAGCTCAACCCAAATCAAAGCTATCAATACGCTCTATCTTGACATTCTCAAATCCGATGGCAATCTCACGATCAAAAATGAGAACGATTTTAGCCGTTTGTGTATCGGTTCTACCCAAAATTCACTCTACAATCTAGCCTTTGCAACCGTCTGTTGGGTCGTATCCAAGGAGAAAAACCAACTGCTTCGTGTTGAGGGTAATGATTACGAACTTCCCAGTGCTTACGATGAGCCTATTGAAGTCGATGGTGTCATGAACGATGTCACTCAATTTAGCGTCGCACACAACGGCGATAAGGTATTGGTGATAGTGGCTACGCAAAAGCTTGAAGCAATCTCTTTTTTGGTACAAGGCATCAAACCTTCCGCTCCTCCTACTCCACCCAATCTAAAAGCCCCTAATGGTCAAAACAAGATAGATACCAAAAAAGTCGAAAAAGATGCTAGGGATGGACTCTTTTAGGATTGTTTGGATCGAGGTCAGAAAACTAGAATCGTTTCGTGTTTCAATTTAGTACAAAGTACGCTATAATTGGACTTTGGCATATTGCTGCAAAGAAGGAGATAGAGACTATGGGATTTATCAAAAAATTTTTAAATCAATTTAAAAAAGATAATCATCAAGAGGATATTAATAAGCTTAAAAGTGAAAATCCTACCTATAATGAAGAGCTCATTGATATACTAAAAACGGATCATCAAAATCTTTTTGAACTCTACGGTTTGCTCCATCAGGCTGTTGAAAATGATGATAATTTTGAAATTATTTACAAGCACCTTAAAGATTTTGGACTCGCCATTAAGATTCATTTGATGATCGAAGATAGCCAACTCTACGGTTACATTCAAAAAAACAATGAACCCAACACAATGCTGCGAGAATTTATTATTGATGTTCAAAAAGAGATGGATTTGATTGCCAAAGAGGTTGTTGCTTTTGTTTATAAATACAGCATTAAAGAGAACTATATGCGCAACAAAGTCAATTTTTTAAAAGATTTAGAGTCTATTGCTAAAATCTTAACCAAACGCATCAAGATGGAAGAAAGCCGACTCTATATACTCTATCAAAAATAAGTATTGGTATTACGCACTTCATGAAGCCATCCAAAGATGATATTGAAAGTGCGTAACACTCGTTTGTATTTTTACGAACAGTGTCCGCCGCTGCAACATCCATAAGGGTCGCTTCGCTCATCCACAACAATTTTAAAATGCTCTCCCTCTTCAAAAAGCTCAAACTCATGCTTTTTGCAAAACTTAGTATTCATATGATTGACCATCAAACCAACCTGAAGCTTTGCATCGGCTCTGGTTTGAAATTGTGCATGATTCTCATAAGGACTCTTTTTGAAGCATCCGCACTCTTTGGTTACATAAATTTCATACATATTTACTCCTATTTGTTTTTTTGCGATAATATCCTATTTAGTTTAAAAAAACTAGCTCTTTAATAACTTACACAACCAAAAATCACTGTATTTGCTCATAATCCCATCGATTAAATCTTCAAGCCCTATCTCTATGTCTCTGCTTTTGAGATCCGTAATGAGCTGATAGAGGGTCTCGAAGATGACACGATTCTCTTTTGCCATAATAATAAAATCTCCTTTTTTGTGATTTTTGAGCTTCTCTATCTCTTCGCTGGAGACTTTGCCCCTGATTTTGTTCTCCCTTTCATCTCGAAAGAGCCTAAAGTAGTAGTCGGGTTGTGTGGCGACAAAGTGGTTGAAGTTTTTGATACGATTGACAAACAATCGCCCCTCAAGGTGCAAAAATCCTACGGCGTATTGATATTTGGCTGTTTTGATAATGATGTGTTGGGGCATGGGTTTTTTGGTTTTGAAAAAATCAAGTCCAAAATGGTAAAGCCCCTCAAGGGTGCTAAGCATATATTTCAAACGATCCAAATCGTGGCTATCGTCAATAATCGTTTTTTTGTCGTACTCTGTGTATTTTTGCTGATAGACTTTATCGATGTAGCTTTCGATGTTGAAATTGAGTACGATGGCAGGTTGGCGTTTGATGCCCATTAGTCCCTCTAGATGTTTGATGCGTTCTAGGAGTTCATCGACCCTCTCTTGAAGCGTGGGTTCTATCTTTTGAGGCAAATCAATAGCGTAAATGATGTGTTTAAAGTAGTCACTTGCACGATTGAGTACTCGCCTAATAGAGCTGTGATTGAGTATATCGTTATAGATTAAACCCTCCTCAAAAATATCATCAAGTACTATACCATAAGCTAAGGCTCTGCTTTGGAGCAATTTTTTAAGCAAAGCGTTATCGGGGCGTTTGAGATGGATTTTGTTTTTGCCTATAAGGTCGATAACAGAGCCATCAAACAACGCTTCGTATTCACTCCAACGATTGGGAAAGAGATTGAGAATGATAAGGGCGTTGGGGGTGTAGGTGATAAGTTCTTTGATTTTTTGCCCAAATTCAAGCAAAAGCGGTTCATCATGGCTCATTGCTTCGAGCTGATCAAAAGAGATAATAAGCGGTTCATCAAAGAGCGAAAGTTGCCCAAAGAGCTTAATGGCGGTGAGTGAAAACTCCTCACTATCAATCTCTTTCCATGCCTCCAAATCGATACTTTTGAGCGCTTCCTCTTCCAAATCCCTACCGCTAAGATAGTCTATGACGTGTCTTTTTTTGGTCTCATCTTTGTAATAGGTATATTTTATCAAGGCTTTGAGCAAATTGATAGCCACAAGGTCGTTGCCGTATCGCTCTTGATACCACCCAATCATAAGCTTTTCGATAGAGTTCCAAATACGTCTTCGGTTATCGCTATCTTCTTTGCCAAAACGTTCGTAGATATTAAGATGATTGGCTTTGAGTACCTCTACGGCTTTGGCGTTTTGTGAGCGAGGGATGATAATATCAGCAAAGGATTTGGCCAATAGATACTCCAATTGCGTATAAGCAGAGTCGTTGATGGTTTGGATGAAAGATTCCAAAATTTTGGTGTAGGTGTGAAAGAGAATACGCTTAGAATCATTGGGTTTGGGGATAAACAAAAAGCGATTAAGGCTTGATACGTGCTTCAAAAACCGCATCATCAAGTGCGTTTTGCCATTACCCGCCTCGCCTAAGACAAGGGCTGTTTTGCTTTGATGATTGGGGTCATTTTTGACCTCTTGCACAAGGCTTAAGAGATGTCGAAACTCAGGAGCATAGAGTGCGTCAAAATCAAAATGATTTTCAAAGGGTGTATCGACTTTGGTTGAGCTAAAAGGGTTGGCTTTGTGTGCGTTGGCTAGGCTTGTTTCGATTTGCAGTAGTTTTTGATACAAAAGATAGGTAAAGCAGGCATCGTAGGAGGCACGGTGAGCCAAATTGGGATCAAAAAATGCTCCGCTGTGTTGCAGCATGAGTTTTTGAGAAAGCATCTCAAGAGAGTAAGCCCCAAATCTAGGACGCAACGTTTTGGCTTTTTGATAGGTGCAATGGGTTTTGAGTGCAACGTTTTTGCCTATCGAGGCGTAGCTTTGCATCAAGATTTTTTTGTCGTGCGTTGCGTTGTGGGCTACTATCCAATGCGTTGTCACAATAGGCTCAATAGAGGTTAAGACCGCCTCTAAATTATTCCCTACAAAAGCCTCATAGATAAGTTTGCCACTACTATCAATAATGGCTATCTCTGTGAGTAGCTCCTTGCCCTCTGTGTCAATAACTACAAAATCCATCCCTTACGCCTACTTTTTTGATAATTATACTACAATTACCCCTTAAAGCAACAAAAATCAACCATTGGTAGATTTGACTAAATTTGCTTAAAAGACTCTTTTTGTTATAATCGACAAATTTTTTAACCGAGCAACCCATGAAACCAACCCTATTTGGATACGGTCTAACGACCAAAGCCATCGCCACATCCCTTGGAGGTGGTTGTAAGATTTATGACGACAATGCCAAACAACGCTACTACGATGAAGAGAATAATGAAATCATTCCCTCGTGCGAGTTTGATTCTAGCCAAAGTACTTTGGAGGTCACAACACCTAGTTTCCCACCCTCTCATCCTTTGATACAAAAAGCACGTCATTTGATTTCAGAATACGACTATCTTTTAGCACCCAGTAGCACCCAAAAAGTCCCTTTTACGATATGGATTTCAGGCACCAACGGCAAAACAACCACAACCCAAATGGTAACCCACCTTCTTGCTACAAGAGGAGCAATGAGCGGTGGTAATATCGGCACACCTTTGGCATTGCTTGATAGAGAAGCGCCTATTTGGGTACTGGAATCAAGCTCCTTTACACTCCACCACACGGCTAATGTTTTTCCCAATATCTATCTTTTGTTGCCCATTACTCCCGATCATCTCGATTGGCATGGCTCTACACAAGCCTATGAAGATGCCAAACTCAAACCTCTTTTGGGTATGAGGGAGGGTGAGATGGCACTTATCCCAAAAGGTCTCAAAGTACCTCAAACCAATGCTTTTGTGGTAGAGTACGACTCCAACGAATTTTTGGCTCACTATTTTGCTATCGATGCTTCCAAAATCAACTTTCGAGGAGCTTTTTTGCAAGATGCTCTATTGGCATTGGCGGTGACAAAGGTACTCTTTGATGAAATTGATTATGAGGCAATCAATAACTTTCGTGTGGACGCTCATAGACAAGAGGAGATACGAGACAAAGAGGGACGAATCTGGATAAATGACTCCAAAGCTACCAATATTGATGCTACCATTCAAGCTATTGCGACTTTTGATGAGCGTTTGATTCATCTTATTTTAGGAGGCGATGATAAGGGGGTGGAGCTGGATATTCTTTTTGAAGCCATGCCCAAAACCATTAGACTCTACGCCATAGGAAGCAATACTCAAAAGCTTATGACACTTGCACAAAAATACGAACTTGAAGCTTTTGCGTGTCATACTTTAGATAGAGCCGTTGATGCAATCGCACAAGCACTAACCAAAGAAGAGATTGCTTTGCTCTCACCCGCAGCAGCAAGCAAGGATCAATTTAAATCCTACATCGATCGTGGAGAGCAGTTTCGAGATTTGATTAAAAAAATACTATAGAGGTTTTTTAAATAATCCGAAGATTTTGGAGAGTATATCTTGCTCTTTTTGTGCCTCTTTGGGGGGGGTGATTTTATCGACTCTTTCTTTGCAACAACTGCTTAAGTCAATATTGTGCATATACTCGCTAAGCATTATGAGCGTCTCTACGTCGCTTTTGGCAAATTGTTGAAGATTATTACAGCTCGTCATGGCTTGAAAAATATATTTGACTTTATCCTCATTGTCCAAAATGGGTAACAAAATCATATCTTTGATAGGCAAAACATCTATATTGTCAATGGTGGCTTGATATTCACTTTTGTGCGTCACATCGTTGATAAAAAAAGCCTTCTTTGTACTAAAGGCTCTCCCTAGCACACCTCTATCTTTGACACTGGTAATGATTTGTCCTTCTACTTGTCTGCATAAAAGGTCTCTTTTTCTATTGTAAATCCACATTATAGAATATTTTGCTGTCACCAAACTGCTTATCAAAGACTCCAAAAGTGTCACCGTCTGCACACAATTTTCAACCTTTTTGATACTCTTCATGCACTCTAAGATATTATCATATTTCTCTTTTTTAGACAACTCTTTTACGTATTCAATCAACTATTTACACCCTTTTATTATAGATAATACATCATCTCATTTTCAACTATGAATAATAACAAATTTTATTATTTTGTGATTGATTCAGTCTTGAAAGCTCAGTAGAGACAACCGAAGTTGCCTCGCAAGTTTAAGAGAGTAACTTAACAGCGTTGGGTAAAATTTTCTTCATTGACATTTTGGCTAGAGTAATGTTTCCATCAAGTGTAAAAATCGCAAACATATGAAGGTGTATGCGTGCATCTTCGCCCGAACACGACATCAAGGCTACGGCACCTTCGGTATAAATCTCCATCATTTGTGCAGATCCTAGTCCCATGTGTTTGGATACAACGTGAGAATCAACAAAAATATCATTAAAGGTTGCTGAAGCCTCACTTAAATCAGTTTTGAGTTTTTGTGTATCGGAGATAATGAGTTCTCCTGCGTTAGTGGTAATAGCTGACGCTCTATACCCTTTGATATTCATCAAATCCTGTAGTATTTTCTCATCAATCATAATCTATCCTTTTATTAAATAAGAGTTCAAATATTATAACTTAATATCAATTAAGTCAAACCTCGATGAAGTCTTTTTGAGCCATTTAGTGACCTAAAGAAGCCCTTTTACCTCATTCAAAACACTCTGCAACGATGCAAAACTTGCTTGACACCCAGCCGCATTCCCTGCATTTGCTGCTTCTACTAATGAAGCCGCCGCTGCATCCATATCTTTGATATGAAAATGATTGATTTTGGCTTGTACCATACCGCCCAATTCCGCAACCGCACTGCAATCGTTTTCACCCAACAATGCTTCGATAGCCACATAAATATCATCCAAAGAAACCACAATCCCAGACAACATTTCTTTGACATCATCTGTAGAACACCCAAAATCCGAAGCCAGTGCATTTATATCTACGCTCATGTTACAACCTTTATATAATATTGGTATGGCTAATTATAGTACTTCCTTTCCTATCTTTAGCTTAAAACGAGTATTTCTATAAAATTGAGAACGTAGGAATAAAAAATAGGAGAGAGTGGAGACCAAAGCGGTCTCTATTTATAGAAGAAGCTCTACTGCTTTGGGTAAAATTTTCTTCATTGACATTTTGGCTAGAGTAATGTTTCCATCAAGTGTAAAAATCGCAAACATATGAAGGTGTATGCGTGCATCTTCGCCCGAACACGACATCAAGGCTACGGCACCTTCGGTATAAATCTCCATCATTTGTGCAGATCCTAGTCCCATGTGTTTGGATACAACGTGAGAATCAACAAAAATATCATTAAAGGTTGCTGAAGCCTCACTTAAATCAGTTTTGAGTTTTTGTGTATCGGAGATAATGAGTTCTCCTGCGTTAGTGGTAATAGCTGACGCTCTATACCCTTTGATATTCATCAAATCCTGTAGTATTTTCTCATCAATCATAATCTATCCTTTTTGTAGTATGGTTTTAATAATTATATCTTAATATCCATTAATTATTGACCTTACACACCCCTCAATAAAAGTAACTCTCGATATGCCATTTGATTAGCCTTGATTAGTAACTTGGCACGAAGAGCAAAGTGATTGATTTTATGTTTGATTTTAAGCACTTCGAG
>DYTG01000104.1 GCA_020726085.1 Sulfurovum sp.
CATAAAACTATTCTAAGTACTTGATAGTTACTCAAAAAAAGTTGATGTTACGTATCGGCAAGGCTTTATAAAGCTAATCTAAGATACTATTTTTTATTTAAAAGAGGAGTCTATTTGAAGATAGATTTTACAGCTTCACTGGGCGAACTTGATAGAGTTTACGACTTTCTTGAGAGCCATCTTCCTATTCATGCTATGATTTTTTTGAGAGGCGACCTTGCGGCGGGGAAAACAACTTTAACCTCTTTTATCGCTAAACAAAAGGGATTGGGCGGTGTCTCTTCCCCCACTTTTGCATTGCAAAATATTTACGGCAATACTCTCTTTCACTACGACCTCTACCGCATAGAAGATAGTGCATTTATGCAAATGGGGCTTTTTGAAGAGTTTGAAAAAGAGGGTTGGCATTTGATTGAGTGGGGAAGTAACGATTTGCAACACTTTTTGACGCAAGCGGGATACGACATTACGACTATTGATATAACACCTCACAACAACAAACGATTATACACTATCCAAAGAGAAGGCCATGCATAAACTTCAAGCCCACAACCTATCCAAAATCATCAAAAAAAACCGTGTGGTTCACAATATCTCCCTTGAGGTTGTCTCCAAAGAGATTGTAGGGCTACTGGGTCCCAATGGGGCGGGAAAGACGACAAGCTTTTATATGATATGCGGCATCACCAACGCTACGCAAGGCACGATTACTCTTGACGGTGAGGATATTACCGCATTGCCCCTTAGCCAACGAGCCAAAATGGGCATAGGCTATCTCCCGCAAGAGTCAAGCATCTTCAAAGATCTAAGCGTTGAGGAGAATCTTCTCATAGCTGCTCAAGCTGTTGGCTTAAGCAAAACAGAGGCACATGATAAAATCGAAAAGCTTTTGGAGCTGTTTAATATCCAATCGATACGCAACCGTGAGGGGATTCGACTAAGCGGTGGGGAGCGACGACGGGTAGAGATTTCCCGTGCTTTGATAGGAGAGCCTAAGTTTTTGTTGCTTGATGAGCCTTTTGCGGGGGTAGATCCTATCGCCCTCATTGATATTCAAAACATTATTAAGCAACTTGTAGAGCTTGATATGGGGATATTGATTACCGATCACAATGTGCGAGAGACGCTCAAAATTTGCGATAGGGCTTACGTCATGAAAAACGGCGAGATGCTTACTAGTGGTACTTCACAAGAGATTACAGAAAACAAACAGGTACGCAAACACTATTTGGGCGAGGAGTTTGCCTTTTAGGAGCGTTCAAACATTACCCAATAGAGGATTTTGTAGCTAAAATAGACAAAAAAACCTGAAAATATCACATCGCTCAAAAAGTGTCCCCCCTGCATGATACGCACAAGTCCAATAAGCGTACCAAACGTAAGAGCAAACCACGCTACGGCTCTTTGGTGTCTTGGAGCTACGAGTGGAATAAGAGCAAAAAAGTAAAAAGCTGCCGAAGCGTGTCCGCAGACAAAAGAGCAGTTGGTATCGCACTGGTTGGTTTTGACAAAAGGGGGCGTAAACTTTTGTGTCCCGTTAAACTCTACAATGTGAGCGGGTCTTGCTCTCCCCCAATTGTCTTTGAAGATGATATTAACCACTAAGATAGGTCCTACAATGAGTACAACAATAAGATAGAGTAGCTTTTTTTTGCTCAGATTAAAAAACTCTTTTTTGTAATAGAGGCTCAAAAGAAGAAGGACAATGACACCCACCGTAAAGAGCTGAATGACTTTGATGACAAAATGATACAAAAATCGCACAACTTGGGACTCTTTGTAGATAAATTTTCCTGTTTGAACATCAAAAAAGAGAGAACTAAAAGCAATATCAATGTAAGGAAAGAGCAAAAAAAGAGTGGCTATGACTGCACCCAAAGTGATAAGTAAGTAGTTTTTATTGGTTAGCACGATTGAAATATCCATTATTTTTTTCTTATTATAACATAATGGTATCTTTGGGGCGTGGTTACCCCAAAAGAAAAACTATTTTACTTCATACACGACGGTTGAGCCGCTCACTTCAAAAGCTACAAGGAGTAGATTTTTGCCATTTGGAGACTCACTAGCGGGTACAAATTTCATACCCTCAGCCGAAATATCACCATCTGTTTCCGTATTAAAGTACTGCTTAAGTGTCACATTGCTAGGATCGGTAATATCAAAAACCATAATGACATTTTGTCGTTCAAGCCCCACAAATGCGTAGGTTTTTCCATCCACTTCACCGATAGCCAATGCTTCGGGTTCAGCACCTTTATTGCCGCTTCGTCCATCCACCTCGCCATCATCTTGGTTGAAGAGTTTGGGTTGCATCTTGGCTACCATTTTTGAGATTGTATCGGCACTATCAAATATAAGATCACCGTTGGTATCCCAAATAGAGAAGCTTCTAGCACCGTAAGTGTAGAGTTTATCGTAATCGCCATCATTGTCGGTATCACCCATATCAATAACCACTTTTAGGTCGTTATCGGTTGTATAGTTTCCATCAATTGAAGCATCCAACTTAAGTTTAGAGATTTTTTTCTCATCGGTCAAGGCATCACCTGTTGCCAATGAAGCATTAACATCTTCTACGGGATACTCTCTACCATCCCCTTCGTTAGCTGTTACAAGGTAGGTTGTAGAGTTTGTGGCATAAGCTGCAATTGAATCTGGCATATAGAGCCCAAAGAGACCTTTGTAATTTTGCATTTTGATTTCGCCTTCTTCTTCAATATCAATCGTATTGGCTTTCTCATAACTCTTTGCACCGTACGATTTCACATACTCTAGTTTGCCTGTTGCAAGATTTACCTTTGCCATAGCATTGTTCTCTTGAAGTGTTACATAGGCATAATCACCGCTTACTGCGATATACTCAGGCTCTAAATCTTTGGCTTGATCGTTGCTGGGTGTTCCACCCAATCTTACGGGTGTACCATCTTTTGCATCGGTTAGTGTCACACCTGAAAAATCTACATCAGTATAAGCATAATTGTCCATATTGATAATACCTACTGAACCTATTGGATCAACACTGTAATCCCCATTTGGCTCACCCTCATTGGCTACTACTGCCTTTGTACCCTCTTCATTAAAGGTTACCATATCGGGCAAATAACCTACTTCGACGGATTTTTGCAATGTTCCTTGAGCATCAAAGAAAACCACTTTGCCTTTTTTGTTAGTATTGAGTCCATCGGTTGATTTGACCTCAACGGCTACAGCTACTACGCCATTGTGAACCGCTACGGAGTTGAGTCCTGTACCGTAAGGAGTAATATCAATGGATGTTACAAATTTAGGAGCCGTAACATCGGCAATATCGATAATATCCAATTTTTTATCTTCACCATTGGTTGCAAACATTCTTTTGGTTGTTTTGTCGTAGGCTACAATCTCACTACCCGCCTCTTTTTTGGTCTCATAAGTGCCTACTTTGGTAAGTACCGAAGCGTAACCGTTGTAGCTTTTGATAGGATGATCATTAGCTGGCAGCTTAGTGAGCGTTTCTTTGTTGGCGGTTTTGCTCTCAACATATCGCACAAAACTTAAAGCATAATCCAAATAGGTATCTACTCCCTTGCCTCTTTCATCTTGCACGGTTTTAAAGGTGGTGTATCCATCTTTCCCACTGGCAATATAGTTATTGGTGACGATAACGTACATTTTATTGGCATCAATAAGTGACCATACGCCTGTGGCTCTATCTTTGATTTCAAGATTTGAGATTCTATTATTTGCCTCTTTTATGGTATCAATATCGTATTTTAAACCGTAAGCATAGGGAAATGAACCCGTTGACTTATTGGCGATAGTGCTTATAAGCGCATCTTCAAGTACTTGCTTGATTTCGCTCCCTTTCATATCAATTTCAAAGAGTGTATTGGCAAAAGGAAGCAACGTGTAGGCACTGTCCATTGTGAGATTACCCTCTTCTATAGCTACTCTTGCACCACCTGCATTTTGGATACACGCATCGGCTCTGTTTGCAAGGTCATAAAAGGCTTTGGCTACAATAGGAGCAATATCTGAGCCCAATGGCAAATAGCTTTTTTTATCATAACCATCCCCTGGTACTCTACTATGTCCCAAAAACTCCGAAGCACTACCAATAACCGTCGCTTTTTGAGCATCTACATCACCCGAATACTCTGCCAATTTAGTCGCACTAGCGCTATCTTCTGCGATGATTTCAAGATTGGGATGAGACTCAATGGCTTGGGTTACAAGCGTTTGCATTGTGGCGTTAAGCTCCTCTCCGTTGGCGGTAAAATTATCACCCAAAAGCAATGTTGGTGTACCCTCGCACTTGCTTACTACGCCTGATGGATCAAACTCTACATCAAGATTTCCTACGACGTAGTTGTATTGCCATGCGTGTGCGATACAGACACGATTGCCATCTTTATCGGTAGTTTGTGCAGGATAGTTTGTATCTTCACTCAAAAGTCCAACCGCACTAAAATCACCCATCAAAGAGTGCGAATCCCCACCGATCATGACATCCACACCGCTAAGCTTTGAAGCGTAATCTTTGTCTTTGTCTAAACCCACATGCGTCAAAAGGATAATCTTATTAACGCCTTTTGTTTTGAGTTCATCAATATATTTTTGGGCAGTTGCAACCTCATCAAGGAACGTAATCTCATCGCTAGGACTCGAAGACTCTTTGGTTTTTTGGGCAATATCGATACCGATAATACCTACTTGTTCGCCTTCAAAAGTTTTGATTTTGTAAGGACTCCATTTGCCATTAAGCACATTGCCTGTTGCAGGTACGACGTTAGCAGCTAAAATATCGTTACTTGTAAGGTTGAGTTTGGATAGATAACTCGCCAAATGGGCATCTCCATCATCAAATTCATGATTTCCCAAAGCCAACGCATCCCATGTGACCATGTTAAGCATTGCCGCATCGGCCTCACCATTAAAGAGAGAGTAGTAGAGTGTCCCTTGGAAGGTATCCCCTGCGTTGAGTGTCAAAGTATTGGTTTTACTTGCTTGCAACGCCTTGATTTTGGTTACAACTCTAGGATATCCACCTCTATCTACTTTTACACTGCTATTGCCAAATGTAAACGATGCATTTTCTGAGGCAATATGAGAGTGTTGATCATTAACATGAATAATAGATAGATTTAAGGCTTTTGCCTCACTTGTATTTGTTTCCGTGTTGTTTAGATCGTGCGTTGTGTTTTGATCACTGCTATTTGTATCGACTACGCTATTGTTTGAACTACCACCACAACTTGCCAATCCTAGCATCGCTGCGAACGAAAGTGTTATTAAGCTATTA
Organism: Sulfurovum sp.; assembly: GCA_020726085.1. GTDB lineage: Bacteria > Campylobacterota > Campylobacteria > Campylobacterales > Sulfurovaceae > FS08-3. The sequence goes on from DYTG01000104.1 coordinate 5,285, forward strand.
CGAACCACTTCTATCTCCTTAAAGTATAATAAACGTAATTATAGTAAAGAAGTATTGCAAAATGATTACGATAATTTGGGAAGTTTTGGAGATTTAAAAGAGTGAAAGTGCAAGAGAGCTAAAAAGCTATCTTGCGTAGTATAACGAAGTGTTATAGGCTAAAATTATTTAGCTTCTGTTGTTGTTGCAGTTTTGTTGTCTTCAGCTTTATCGCTTCCGCCCATACAACCTGTAAACGCTACCAATGAAATCAAAGCCATTACTACTAAACCTTTTTTAAACATGTCGAACTCCTTAAATTTTTGGATGGTGGAATTATACCATAGAGTGATTACAATTAGGTTGCAAGTTGATACAAAATAGAAGAAAAATTAAAAAAATGAATACTATCCATAGAGATGGCCTATATACTATCTCTATATGGATGGAAATCTATTACGAATTAGGGGTGGGGATTTGTTTTGGTCTTAAGTTAGTATAATTACAGCTCAAGAAAAAATAAATAAAATACTTTTTTCGCTATAATATCCCCAAAAAGCAAACAAACAAA
>DYTG01000105.1 GCA_020726085.1 Sulfurovum sp.
ATTGCCCCCATGCTGTCTATACTCTATCGTACTTTCATTGATGTAAGCAATTTTGCCAAAAGCACTCGCTACCATAGCTATCCACCAGTCGTGCATAATGGCTTTTGGTGCAATGGGCAAGGCAAGATGGGCAAGTTCTCTATTGAGTAGCATCGTGCATCCCGTAACCGTATTTTGCATCAAAAGACGATTGAGTTGATTGTATTTTGGATGGATACGGGAGTAGTGCCAAAAAGAGTTGTCGATACCATTTAGCTTCTCATCAACGACTCGCAAATCGCTATGAACCAAAAGGGGCAGGGGTTTGGCGGTATCTTTTTGAAGCTTTTTCATTGCTTCAACACTCTTTTCTATCTTATCGCTGTGCCATACATCATCTTGGTCGGCAAACATAAAATATTTACTATTGGAACTATGAAGCGCATACTCCAAAAGAGTAGCAAAACTCATCTTAGCACCCAAATTCTCATTGGATTCCAAAATCTCCACATCGTAGCTTTTAACAATTGCCAAAGTAGCATCGTTTGAACCATCGTCTCGCACAATGACTCTAAAGTTTTTGTAACTTTGATCAAAGATAGAGTCCAATTGCTCTTTGATATACTTTTGTCCGTTGTAGGTAGAGAGCAAAATATCGACTCGTTCAAGTATCATAAGACTACCTTACTACAAACCATGGATTGAGTAGATTTTCTTTATTGTAAACCATAGGATTATTGCTCTCAAATTGATAGCTCATTTTCCCCGCTTCTCTGACAATAGCATCGGCAGCAGCGGTATCCCACTCCATGGTTGGGGCAAGACGAGGATAGATATCGGCTTCACCTGTAGCAACCATACAGAGTTTGAGGCTAGAGCCTCTGGAAGTAAGTGTTAAGTGCTCAGTGTTAAGTGCTAAGCTGTCGATAAAAGCTTGGGTTTCATCGGATAGGTGTGATTTACTGGCTACAACGGCTAACTCTTCAGTAGGTTTGTCATTGACATGAATCGGTAACCTCTCCTCACTTAACACTTCCCACTTAACACTTAGCACTCTTCTAAACGCTCCCTCTCCTTGCTTGGCATAATAGACTTCAGCGAGTGCAGGTGCATAGACTACACCTAATAGGGGCGTATCTTTGCCAATGAGGGCTATATTAATCGTAAACTCATCGTTTTTTTTGATAAACTCTTTGGTGCCATCAATGGGGTCGATACACCAATAGTACTCCCAATCTTTCCGCTCACTGTACTCAATGCTCTTGTTTTCTTCGGATAAAATGGGTATGTTTGGATAGAGTTTTGCAAGTGCTTGACAAATAATCTCATTGGCTTTAATATCCGCCTCCGTCAAAGGAGATGTATCATCTTTGTACTCTATGGTAAAATCTTTTTGGTATATCTCCATGACGGCTTGACCTGCTTGGAGTGCAATATCAATTATCTCTTCTATCTTTATTGTCTTTAGCATATATATCCTTTGCTTTGTAGATACTCTACGATTTGATTTGCTCCCTCATCAACGGTTATTGTATCGGTTTTTAGATGAATTTCAGGTTTTTGGGGGGCTTCGTAGGGGCTATCAATGCCTGTAAAGTTCTTGATTTCACCGCTCAAAGCTTTTTGGTATAGTCCTTTGGGGTCTCGTGCTTGGCATACCGCAATAGGCGTATCGACAAATACCTCTATGAATTCTCCCTCCTCTATCAAATGACGAACAATCTCTCTATCACTGATAAAAGGTGAGATAAAAGCGGTGAGTACAATCACTCCACTGTCAACAAAGAGTTTGGCTACCTCACCAATACGGCGAATATTTTCGACCCTCGAAGCCTCATCAAAACCCAAATCCTTATTAAGTCCATGGCGTACATTATCCCCATCTAATAGATAACTATGTACTCTTGAGTCATAAAGTTTAGCTTCCAAAGCATTAGCAATCGTTGATTTACCACTGCCACTAAGTCCTGTAAACCATAAGATGCAGGGCTTTTGATTTTTCAATTGGCTTCTTTGTGCTTTGCTTAGATGGCTATCGTGCCATACTATATTTTTATCCATTATCGCTACTTAATATAATTCTTTTTGATGTATTTTATCACAATTTCTATCGATTCTTCAACGCTTAGCTTATCGGTATCAAGCACAATATCGGCGTGTTGAGGCTCTTCATAGACATCGCTAATGCCTGTAAAGTTTTGAATTTCACCGCTTAGGGCTTTTTCATAAACCCCTTTGTAGTCTCTAAGTTTGCAACTCTCAATATCGGCTTTGACATAGACCATAATGTTGTTTTTGACCATCTTACGAATGGCTTTGCGTGATTCACTATAGGGTGAAATAAAGGAGGAAACGGTTGAAATAGAGTTGTTTTGAAGTGTTTTAATGAGATGTCCAATACGGTGCATATGGTGATTACGATCAGAACGGTCAAAACCAACATTAGGAATGACAGAACGAATATCTTTGGAATCAAGGCGTTCAATAGGAATATCAAGCTTTTGAAGCTCCTCATAAACCCCATCTCCGATCGTTGATTTACCGCTCATAGGCAGTCCTGTAAACCAGACATTAAAAGGCTCTATCTTTTTGCGTCCCCATTTGATCTTAAGCCACGCCCGTTCATGAGCCCAGTAGAGGGCTACTTTGAGAACAGTCTCTAGCATTCCTGCTGCTATAGCCAAATCAAGCCGTCCAAAAAAAACATAAACAATAATAATCGTAGTAGTGGTTGCTACCACCCGCCAACTTATTCCTTTGACGATGGAGCGTCTATTGGTATCTTTATACACTTGACTCTATTCCTTTTTTTGTGCTATAATTACTCATATTTCGCAATTGCGCGCTCCCTCTAACTCTTTAGAGGGTAACTTCTAATAACTTAATTAACTTTTCACTAAGCTTTTTAAAATCTTTCTCTTTTATCGTCCCACTAATATATTTTGCCCTTTTAATATCAAATGTTTTCATCTGTGCCAAATTGGCTGTACTGATTGTATCTTTGGTGTAGTTAAATGAGTGATAGTAGCTTCCCTCTTTTTTTGCCGTCGAGAGTGGAATGCCCAAAAAGGTTCGTTGAGTAAACTTCTTATAAACAAGTATGGGTCGTAAAAATTCTTCACCTTTTCCATACTGCTCATGCCCTACATTTTTACCAACGCTTACAAAAAGTATATCCCGTTCTCTAAATTTAAGAATATTCTCTTTGCTATCGATACTCTTTTTGTGAGTATTCCATCTATCAAACTCAAATCCACTACTACTTGATGCTCCTCCTATGATTGAAGAGACAATCATCCCCGCTCCCAAAGTCTCGTTGGTATAGCGATCAATGACAATAAAACTACCCGTAAAGCGGTTGCGTTCATAGGGGTCAACGGCTATGGCTCTATCGAGATGAAGGATCGTTTTGGCTATATCGTTGAGGTGAAGTGTGTCGGCTTGGAGTTCTTTAAAGGTATTAATATCTTTTTTATACTCAATAGACTTAAAGACTCCATTAATGACCGATGTGGCTCGTTTGATAATGTAGCTGGTGTTGATTTTCATAGGAATTTCATTCATCCATACAATCATTACCGATAGGGCAGAGGAGAGGGGTGGAATATCCTCACTTTTGATTATCATATCCCCTCGGCTTATATCAATCTCATCTTCAAGCGTAAGGGTTGTAGCCATAGGGGCAAAGACCTCTTGTATCGTCTCGATGGCTTCATCTTTGTCTCTTGGGCGAAGCTCTTTGATGTCACTAGCGACAATGGATTTGACTTTGGAGCGTTGTTTGGAGGGCAATACGGTAATCTCATCGCCTACACGAATGCTGCCACTAGCAATTGTACCGCAGTAGCCTCTAAAGTTGAGGTGGGGGCGATTGACGTATTGTACAGGCATTCTAAAGGAGTGGTTGGCTTTTTTGTGCAATGGTATCGTATCGAGAAGCTCCATTAGCGGCTCATCTTTATACCAATGACACCGTGTTGAACGTGTGACGATATTATCACCATCAAGAGCAGAGATAGGAATGTATCGAAAAGTTATATCGTGGTAGTGGGGTAAATGGGGAATGACTTGCTCATAAGCACTCTTTATCTCCTCAAATCGCTCTTGGTTAAACCCAACCAAATCCATTTTGTTGATAGCTACAATAATATTTTTGATTCCCAATAGTGAGACGATATAAGAGTGGCGTTTGGTTTGGGTCAAGACCCCCTGCCTTGCATCAATTAAAATAATAGCCACATCGGCACCCGATGCTCCTGTAGCCATATTACGGGTATATTGCTCATGCCCAGGTGTGTCGGCTATGATAAATTTACGCCTTGAAGTGGAGAAGAAACGATAGGCTACATCAATCGTAATGCCTTGTTCTCGTTCACTCGCCAATCCATCTACTAGCAGTGCCAAATCAATCTTTTCACCCGTAGTACCCGATTTTTTGGAATCTTTTTCGATAGAGGCGAGTTGATCTTCAAAAATCATCTTGCTATCGTAGAGGAGTCGTCCAATGAGCGTACTTTTGCCATCATCAACCGAACCGCAGGTGATAAAAGAGCAAATCTCTTTGTTTTCGTGTTCTTTTAAGTACGCTTCAATATTTTGAGCGATTCTATCGCTTTGATGTGCCATTAAAAATACCCCTCTTGTTTCTTTTTCTCCATACTAGACTCACCGTCGCTATCGATCAATCGCCCTTGCCGTTCGCTTGTGCTTGTAAGCAACATCTCTTGGATAATTTCGGGCAGTGTCGAAGCTTTTGAAGCAATTGCACCCGTAAGCGGATAGCATCCCAGTGTACGAAAACGCACCATCTCTTTTTGGGAAGTTTGACGTAACTCTTGAGGCATTCTATCATCATCGACCATGATTTTAGCCCCCATATACTCCACTACCTCTCGCTCTTTTGCAAAATAGAGTTGGGGAATGGGTATTGCTTCAAGATAGATGTATTGCCAAATATCAAGTTCGGTCCAGTTGCTAAGAGGAAAAACCCGTATAGACTCTCCCTTTTTGTGGCGACCGTTATAGATATTCCAAAGCTCTGGGCGTTGATTTTTGGGATCCCATCGATGATTTTCATCCCTAAAAGAGTAAATCCGCTCTTTGGCTCTGCTCTTTTCTTCATCTCTTCTAGCCCCACCAAAAACAGCGTCAAATTGATACTTATCAAGCATTTGCGTAAGCCCTTGGGTTTTCATAATATCGGTATGCATAGCCGAACCGTGCGTAAAAGGAGAGATATTAAGCTCCTCACCCAAAGGATTGGAATAGACAATAAGCTCCATCCCTACCTCTTTGGCTCTTGCGTCACGAAAGGCTATCATTTCACGAAATTTCCACTTCGTATCGACATGTACGAGCGGCAAAGGGGGTGAAGCGGGATAGAAAGCTTTTTGAAGCAGATGCAACATTACAGAGCTATCTTTTCCGACACTGTAAAGCATCGCAGGATTTGAAAACTCCGCTACTACTTCACGCATAATATGAATCGATTGTGCCTCAAGTTGTTTGAGGTGGGTTAATTGTTGTTGCTCTATCATTTGCTTATCCTGCACTTCTCTAAATACCACTCAATAGTCTTCACTATCCCACTATCAAAATCCTCATTGGCTCTCCAACCCAACTCATTTTCAAGTTTATTCCCAAAAACAATCATTTTAACCCCTCTTTGTCTATCTCTAAAATGCCGCAAACTTTATCAAAAAG
>DYTG01000106.1 GCA_020726085.1 Sulfurovum sp.
GGGAGAGAAGAGGAAAAGCTTGATATTGCCAAAAAGCTCCTTGATGTTTTGGACAATACCACCATAGCCCTCAAGATAGGATTGAGTGAAGAGATAATCGAAGAGTTGAGAAAAGAAAAACTCTCTCTTTCTCATCATGATGGGAAGGGATAATACATCTCGTTTCTCTGCCCTTTGTAGCTATCGCTCACTCCAAAGCTCCAGCTTCGTAACGCACTATTGGTATTTTGAAGTTTTTAAATTCCAATTTGTAGAAATTTGTTGATGCCTTTGCCCTCTTGAGCGAGGATAGGGACGATTTTTGCAGACAACACAATGCCAAACCGCTAGAGCGACAATCCTAACATAACAAAAATGTAACACTTTTGTGCTATAATTTTTCATCTAAGAAAAAGGAAAAGATATGGGACAATCTGTGGCGTATGCCTATCTCAAAACTATTGATGGGGAAGAGGTAATGGAATTTAAACACGAGGAGTTTGAGAAAGCATTGACAACACTGCACTTTAGAGAGGTCAAAAAGAGCGATAGGGTACTCTACTTTGTCAGTGAGAATGCACACTTCTATCGAATCAACTTCTTCAAAGGCGATTACTTCGAGTTATTGAACTAAAATCATACAAAGGTGATGAGTTTATTCTCACCACTCTCAAACCACTTCCATTGTCTTTAATGCTCACTATGGTATTATTGCATAAAAATAGGCTCATTTGCATGCAAAAACTTATACTTTTTTCTCTCTTATCCTTGTTTTTATACTCCAATAATGAATTTATATCGGAGTATGAGTACGGACAGATGCTCTATGGCAATCCACGAGGAATTAGTTGTGCTAGTTGCCACGGAGGGCTTGGAGAGGGAAAGGTAATCGCAACCTATACGCAAGACAATCAAGAGATAGTCCTCAAAGGTGCTGATATTCGCGATTTAAATCTTACCCAATTTCACAAAGCCCTCAATGCCAATTACACCATTATGCCACGTTACTATCTTGTCAATCAAGAGATTATTGCTATCTACAAATTCATCAAAGAGAAAAACCGCCGCCTTGCACAACCCAAAATCGAAAACGACGAAGAGGATTTGTTTATCTACAGCGAAGAGAGCAACACCAATGATTTGGAGCCGTTGCAAAACGCACAATAAATGATTGATTCAGAAGCCTTTTAAGCATTAAAAAAATAGGCTTGTGCGTTGGCTTTGGCTGCAAAGGGTGAAACGACTATCTTTTCGTTGCCTACAGTGACTTCATACGCATCATTGGGGTTGCTTTTGGTGTAGGTGATGGCGATTTTGCATCCTAGTTCTTTGTCTTGTTGCGAAGCGTTTGCACTAATAAGCGAATAGGGACCATTGATAGATAGAGTAAGTGGGATATATTTTGGATTGATAATGGCTTCAAGGGCCTCATTGTCCTCTTGGTGTCGTCCCACAATGAGCTTAGCCCCACCTGGCAATCGAAAGTGACGACCGTTTTTAAGCACACAAATATCGTCGATAGAGAGTCTATCGTGAGCGATAAATTCACGCAACTTATGGGAGAAGTTCGCATCGGTAAGCAGACATCCGCCTCCTGGTGATTCATAATCTTTTAAGCCCATCTCATTGACTATTTTCATTTGTACTTCACGGTTTCGACCGCTTATGCCCAGTAGCTTCTCTCTATCGACCCATCCCTCTTTTTCGGGCAATGTTGGCGGTAGCATTTTGGCACTCAAGGGACGCAAAAGCAGTTCATCGGTTTGCGATAGTGCAACCACTTGTCTAAGTGCATCGCCTCTTTGACTCATAGGACGCTGCCCTAAAACCTCTCCCGAAATCAAAAAGGAAGCCTCCCACTCCTTCATCATGGCTTTGGCGACTCGAAACATATTGGCATGGCAATCGATACAGGGGTTGAAATTTTTGCCGTAGCCGTATTGGGGATTAAAAAGAATATCTCCTACAAACTGCTCTTTGATATCGACAATCTTTAGCTCTACTCCTAGCTGATCGCACATATTTTGCAGATGGAGACGGTTGTCTTTTGTCCCTCCAAAACCTGTATCGATATGCATGGCAATGACATCTATGCCTTGATCACGGATAAGTTTAATGGCAATGCAACTGTCTAGTCCTCCGCTAAATAGGGATATGGCTCTCATAAGTGACTAACTCTCCTTGTTTTAATCTTGGCATTATATCTCGTTTGAGCTTTTGGATATGAAAGTTTTTGGCTTGATAATCCATTGACGATGATTGGGTAATGCGGCTAAGCTCCTCTTCACACGCTTTAAATTGCAATCGAACAATACTTCCCCGAAGCTCATCGCCGCTTAATATTTGCACACCTTCATCAATAGAGAGTCGTATGAGATTGGGGTGGTCAAACTCTTGGTGCATGAGATGCTCTAAGAGAGAAAAATGGACTTTGAAGAGTTTGGGATTTAAAAAGTCAATCAGTTCATCAATCCATGCAGGTTTTTGAAGCAAGGTTTTGATAACGCTTAGCTCCATAATGTCATCGGGTTTGGAGAGCTTGGGGGAGTGCGACAACAGAGATTTGGACGATGCGTGACCAAAAAGAGTAGCCCCAATGCCCAAAAGCGAAGCAGCCAAAGAAGTATAGGACTCTTTGAGAATCTCACTTAAGCCCGACAAATAGTGCTTCACTTCTTTAAAAGCTTTTTGTTTCTCCAAAGCATTGTGCAAATCAAAAGGTGCAATCATCTGCTCAAGCACAAAAGCAATAAAAGGTTTAGGGGAGCGAAGCATCCCAGCTACATCAACGCTTTTGCCTTGCGTTATCATATCAGCAGGGTCAAGTCCACTCCCAAAAAGCACCACACCCCCATCAAAACCACCGCTAAGCATTCGGGAGGCTTTGTATGCCGCTTCAATCCCTGCTTCGTCTCCATCGTACGCCAAAATCACTTTGGGTTCACCTTTTTTAAGTAGCGGAAGATGTTCGCTTGTGAGTGCCGTACCTAGCGTAGCAACGGTGGTTTTAAACCCCGCTTGATGAAACATAATCACATCCAAATACCCCTCGGTAATAATAATCTCTTTTTTTTCATAGATAGCTTTTTTGGCACGATGGTAGCCGTAGAGTATTTGGGATTTGTTAAAAAGTTTGGTTTGGGGTGAATTGATATATTTAGCGGGATGATTGCCTAGCGTTCGCCCTCCAAATCCTATCAAATTGCCATTGGGAGAGCAGATGGGAAAGGTGATACGCTCTACAAGTCTTGCGTAGGGTCTTTGGTTGTCGTTGGTAGCTACAATCCCTGCCTCTTGTGCCTTGGGAAGTGGGAGCATTTGGGCATTTAGAAAATTGAGCAGACTTTGAGAATCACCCACATAGCCCACCTCAAACTCCTCAATGCTACGCTCACTCACGCCTCTGTTTGTGAGATAGTTTTTAGCCTCTTTGTTTAAATCAAGATTTTTAACATACCACTTTTGTACCGCCTCCATCACCCTTTTTAGCTCACTGTAGTCGTTTTGCCCTTGGGTATATTCTAATACGAAATTATAGGTAGAGGCGAGTTTCTCTATCGCTTCGGGGTAGCTTAGTTTTTCAAACTCCATGACAAATTTCACAGCTTCCCCACCCGCCCCGCATCCAAAGCAGTGGTAAATCTGCTTAGAGGGACTTACGACAAAGCTGGGCGTTTTTTCACCGTGAAAAGGGCAATTGGCTTTGTAGTTAGCCCCTGTTTTTTTAAGCTCAATGTAGTTACCCACCACATCAACAATATCAAGCGAACTCTTTAGAGCTTCGATGGAAGTTTGGGCTATCATTGGTTTAATCTACTTTTTTTATTTTTTCAAATCAATAGAGACTTCTTACTTATTGGAGATAACCCCACTGCTTAAATTGGCTTTCCAAAGATACATCGTCTTGAAAACTCTTGTAATATAAAAATTCTGGTGCTAAATCGGCTCCATTTTCCCAAGCAATGGTTTCCAAATCCTCATCAACTTTAACTTTTGAAAATATTGATTTATCTTTAAGGGGTTCAAACATAGTGCCGTACAATTCACTTTGTAAATCAACAATTCCTTTTTTTCCGTCATTAAATTTTAATTCAATTTTGTAATCTTCTAAATACTTTGCTTCTTCTACAAAAATAAACATAATGTTACTCCAATGGTTCAATTGGGTTTGGCATCTCTCTTTTGGCACAAAGCCCCCAATCTTCTAAAAGTTCATCCTTATGAAGCTCATGCCACTCCATAACCATTTGCAATGCTCGTTTAGGAAATTTACCCTCAATTACACCCGTTTTGATATGAACTATGATTTTATATTCACCATATTTTGCATGAAAATGCGCTGGATTGTGTTCATTTTAATACATAGTTATAATTATTCCTAAAAACTTACTAACTACAGGCATATTGTAAACTCCCATTTTATTGATTGTAACATATCTTTATGCTATTTCAAAAATTAAATAGCCAACCTCGGTGAAAACAAGGAAAGATAGAGACTACTATTTGAAATAGTCACCTATTTTTTGCGAATCAATGTACTCAATTTTCACAACTTTACCCCGTTTGAGTGAGTAGATGGTGATTTTACCCTCTCGATAATCAAGCTTTTTGGAGGCTTCACTATCTTTCAAAAGCAAAATGGGGTAGCTCTTTTTTTTCATAGCAGGTTGGATAAAGAGCTTGACAATAGCACTGGGAACGGCGGAAATATCATTGATAAAAGCAATGGTGTGGGTTTGCAAAAAGTTGGGCTTGGTTGCTAAAAATTGATCCATATCGTAATACGAAGCTTTATTAAAGGCTACCATTATCTTTTGGGCTTTTGCTAGAGATACTTTTTGGTTGTTTTGATCGCTTAGCGTTGCTATATCAAACGTTTGCCCCACACTATAACCACCCCATGCAAAGGTGAGTGTCAAAAGGAGACTAAGCCACAACGTTTTCATGCGATTGGATCTCTCTTGTTTTGGCTTTGGTACTCTTGATAAGCGTTCGATAGGCTTCGAGTTTCTCTTCAATGAGTTGTTCTTCATATCCGTCGTAGGCAGTAGCGAGGCTCTCTTTGAGTTTTTTGTAGGCTGCTAATTTGGTATCGGCAAAGGCTTGAAGCTCTTGAAGTGTGGGTTGATTTTCCATGGCTTCTCCTACAAATAGCTGCAACAATAATCCGTCACGGCATTTACTTTGATTGTGAAATGCGAATCTCCCTCGACATGGAAGCTTCCCCCCGCGTGGATGGTTTGCCACTGACTTTCACTAGGCAACAAAATCTCTACCTCACCGCTTGTAATCTCCATACGTTCGGGGGCTTGAGTGCCAAACTCATACTCGCCTATTTGCATAAAGCCCAATGTCTTTTTGCTTCCATCTTCAAACCAAATCGTTCGACTCGTAACCGCTCCACCAAAATAGCTGTTTCCCTCTACCCCTACGGTAACATTCTTAAATTGCATCGTTTCTCCTGCTTATAGATGATTGGATGACAAAGATTTCCAAAATTGAATTTCAAGAAATCCTTTTGAGTCATTTTATCGCTTTAGTGTAATAATTTTTACTATTATACTGTATCAATTGATAACATTTACTTGATTTTGGCCAAAAAGTACCCTCGTCGTCCCATTCTTTTAAATCTTCCAATTTTTTAAGTG
>DYTG01000107.1 GCA_020726085.1 Sulfurovum sp.
AAATACCACTCAATAGTTTTCACAATCCCACTATCAAAATCCTCATCGGCTCTCCAATCCAGTTCATTTTCAAGTTTTGTAGCATCTATTGCGTATCTTCTATCGTGTCCTGCTCTATCTTCTACGAAAGTGATTAAATCTTTGTAAGAAGAGTTAGCTTTTGGTACTTGTTGGTCTAAAATAGTACAAATTCTATCTACGATTTGTAGGTTTGTTCTCTCATTTCTCCCACCGATGTTATAAGTTTCACCTTTTTTACCGTTGTGATAAACCAAATCAATTCCCTTGCAGTGGTCAAGTACATAGAGCCAATCTCGGATATTTTTGCCATCACCATAGATTGGAATCGGGTTTCCTTTGAGGGCATTTCTGATAATGGTAGGGATAAGTTTCTCATCGTGCTGTTTTGGGCCGTAGTTATTTGAGCAGTTTGTGATTACGCAGTTGAGTCCAAAAGTCTCCACATAAGCCCTCACTATCAGATCACTTGAAGCTTTGGATGCACTGTAAGGGGAGTTTGGAGCGTACGGTGTTTTTTCAGTAAACAAATCATTGGGGTCAAGGCTGAGTGTGCCATAGACTTCATCCGTTGAAATATGATGAAACCTACAATCTCGATACTCTTCTTTATAAATAAATGGTTTCTCCATCCAATATTTTTTGGCTACATCGACAAGAGTATAAGTTCCATTGACATTGGTCTGTACAAATACTCCTGGGTTTTTGATAGAGTTATCGACATGGCTTTCCGCTGCGAAGTGAATCACGCCTTGCACATTGTATTCACTAAAAATAAACTCTACAAGTTCACGATTGCAAATATCCCCTTTGATAAATTTGTATCGTGGATTATTTTCACACTCTTTGAGGTTTTCTAGGTTCCCTGCATAAGTGAGCAAGTCAAGATTTACTAAATTGTAATCTGGGTATTTTTCTAGGAAATAGGGTGCAAAGTTTGAGCCTATAAATCCTGCTGTGCCTGTAAGAAGTAGTGTTTTGTTGTTATTTTTCATCGGTTATCTCACTTTGATTGATATTTAATTTTGTTCGTGTTTCTTCAAAAAGATATGTTGCCAAATCTTTTACTTTTTTTAATCTCTTCTTTTGAAGGGAGTTTTTTATCCAAAGAGGGGTATCTCTGTTTTGTGTGATAAGTAGTTATTATACTTATCATGAATATCATCTTCGTTTAGACCAAATGGATTATTTGTGATTTCATTTAGTTCTACTAAGTTATGCGTTTTTTTTGATTGGACTGTTTTTGTATGCCATGAGAGCCTTAAATGTTTTTTCAACAGCTTGATGGTACAAATATTCAATAGTATCCCTATAGTGTCCAGATACAAAGAGTACATTTGCAGAATCTAAATCATGATAAGCTTTTTGCAGCCACTCCAAAGCATACGTTTTATTAGCCATATATTTTAATACCTCTTTGAAGTATATCTATCTTATAAAAAGGATCTTCTCTTTTGGCAAGTTCTTCTTGTGTTCCAGCTATTACATCAAAACCGATTTTATAATCCCTCATTAAATCTCTTAACTTTACCATAGCTTTTGCATCTAAGTGTTCCTCTTTGTTTGCCTTGGAAATATACAAATCTATATCACTATCTTGGGTGGGTGTACCGTAAGCATAGCTACCAAAAAGTATAATTTGGCTAGGATTTAAGGGTTTAAGCTTTTCTACTATCAAGGGTTTAAGCTCTTCTATATTTACCATTATCTTCTCTCCCCTAACTCCCTAAGACATCTATCCAAACTATCTTTCCAATAGGGGATAGTAATATTAAATTTGGCTTTAATTTTGGCTTTGTTTAATAGACTGTAGTGCGGTCTTGAAGCGGGAGTGGGATAATCTTTGGTCTCAATGGGCAAAACGGCACAATCAAGTTTTGCCATCTTCATAATCTCTTTGGCAAAATCAAACCAGCTTAAAACGCCCTCGTTGGTGTAGTTGTAAATCTCTACGCTCTCATTATCAAGTTGTGGCAAAATATCCAATATCGCTTGTGCCAAATCCCGTGCGTAGGTAGGAGAGCCTACTTGGTCATAAATGACGGTGAGTTGCTCTCTCTCTTTGCCAAATCTTAGCATGGTTTTGACAAAATTTGCTCCAAAGCTTGAATATACCCACGCCGTGCGGATAATAATAGAGCGATTGGGGTTAAGCTCTATCATAGCCTTTTCACCATCAAGTTTGGTTTTGCCATACACGCCATTAGGACTCGTGGAGTCACTCTCCAAATAGGGGCGATAATTTTTGCCATCAAAGACATAATCGGTTGAGATATGTATCAAAATAATATCATTGGCTTTAGCAACTTCAGATAAATATTTTACCGCTAAATGATTGACCTTGTCGGCTAACTCTGCATCACTCTCTGCTTTATCTACGGCAGTATAAGCAGCGCAATTGATAATAGCATCGATTTTATGCGTCAAAACAAATGCTTCAATCGCCTCTTTGTTGGTAATATCAAGACTCTCTATATCGGTAAAGAAGAAGTTATTGGGATTAGTTAAAGAGAGTTCTCTTGCTTCACTACCCAATTGCCCATTCCCGCCTGTGACTAAGATGTTTAGCTTGACATTAGGTTGCTTTTGTGCTATACTGGTACTACAAATCGCCTTCGTGCACTCCCCCTTCGCTTGAAGTGGGGTAACAATTAAATCCAATAACTTCTCTTGTAGTTTTTCAAATTGTTTTTTTGATATTTTACCGTCATAATATTTTGCTCTTTTAATATCAAACAATTTTATTTGACTCAATATTGCATAACTCTTTTTATGTTTTTTATATTCAAATTCAAAATGAAATTTATCACTTTTTGCTATAGATGTAAGTGGAATACCTAAAAATACTCTATTATTAAATTTTTTATATACAAGTACTGGGCGTAAATATTCACTGCCTTTACCATCTTGTTCAAATCCAATATTTACACCCATTTTCATAAATACAATATGAAACTGTTGGAATTTTATCAAAGTATCATTTGCACAGATAGTTTTCTTATTTTCATTCCATTGATCATACAATTTACTATCTTTCTTCATAATAATCCACCCCATACTCAAATTTATCGCACTCTTTAAAAGATGGTTGGTTTACATCTTTGTTGGATAGTTGCAATTTCTCTTTGGGTACAAGCCAATCAATCCCAAAGGCTTCATCATCAAATGCCACCCCTCTATCGTTTTCTGGGCTGTAGTAGTTATCAACTTTGTAGGCAAAAATAGCCTCATCGCTTAGCACTACAAAAGCATGAGCAAAACCTCGTGGAATAAAGAGTTGGCGTTTGTTTTCATCGTTTAGTTCCACAGCTACATGTTTGCCAAATGTAGGAGACCCCAGACGAATATCGAGCGCTACATCAAGCACTTTGCCCTTAATGACACGAACGAGTTTGCTTTGAGCAAAAGGAGCCATTTGATAATGTAATCCTCGAAGCACTCCGTAAGAGCTTTTGGATTCATTGTCTTGAATAAAGTTTACTGTGTAGCCAATCGCTTCAAAAAATTTATCTTCTCTAAACGTCTCTACGAAGTAACCTCTCTCATCACCAAATATTTTTGGCTCAATAATGACAACTTCAGTAATATCGGTTTTTATAAAGTTCATCGTGTTACCTTTCCTTCATGCGCTCGTTCAATGAGGTATTGTCCGTATTGATTTTTTTGCAAAGGTTGGGCGAGTTTTAAGAGTCTCTCTTTGGAGATATAGCCCATCTCATACGCTATCTCTTCGATACACGCCACCTTTAACCCTTGACGATTTTCGATGGTTTGGATAAACTGAGAGGCTTCAAGGAGAGATTCATGTGTACCTGTATCGAGCCATGCGTATCCACGTCCCATAAGCTCTACCTTGAGTCGCTCCTCTTTAAGGTAGAGTTCGTTGAGCGTTGTAATCTCTAGCTCTCCTCGTGGGCTAGGCTTGACCTCTTTGGCTTTGGCTACTACATCGCTAGGGTAGAAATAGAGTCCTACTACTGCATAATTACTTTTTGGCTCTTTGGGCTTCTCTTCGATGCTTGTTACGTTTCCAACGGCATCAAATCCTGCTACTCCGTAACGCTGGGGATCATTGACACGATACCCAAATACGGTTGCTTTGTTTTCCTCTTTGGCATTAGTAATGGAGTTGGCTAATAGTTCACTGAGTCCGTGTCCGTAAAAGATATTATCCCCCAAAACCAAACAAGCATCATTGCCCTCCAAAAACTCCTCTGCCAATAAAAAAGCCTGTGCCAAACCATCGGGTGAGGGTTGTGCCACATACTCAAAACGCATACCCAACGCACTTCCATCGCCCAATAGATTTTGAAACGAAGGTTGATCGTGAGGTGTGGTAATAATAAGTATCTCCTTGATTCCCGCCAACATCAAAACCGAAAGCGGATAATAGATCATGGGTTTGTCGTAGATAGGAACTAGCTGCTTACTTACTCCTTGTGTGATAGGATAGAGTCTTGTACCACTTCCCCCTGCTAAGATTATTCCTTTCATCTCTCTCCTTTTTTTGGTTACTATTTTGTAATTATAACAATTTTTAAGCAATACTCTCTAAAATAGCTCGAAAATCTTTGAGATAGACCATATTTGGTCCATCGCTTAAAGCCTCCTCTGGGTTGGGATGAACCTCAAAGAAAAATCCATCAACCCCCACCGCATTGGCCAATTTTGCCATATAAGGGGCGTATTTTCTATCCCCTCCGCTCTTGCCACCCAATGCACTGGGTTTTTGAGTTGAGTGTGTGACATCCATAACGATAGGATAACCAAACGCTTTCATATCAATGATTTGGCGAAAATCGACCACCAAATTGCCCAATCCAAACATACTTCCTCGTTCGGTGAGCATAATTTTATCATTACCGCTCTCTTTGACTTTGGTAGCTGGATGTATCATATCTTTGCCATCGAGAAATTGGGCTTTTTTGATGTTAATAATTTTGTTTGTTTGTGCAGCAGCTACAAGCAAGTCGGTTTGACGACACAAAAAAGCAGGAATTTGGATAATATCGACTACGGGTGCCACCAAAGAGGCCTGATAGGGTTCGTGAATATCGGTGGTAATAGGTAAACCAAAGGTATCTTTAACCTTTTGCAATATCCTCAATCCCTCCTCAAGTCCAGGTCCTCTGTAACTACTCAATGAGGTTCGATTGGCTTTGTCAAAAGAGGCTTTGAAGATATAGAGAAGCCCCAGTTCGTCGCTCATTTTTTTGATTTCTCGTGCCAACTCCATCACCATAGCTTCGCTCTCAATCACGCAAGAACCTGCTAGGATAAACTTTTGCTCTTTTAATTTGTTATACAATAGGTCACTTTGCATCTTGTTCCTTAATGGTTCATTTTTGGGTCAATTTTTAAAAATACTACACCCAATTTTAACGAAACTTAACTAAAACTCTATAAAATTTTTCACACATTTACTATTTT
>DYTG01000108.1 GCA_020726085.1 Sulfurovum sp.
GAGATGCTATCGCTTGTCTCTAGGGATTGTGGTGCGGGAGTCAAGCAAAACTCCAAAGGCAATTGTGAGGTATGGATAGGGGGTAAGCTTCATATTAGTGTAGTTGATGGTGATATTCCTATCACAGCGATATACTCAGGTGCCTTTGGAATACTCTCTATTTGCATTCATCAAAGCCTTAAGCTTGTGACATGATATTTGATAAACCCATCCAAACAACACAAAGAGTTCAGCGTATTCCACCATAAAGCACGGAGTAAAAATAGGGTTTATTGCGAAAATTGAGTCAAATCAATGCAAATTAACGCAAATCTCTCAAACATAAAATGAAAATGAGTTTTTAAAGTCAAAAAGAGCTATGATAAAAACAGTTATTAAGGAGGGTTGGGGAATTTGCAAGTGGTTCTATTGTATCTTTTTATGGTTTATAAGTCAATGACTTAGTTTTGCGGTGAGTTGGCGATCTTCGATTTGCCATTGCCAACAAAGTGAAGCAATTGCAGTGTTTGAGATTGCTTCACCCAAAAAAGTTCGCAATGACGCTTGTCAAAACAACTCAATCAAAACCTCTTGCATATCTTCGTAGAGTTTGGATTGGCATAGGATTTCGAGTTTGGTTGTGGGTATCGCTTCTACGACGATAATCGCTCCCAAATCGTAAGGGACCCAGGAGATTTGAGTACGCACGGCAAGTTCCTCTTCAAATTTGGGCGGATGGTAGCAAAGGTCTTGGATGGAAGCGTAATCGCACTTTGCCAATCTGTTGTAGTGTTCAAGTGTGATAAATTTGATTTCGTCACGATTGAAATAATGCACACCCTCTATGGCGTACTCGATTTTGCCCCTGCTATAGTCGCCCCGAATGGAGGAGTAGGGCAAAAAGTAGGAGGGAATGGTGCCTTGTTTGTTTTTGATGTAGCCATAGAGCAAACGGTAGTTCAAAAAGCGTTGTTTGATGATTTGGTAGCTTTTACCCTCATTTTCTAGTTCCAAACGTCTCTCGTAGAGTGCGATTTTGGCTTCGAGCGAATCGGGTAGGATTTGATTGGAAAGAGGGACGAAAAGCTCATCGATGGGTTTGTTTTGGTGGTGGCGTTGGTCTCGTAGTCCATAGAGACACCCGCAATAGTCTTGTCTATAGAGACTCTCTTGTTTGGCAAGTAGGTTTTGCTCTTGCGTCCCTGAGGCTTTGCGATAATCGGGAGCGACAAAGGTGACACCGTATTTTGCCCCTACTCTATCGCCTGATTTTTGCAGCTGGGTAAGGGATTTTTTGGGACTCGTAAGAAGTGTGGAAGTGAAGCATTTTTCACCACGACTAGAAGCCTCTTTGGCACTGGTTTCAAAACGGTTATCAAAGCAGACTTTGCATCTAGCCCCCTTTTCGGGTTCGTGTTCTAATCCTCTGACACTCTCTAGCCATCCCGCCACATCGTACTCACCCACCACGAGCTCAACGCCTAGCATCGCACAGCTTCGCTTGACATCCAAAAGACGCAAATAGTACTCACTGTAGGGGTGGATATTGGGATCGTAAAAAAATCCTATCAACTTCTCATCGGGATAATCGGCTTGGAGCTTTTGCAAAAAGTAGTGACTATCAACCGAACAACAAATATGAACAAGCATCTATGAACCTTTCTCTGTTTTGGATAACTCTTGGAGTATTATAGCCAAAACCGCATCCAATTAGCGTCCATCACTCACGAGTTTTGAACTCATGAGGCAAAGGGGTGTTGAAGTTTGCTAAAGCGTAGGAATTTGAGGTGGCTTTTTGGCACTGTCGTCGATATTGGGCAATGGCGATGTTGTTGATGTGGGTATTGGCGTGGTTGTATTGGTTTCGCTTTTTTGTGCGGGACTACCGCAACCTATCAACAAAAAGGTAACACTTAAAAATAGTACTCGTTTCATACATTCTCCTTATTTGGTGGTAGCTAAACGTTGCGTGGCTACAGTGCCGTTGCAAAAATAGGCTACGTAACTGCTTGTTTCGTAATCAAAAACAATACCTCTTGAACTCCAACTGCACTTATTGTAG
This sequence comes from Sulfurovum sp., assembly GCA_020726085.1. GTDB lineage: Bacteria > Campylobacterota > Campylobacteria > Campylobacterales > Sulfurovaceae > FS08-3. Next base: position 2,042 of record DYTG01000108.1, read on the forward strand.
CCTTCATTGGTGGTAGAGAGTTTGGCGATGGATTTGAGGGTGATTCCATCGACTTGATGGAGACCAAAATAGCTCATGTCGTAGCTATTCCAACTGTTGTAATCAAACCCAAAAAGCTTATCGCTCTCACGGTAAATAAAGGCTTTGTGGTTGGTGAGGGCTTCGCTATAATAACTGTTGTCTCCAATGGTTAGCTTGTCGGCTAGTTTGGGGTTGGCAAAATCGCTAATATCAAAAAGCTCAATCATGATGCCTTGCTGTACCCCCTCGCTATTGGCATCTCGTCCGATAGTAAGGAGTCGATTTTCATCAACTAGGTGGATGTATTGAGAGAAGCCATCGATGGACAACTCACCCACTTTGAGAGGATTGGCGGGGTTGCTAAGATCCAGAGTATAGAGCGGATCGGTTTGGCGAAAGGTTACTACAAAGCCCTTATTGCCTACAAATCGAACCGATTGAATCGTTTCACCCTCTTTGCCCAGTGATCCCAAAAAGCCCAACGTATCAAGGTCGTAACCGTTTTGTTTGAGCGTAAAGATAGAGTTTTGGGTATTGTTTTCCCATGAGTTGCCTTGCGTGGTCGCTACTCGCAAGGTTTGATTGTATTCGCTAAGGCTAAATTGATTGAGGGCAAAGCCATTAACAAAGCCCATAGCTTCAAATCCCAAATCTTGCTCAATGTCAAATTTATAAATAACACTTCGCTCTTGATATTCATCGTAGTTGTAGTAGATAGGATACTCATGCGACAAGATATAGAGCGAGGATGTGGAGGCGTAAACGATATGGCTATTGCCCACAATGGCACTGCTTTTGATAAACTCCACCTTATCAAGGTCAAAAGTAGAAACGCTCGTAATGGTTGAGGTTTGGTTTTGTTTGAGTGGAGCGTAGAAGCTTTGATAGTTGAGTAAATCACCGCTAAAATCATTGTAGCTTAGCTGAGGTACAAGGTATTTTTGTGTTACGATTGGATTGTCGTAGTCGTATCTAAACGCCTTGCCGTTGCTATCAAAAGCGACATTGTGGCACTTTGGATTGTAGTAGTATGGATAAAGCATATCGGTTGCTAAGGTATTGCTTGTCACCGTATCGCCACCCTCTGTTGGCATATCGGGAATTGGCATACTAGGATAGGATACGCCACCATCATTTTGGCACTCCTCCATACCATCAAGATAGACAATAGGATACTCGATGTCAGCATAAGGGCTAAAGCTACTCACAACGATAAGTCTATTGTTTAGGATTCGAGAAGTGCTCATATAACCATCCACATTAAAGCTTTGGGTTTTTGTGATGTTGTTTATGTCGTTTAGATCATATACATCGACGACTACTTGCGTACTCTTTTCATATTGATGCGAGAGTACTACTAAGCTATTGTTGTAGAGATAAAAAGAGTCAATGTTTTTGTAGCTGTTGTTGTTTAGGTCTATTTTGCTCACTGGCGCTTGATTGTTGGTCGCAAGATGAGCAAAACTGTATATCTCAATAGCGTTGGTGTTTGTATTGAGCGTATAGATGTATTGGTTATCGCTTTTGAGTGTATTGGACTCATCGACACCCTTCTCTTGAAGATTAGTATTGGTGACATTGGTAGCTTCTTTATTCCCTGTTGAGCCTTCTTGGGGGGCGGATGTGGGTGCGGAGGTATTGATGAATATAGAGTCCACTTGGTTGGAGACCATACTATCGGTCATAGTCATGCTGTAGAGTATTGGATAGGAGTTATTGACTACCAAAAGTGTTTCGATATAGGCTTTCATCTCCTCTTGGGAAGCAAAGCTTTGGAGCGTGGCACTCTCTTTGGATAGTTCTATGCTTCGATCTTTTTGAGCTTTGACCCACAATCCATCGCTCTTTTTGATGCTTTGGATGGGTTGAAAATGTTGCGTTGGTTCTTTGTCAAAAAGTTGCCACTCTTCATTGCTGTATTTCCAAATAAGCGTCTCATTATCATCAAAGACTTTGGGTGAGAGAGTACTATTAAGAGGAATAGCAATCAAATTCCATCCCTTTTTGAGTTCTATCGTATCTATGGGTGTATCGCTTTTGATGGGGTCTTCTTGGGTAAGATACCACTCTTGGGAGCTTTTGATCCAAATACCTTGCCATTTGCCAATCGTGCTTATGGTATTAAATTTGGCTTCTATCTTGGCTAATGTTTGGCTATTGGGTGAATAACCACTCCATCTTTGTCTAGCACCATCGTATATCCACACCTCTTCGACATTTTGAGCTGTAAAAATAGACATATCGGTTACATCATTATTGAGACCTACCGACTGCCAACCGCTTTTAATAACCGTCGTGGTGCTACCCCATGCAAAAACACAGAACATCACGAAGAGAACCAAAACTTTTTTCATGCAACATTCCTTAAGCATAATTTTCAAATGATACAATAATATAACCTAAAAAAAACTAAAAGTATTTATATATTAATGTGCCAGATTGTTGCTTATATCCAAAAGAGAGCCTATTTTGTAAGGCGTTGATTGGAACAAAATATCGGCTTTTTTTATCCCTTGGGGTTCGTTTTTGTTTCCGTGGAGCAAAACAATGCTGCCTTTTTGAATTTTTTAACCTTTTGCCAACCATGCATTAGAACCTACTGTAATCAATCCCAATCGTTTGAGTGTTTGTATCGCTTTTTCATTTTGGACAAGCCCTGGAAAACGAAAAAAGATAGAGGGAGTAACGCCTTGTTCGATGAGTTTTTTCTCGACATCCAAAAGTTCTTTTTCCATATCGACACCTTTGGATAGCAAAAAGTTGTTTGCAAGAGGGGCTTTAGGATGGTAGGGGTGTGTATGGGTGTGGTTTCCCATGTGATGCTTAATCGCTGTTGGTCTTCCCACTTTTTGAGTTCTTGAAACGCTTGGGGATGTTTGTCAATCCACTTACCGCTAACCAAAAGGGTAATCTCTACAGGATTTGGATAGTGTTTGATAAGCTTTTGATAAAACTCTCGTTCGTAGCCTTTTTGCGAAGAGGGGCATAAATCGGTCGTAATGTATATTTTGTCACTTTCGATAGAGACCACTCCGTAATTTTGCAATAGATAAGGGGGTTGTGTGTATTTATCGAGTAGCTTTTGATAGGGTGTTGCAGGATTTGAGTCAATTTTTTCAATGCGTTGCTCTATGATTTGCGTTTCCAAAGTCATTTCATTGACAACAAGATAGTAGGGTATCTTCTCTTTTTCAAAACTTCGTATGGCTCTATAGGGTTTGTTTTGGTAGGTTATTTCCTAGGCAAATCCAATGAAATCTTAATCCAAACCAAAAGACCCCATAATCATGTGAAAAACTCCTCAAATTATGACCACAAAAGAGTGTCATAAATATTACTTCTGCTAATGGAAACTCTATTTTTCCTTCATCT
>DYTG01000109.1 GCA_020726085.1 Sulfurovum sp.
CTAAAAAAGTGCTTCGATAAGCTGAACACGAATGGTTTTACGCTATCCGTTCACCCTGAGCCTAGTCGAAGGGTTTATTATTTCACACTCTCTGCGTTTGGAAGTAATGAAAAATTAATTATAACCCATCTTTAGGGCAACTCTTAAGCCCATTTGTACTATAATAAATTTAGGTTACAAACTGTGACCTACCTTCTTACTATTTCTTCTACTAACTATCAAAAAATATTCAAGGAATATCTATGTCTCTTCCAAAAGTTCTGCTTTTGATATTGCTATTGATGACTCTTTCGTATTCTAACTACAATAGCAGCACCATCAAAGGCAACTCCTCTATCAAGCAAACCATCAAACAAAGCTTTACCATTCCCCAAAAAATTGACCACAAAAGCACTCATAAGCCCAAAAATAGAAAACCCATAAAGAATAAAAAAGATATGGGCATCATCGTCAAGGCTAATTAGGCATATAGAGCGAGTGGTGTTTGGGTATCCCCATCCCTTCGTACATGGTCTTGATGGCATCTCTATCAAGGACACGGATAAGATTGGTAGAGCCTTTTTTACCCACAATATCGCCCATAGTGACGATAAATTTGCTATCTTTGCGTACCAATCCTTGAAATTGGAGTTCATCAAAAGCTGCCAAAATGAGTTTGGCTGGAGAGCTTAATTCAAATACGCCAATAGGTTCAACACCCCATGAGAGTTTGAGTTTGCGATAGGTTTCGACGGAGTAGGTCACGGCATATATCTTCTTTTTGGGTCTAAATTTCGCCAAACTTTTAGCACTAAATCCACTGGCACTAAAAGCGATAAGGGCATCTACATCTTCCAAAAAGTTTGAGAGCTTTACGGCGGAGTAGGCAATAGCATCGTCGCCTCTTTGACTAGGAAGATGTTCACTTCCATACTCTGGGTCTTGTTCGGCATCTATGACCGATTCTCGTAGCACATCCACGGCAAGGAGAGGAAACTCGCCTATTGTGGTCTCATCGGAGAGCATGACAGCGTCTGTACCATCAAAGACAGCGTTGGCGATATCGGAGACTTCGGCACGAGTAGGGTAAGGGGATTTGATCATAGAGGTGAGCATTTGCGTAGCGGTTATGACGGGGATGTTGTTTTGATTGGCTAGGTGAATGATACGTTTTTGGATGCGTGGTACAGCCGTGACACCAAACTCCGCTCCTAAATCCCCTCTGGCTACCATTACGCCATCGCTTACGGCAATAATCTCTTCAAGGTTTTTAATGGCATTGCTCATCTCGATTTTGGCAATCAACAAAGGGTTGGAGTTGTGGGCTTGGAGCAACGCACGGGCTTTGAGAATATCCTCTTTGTTTTGGACAAAGCTAAGCGCTACCAAATCTACACCCAATGAGGCACCAAAGATAAGGTCTTTCTCATCTTTGGGTGTGATAGCGGAAATTTCGAGCTTGGTATTGGGGAAATTAACCCCTTTTTTAGAGGTGAGTTTGCCATCGTTTTGAAGCTCTAGGGTGAGAAACTCCTCCTCTTTGGCAATGACTTTGGAGGTAATCGTGCCATCGGCAAAGTAAACCTTTTCGCCAACATTGACCAAATCAATAATCTCGGGGTAGGAGATAGAGAGGATACGGGGATCGTCGTGTTGTGTTTTGGAGAGTTGGATAATATCGCCTCGTTGAAGCTCCAATACACCATCAACCTCACCAATGCGTACTTTGGGCCCTGAAATATCTTGCAAAATGGCTATCTCTTTGCCTATCTCTTGGCTAACTTCTCGTATGAGTTGGGCGTTTTGTCGGTGTTCTTCGTGAACGCCGTGTGAAAAATTGAGCCGTATCACATCAACTCCACGCTCTATTAGTGCTTTGATACTCTCTTTGTTTGCGGTTGCAGGTCCTAACGTTATGACTATTTTGGTACGTTTCATACTCAATTCTCTCCAATTTTTGGAGTAATATACCATAAATTTATCTCAAAAGTACAACAAAAAAGATAGATGTTGCATTTAAAACTCAAAAAGATTGACCAAAAGGCATCTCAAAAATTTAGCGTAGAAGTTTAAAGCACCAAACACCCTCTTTGTTGGGCGATGGTGATGGTTAAGGTAGCACCTGAGTTGAACTCCAAAAAGTCTTTTTCGATTCCATCGCTAAAAATCACGCCGTTTTCGGGCATGAGCGATTGGATTTGGAAGCTCACCGTTGGGGTAATCGTGCCAGAGTGTCAAGTTTCATCACGTTGTACCATTCCATTCAAAGCAATAGCATAAAACTCATCAGGCGAAACAATAAAGGCTCTTTTGCTCTTTTGTTAAAAAATAGATACAATAGCGTTTACTATTTAAGGAATACACCATTATGCAATTTCACATAGATCATACCGACAACAAAGCAAGAGCTACGACTATCACGACGGCTCACTCTATCATTCAAACTCCTGTTTTTATGCCTGTAGGTACGGTGGGGGCGGTCAAATCGCTTGATGCTACCGATTTGGCTACGTTTATCAAGCCTGAGATTATTTTGGGCAATACCTACCATCTCTATTTGCGTCCTACCGATACAACCGTCGCCAAAATGGGCAAACTTCATGGATTTACACAATACCCCAAATCCTTTTTGACCGATAGCGGAGGATTTCAAGCCTTTTCACTAAGCGATAATGTCAAGATTGATGAGGGAGGTATCACCTTTGCGAGTCATATCGATGGAAGTCGTCACTACTTTACACCCCAAAAGGTGATTGATATTCAAATGAATTTAGGCTCAGATATTATGATGATACTTGATGATTTGGTAGCCCTACCCGCCACGCAAGAGCGTATCCAAACCTCCATTGAGCGTACTACCCGTTGGGCAAAAGCCTCTATTGAGTACCACAGAGCCAATCAAGCCAAAGGATTGGCACATGATCAAAACATCTTTGCCATTATCCAAGGAGGTACGGACAAAATTTTCCGTGAAAAATCGGCTAGGGAGCTTTGTGCTTTGGATTTTGATGGTTTTGCTATTGGAGGATTGAGCGTAGGTGAAGCCAATCAAGAGATGTACGATACGGTTGAGTGGACGACGCAATTTATGCCCCACGACAAACCTCGCTACCTTATGGGTGTAGGGACTCCCGAAGATTTGGTCGAAAATGTCGAGCGGGGCATTGATATGTTTGATTGCGTCATGCCCACACGAAATGCAAGGAACGGTACGCTCTTCACCTCTTTTGGCAAACTCAATATCAAAGGGGCTTCTTACAAAGAGGATTTCAATCCTATCGATAGCGCGTGTGGGTGCATGGTGTGTCAAAACTACAGCCGTGCTTACATTAATCATCTCTTTCGAGCCAGAGAGATTACTTACTTTCGATTGGCTACTATTCATAATCTCTACTACTATTTGGATTTGATGAAACAGATGCGAGAGGCGATAGTAGCCAATAGATTTGGTGAGTTCAAAAGAGAGTTTTATGCCAAAAGGAGAAATATTTAGAGCATCTTTGCGGTTTAGAGTGTTTGATTGCAATGGATAACAATGAACAATAAGGCTAAAACTCGATATATTGCAAATAGATTACCAGCAATGAGCCGAAGTTCAAAGAGAAGCTTCAAAATATCAATAATCTGCTATAATACCAATTCATTAAAAATAAGGAAAAGCAATTGGGTATCGCTAAATTTATTGAAAAAGCTGCCAAGATATTAGAGATTGAGGAGTTTGAGCCAAAAGAGAGTGAGAAAAAATCCATCAAATCACTTCTCAAAAAGCTGGAACAACGCCAAGGTAAACTCAAAAAGAGACTCAAAAAAGAGCTCACACGAGATGAACGTTCCGACTGTGAAGATGAGCTAGAGATTATCACCATGCTTATGGAGCAAGGAGAAACACTCCTAAAAGAGATCAAAGGCACTTAATTTTTATTGAAACTTCTATCGATTATATCAATCACAGTTGCAATCAAACGATTAATTCCCAGCAAGGCAAAGGCGTTCATCAAGATAAAACTAAGCCAAATACCCCATTTGGTTACCTTACCTTGAAGATGCTCTGCTGTATTTTCAACCACCCACCAAAAGAGTGCATTAAATTCTGCCTTCAAGCGAACGACCCTATCGATGATTTGACACTCCGATCCCACCTCGTGCGAAGCATTGATGATACTTTTTTCAAGAGAGGCATCCATAAAATCGGGGGTATAACTGTGCAGTGTCATATAAACAAAAACCCCAAAGAGCAAAAGTGTACCAATATGAATACTCCACTCTCGTGCCAAAATGGTATCGATGTGAACCAGATTTTGGATAGAACGCTTGATGAAGAGATAGACAAAGCTCACAAAAAAGATATGAAAAATCAAATAGAGTTGCAACGCCGTGGAGTAAAACAGTATCTCAACAAAGAGCGACAAGGTAAAAACAAACGCAACAAGGATATACCATAGCATCAAAAGTATCTTAGAAGAAAGAAGCCGATAAAGCAACGTTCCCTCTTTGAGATAGCAACGATTGAAGCAGTTTTTATTGACAATTTTGATTTCAATAAACGAAAAAGAGATAAAAACAAGTGCCACAAGTGGTGCAACGATACTAAGACAATGCCGTGGATAAGCAAGAAGCCACACAGCTACCATAGTCCCAATAGTTGCCAAGGAGAGAGCATAAACCACTACTCCTTTGGGCATCTACATATCCCTAGCCATTACAAAGAGCGAAGCGTTTTGCTTGACAAAATCACGGCATCGATTGCAGACAGTCTTTTTGTTTTTGTGAGGGAAAGATACTTTGCACTTACTGCAAATCTCAAAATGATGCTCTATAAGCGTCTCAAAACGTCCAAACGCCATACTTACTACATCCAGCTCCTCTTTGGCTCCAAAGGCTTTAGGTTTACAAATATCGTCGCAAATCCCACACGCAATGCATTGTGTATTGACAAACAATATTTTGGTATGGTCGTCGCTGTAATGCAAGGTATGAGTAGGGCAAAACTGCACGCAATCACCGCAATTATCGCAACGCTCAAAGGCTATGGTTTTGTTTTGAGTGAAGCTAAAAGCCCTCTGGACTCTTTGAGTAGGTATTGATTCGATTTGCTTTTTGAGGCTATTGATCAAAAGTTGTCGATGCACAGGGAGCGGGGAGTGGGTATCAAAGCTTTTGGTTGCGATAGCCTCTGTAGGGTAAACTCCCACACAAGCGTTGCAATCAATGCACTTTTGGGTATCGAGAACGAAGCGTTGATTGTTGGCTAGAGCATTGGCAGGGCATATTTGAGCGCAAAGGGAGCAGGTATTGTAGAGATAGGCCGCTCGTAAACATTTTAGATTATCAAGATGCAAAGTGCCGTTACTTTGAGTGGCGTTAAACATTTATTGCCTTGTTTTTT
>DYTG01000110.1 GCA_020726085.1 Sulfurovum sp.
GGTTGCACTAAGATTTTTACGCCCCTCAAAGATTATTTCAATTTTGTTTTAGTTATGTTTATTATAATTCCAAAAAATTTAACTTCTAGCTAGGAGAGATTATAAGTGTGGCGTTATGGATTTTTGATACTTATGAGTGTGCTTTTTCTCTTTGGAGCCAAAAACAACAGCATCGCAGAAGATGACAATCATGTGGTAATTGGGCGATTGGAAAAGGTACACATTATGGCAGCTGACATGAGCAAAAAAGCACGCATTGATACGGGTGCAAAGACAACATCCATTGATGCGCAAAAGATTGAAACCTTTTTGCGGGATGGAAAAGAGTGGGTAGGCTTTACATTCAACAACCAACGCATTCAAGCCCCTTTGGTAAGAATGGTACGCATCAAGCGTCACGGAGGTAAACCGATTCGCCGACCAGTTGTCGAACTCGAACTTCAATTGGCAAAAATTACCAAAAAAGTGGAAGTGACTTTGGCCAATCGTGCAAGATACCACTATCCTATTTTGATTGGTAGAAACTTTTTGCGTAACCATTTTATCGTTGATGTCAATCGTATATTTACGCTCTAAAAAATAAGCTAAGCATATTAGAAGCTCGTTTACCCCCTCTACAGCAATATTTCGATAAAATTTCTCAAAACTCATTTGTTTAAGGATATTTGTCAATGATGACGCATCAAAAAGCATACATTACTACCCCTATCTATTATGTCAATGACGTGGCACACATTGGTCACGCTTATACTACTATTATTGCCGATACGTTGGCTCGTTACTTCCGTATGGTGGGGTGCGATACCTATTTTTTGACAGGTACCGACGAACACGGTCAAAAGATTGAACAATCAGCCCAACTCAAAGGCAAAGAGACCAAAGCCTATGCCGATGAGATTTCGGCTACTTTTAGAGAGCTATGGGATGATTTTGGGATTAGCTACGACAAATTTATCCGAACCACCGACGAAGAGCATAAGCAAGGAGTACAAAAAGCCTTTAGCATCATGTTTGCCAATGGGGATATTTACAAAGATACCTACAAAGGTCACTACTGCATCTCATGCGAGGCTTTTTTCCCAAAAACGCAACTCGTTGATGATGAGTTTTGCCCTGAGTGTGGCAAGGCTACGACGGTAGTCGAAGAGGAGAGCTACTTTTTTAGGCTTTCAAAATACGCTCAAAGATTGCTTGATTACTACGACCAACATCCCGATGCGATTTTACCCAAAAGCAAACGCAACGAAGTGATTCGCTTCATTGAGGGGGGACTTAGCGACCTCTCTATCACTCGAACCAGTTTTGATTGGGGAGTGAAACTTCCTCAAGAGATAGACGACCCCAAACACGTCATGTATGTGTGGCTTGATGCGCTTATGAACTACATCACGGCCTTAGGATACGGTGGCGATGAAGCCCTTATGAGCTATTGGCCCGCCACCGTTGAGCTTATCGGCAAAGATATTTTGCGTTTTCATGCCATCTATTGGCCAGCTTTCTTGATGAGTTTGGAGTTGCCTTTGCCTAAACACATCGCAGCGCACGGTTGGTGGACACGAAACGGTGAGAAGATGAGCAAATCCAAAGGCAATGTGATTAAGCCCAAAGAGGTAGCCGATGCTTACGGATTGGAAAACTTTCGCTACTTTATGCTTCGCGAAGTCCCTTTTGGTGGAGATGGAGACTTTTCGCAAAAGGCATTGATTGATCGCATCAACTCTGATTTGGGTAACGATTTGGGCAATCTTCTCAATCGACTCATCGGTATGAGCGGTAAATATTTTGAGGGGAGTGTCACAAGTCACCGTGTCGAAAAGTTCTATGCACAAGAACTAAGCGAAACCAAAGCCAATATCGCTTCATTGGAGAACTATCTTAGTGATATTATGCTCCACCGCTACCTTGAAGATCTTTGGCGACCCCTTAGCATCGCCAATCGTGCCATTGATAGGTATCAGCCGTGGAATTTGATGAAAGAGGGCAAAGAGGAGGAGGCAATGGCACTCAACGGGCTTATTGCCAATATTTTGACCCAAGTAGCCATCATGCTCCATCCCATCATGCCCTCCACTACCCAAAAAATCGCTGCAGCACTGGGTTTTGAGATAGGTAACGCTGCGTGGCAAAAGTTTATCGTCAAGGGGGAGCTATTGGACGATTTTATCATCGAAAAAATCCCTCCGCTCTTTCCTCGCATCGAAGAGCAACTCTTGATAGACCCTAGCCCCCAAGAAGCTCCCAAAGTAAAAGAACCCAAAAACGCACAAGAATCCAAAGAGACTCCACAAACGCAAGGTATTGCACTTATTGGCATTGATCAATTCTTCCAAACCTCACTCAAAATTGGTAGGGTTGTAAGCGGTGAAGAGGTTCCCAAAAGCAACAAGCTTCTTTTGCTTCAAGTCGATATTGGCGAAGCCATGCCACGACAAATCGTAGCGGGAATCAAAGAGTGGTACAGCCTTGAAGAGCTAATAGGCACACAAGTGTGCGTCGTTGCCAACCTCAAACCTGCCAAACTGATGGGACTCAAAAGTGAAGGGATGCTTCTAGCGGCCAAAGATGGGGATGGGTTGTGCATGATACGCCCCGAAAAACCCAAAGCCGTTGGAACTTCCATTAGTTAAGGAGAGATGAATCAAATGAAAATTGAAGATATTATTAACCTTACCAATGGCACACTTGCAACTAAACCAAAAATTAATGCCATTGAGGGTGTTACGCTCTATGCTTCCAAAGTTGAACGGGGTGATTTGTTTATCTCCAATGAACAAAGCGAAATTGATAGAGCCATTGAAGAGGGTGCCTATGCCATTATTTACGATGAAGATAAAATTTGCACCAATGACAACGAGATTGCATGGATAAAAGTCGATAGCATCTATGAAGCCGCTTTTAGAATTGTACGCTATGTCACTCTCTCCAAAGAGGCAGAGTTTTTCTATCTCACCCCTCACCAGATGAGCTTTGTCAAGATGATAGTCACCCAAAAAAGCAACATCGTACTATTAAGTGATAATTGGAAAAAGGCGTTTGAACAGATTGTCAATAGTGAGGGGCGACTCTATATAGGTAGCCAAATTGACATGATGCAAAAAATCCAACCCGATATCAAGAGACTCTCCAATCAAGTCGATGGCTACACAATGGGCGGAACACTTTTTAAATCAACCTTTAAAGTAGAAAAGTTTATCTATCAAGAAAAAGAGTTTGCTCCGTTTCATTTTGAAATATTGACCAAAGTTGTAGCTTTTTGCCAAGCCTTTGAGTTGCCCTATGCCATTGACAAAATCAAATACACCAAGCACTTTACGCCTATCTTTATCGACAGTGATCTCACCAAAACGCACCCCAAAAACAGTGATCAAGTGATTATTTTTGTCGATAACATTCATGATATTATTCAAGCTAGGGAGTATATCAAATACAACGGGCAATGGATCAAAAGCATCGTACTCACACCTCCCAATACCAAAATAGCGGAATTTTACGACAATCCGCACTGGTTCAAAGACTCCAAAGAAGCCATTGAGATACTCAAAAATACCCACTTCAACTACGCCTTTGTCTATACACTTGACAAGAGCATACTCAAAAATATCAAAGAGGAATATACTCTTTTTGATATTTAGCCTCTTTGTACCCTACCCAACAGTGAGAAACCATGAAACCTAAAACCCTTTCCCAATCTCTTTTTGAAGCCCTCATAATGCCTTTTCAAGCCATGAGGCTACGCTATGTGCCACTTTTGATGATCTATTTTGCTTACGGAGCGACGGCATTTACTGCAATTGCCGATAGCTTTTTGGTCAAAAAAGAGTTGGCATTAAGTGCTGTGGAGTATATGGAGCTAAGTTTTTGGCTTATGATTCCGTGGAGTATCAAGATGATATTTGGACAAATAGTCGATTCGGTGAGCCTTTTGGGATCAAACCGTAAAATCTATGTCTATATCGGGGCTTTGCTTATGACGCTAGGTACTTTGATGATAGCTGCTATTGCGGGAGATTATGCGTTCTTTCAAGCCTATGACAAAGATGGACTCTACATGATGGCAATGATAGTCATGACCGTTGGTATCGTTTTGCAAGATGTGGTAGCCGATACGATGTCCACAGAGGTCACCAGCCCCAACCAAAGCGAAGAGGAACGCAAAAAAGAACTCGCTACTATTCAAGTTTTGGCACGGCTCTCTTTGGGTATGGCTGGGTTTGCGGTATCGGGATTGGGAGGGTGGTTGGCTAGTGTCTATAGCTATGAAAAAGTTTTTTTGCTCTCATTGTTTATCCCCATTCTCTCCATCATTGGCGTAAGTTTGGTGCGGCTCAACCCCGTCCCCACTTCTCCGCTCAATAAAAAAATATTCTTTGGTGGGATTGGATTTGCTTTTTTTATCATCGCTATGGGGCTTTTAAAAGTGTCTTACTCTCAGGAGATTATCTTTGTCATCTCACTCATGATTGTTTTGTACATGCTCAAAGAGGTAGTAGGAGACCTTGATGCTCAAACCATTCATCATATCAAAATGGCGATGATTGTGATTTTTGTTTACCGTGCTATGCCCTCAGTGGGCCCCTCTTTGCAGTGGTGGGAGATGGATGCACTAGGCTTTGATGAGGCATTTTTTGGCATTTTGGCACAAATAGGGGCAACGCTTGGGATTATAGGAATGTGGCTAAGCGGTAAATTTATCGTCGATAAGTCTATCTCGGGAGTGCTTATTGCTATGACGATTATTTATACCGTTCTCTCTTTGCCACTACTGGGGATGTATTATGAGCTTCACACATTACTAGGCATTGATGCCAAAACAGTAGCCCTTATCGATACCGCCCTAGCCTCCCCTTTTGATTACATTGCAGGAGTCATTATGCTTACTCTTGTCGCTATCTACGCTCCTGATGGCAAAAAAGCGACGTGGTTTGCTTTGATGGCAAGTTTTATGAATATCGCTCTAGCCGCAGCGAAGTTGCTCACCAAATACCTCAACGAAATCTTTGTCGTCACGCGTGAAATCAAACAAAACGGTGTCATTATCACCCCCGCTGACTACTCGCAACTAGGAATGCTTCTGTGGGTGGTGATTATTGTAGGCTTTGTGGTACCTATTGTGACGATTTGGAAATTCAATCCCGATAGCAACCCAAAAGCTACAACCAAAAACATAACAAAAGGAGAGTAATCAATGAAAAAAATGTTTCAAAGAGCCGATGCTTCACAATACAGTTTGGTGGGGTACAAATACCAAAAACCCAGTGCCAACGCCAAAAAATATACCAACAACAATGCAAATCAAAAACTTCCACCCAAAGTGGATTTGCGTAAACTCCTCACACCCATTGA
>DYTG01000111.1 GCA_020726085.1 Sulfurovum sp.
TCTATCGTGATTGCGTTCAAGCGGTGCAAACTCTCGTGCCAAAGAGGTCGTTATCATAAGAAAAGAGACGAAAAATATCCCTACTAAAAGCTTTTGGAATCGTGTTTGCATGATACAAACTCCTTAGAATTAAATGCAACATTATAGCCTAAATAGAGTAAAGAGCAAACAAAATTTAATATGGCGATTGAGCGTTGTATATGGGTCTAGCATCTGCGATTGTGTCACGCAAATAGCACAAACTATAGGTTACCATTTTATACTAAACTTTGGTATAATCTACTAAAATTTATACATACAATGGACTACTAGAAAGGATATTAAATGATAGTAGCCAAACACGACCCTTTTCATATTGAGCTACCAAACTTCAAAGATAGCTCTTTTATTAGTGCAATAGATACATATATAACTAATCTTAAAAAGTTTAACAATCCAAGAAGCTTCCCAAAAAACTTCTTTGTTGATTTTCGGGTAAATTCGTTTCAAACAAATAGAGGAGAAGCTAAAAAAGAATGTAATACCTATTAAGCCAAATAGAACTTTTGAACGCAAAAAAACTCCAGACACAAGTATCCCCATAGCCCAAAAAAAAGGCTACTTGATGAGGGTTTGGGGCTTAAAGAAATGGCATTGGACTAAAGTCCTACTTCTAATAAAAGAGTGGGGAGGCTACTCCCCTAGCACCTCTCGCACGATGTTCTCAAATTTGTCAATCTCTACCAAAAAAGCATCGTGTCCGTAGTCGCTATCGATTTCGTGGTAGCTTACTTTTTGTTTGTTGCGTTGCATCATTTTGTAGATATGCTCCATTTCGGCGGGGAAAAAGAGATAATCAGCCTTGAAGCTAATCAAGCAAATGGAGGCTTTGATACGTCCAATAGCCTCATAAAGCGAGTCGTAACCTCGTGAGAGATTGAAAGTATTGATAGCTTTGATGATGTAGAGGTAGCTAAGGGGATCAAACATCTTGGCAAAATTGGCAGTATTGTACTCCATATAACGCTCCACTTCATAGCGTCCAAAAAGCTCGAAGAGTCCATCGTTATTGACGTAATTGCGTCCAAATTTTTTATCCATCGAATGAGGAGAGAGGTAAGAGATATGTCCCGCTACCCTGCCGATTGCCAAACCGTCCAACCCCTCCTCCTTGAACTCATCTTTGTTGTAATCGCCATCTTTGAATCGTGGGTCTTTGCGAATAGCCTCCATGGCGACTTTGTTAAACGCTATCGTCCACGGGCGAGTGGCGTAGGTCGTCGCCAAAGGGATAATATCATCGGCAAAGTCTGGAAAATCCACAGCAAATTGCAACGCTTGCATTCCCCCCATCGAACCTCCCACAATAGCTCTAAGGTGATAGATTCCCAGTGTCGCCAAAAAGTTTTTTTGGGCTTTTATTATATCTTTGATCGTCACAACGGGAAACTTGAAGCGGTAGGGTTGCTCACTGGGGTAATTTTGACTCATAGGTCCCGAGCTTCCAAAGCACGATGCTAGTGTATTGGTACAAATGACAAAATATCTATCGGTATCAATCGCTTTGCCACTACCAATCAAACCATCCCACCAACCCGCCTTTGAGTCATTTTCGTAAACTCCAGCGGCATGATGGGAACCGCTTAATGCATGACACACCAAAACCGCATTGCTTTTGTCACTATTGAGTTCTCCATAGGTCTCATAGGCAATGTCATAAGGTTCAAGTATCCGCCCACTCTCAAGATACAAAGGGGAGGTAAAGTGTGCAATATCGGTCTTAATTTTCATTGTATTCCATTTCTCTTCATAAACGTGAATTATCCCCAATTATCGTTTAGAGTTAGCTTTTTTGCTCCCCTCAATAAGCCGTGCGGGGGATTTAAGCAGTCGCTCAATCATACCTAACGGAAGCGAAACCATATCTTTGATAGCGTGAGATTGTACTTCGGGATTGTCTAGTGAGCCTCGTACTGTAACTCCCGTAGCGACACTTTTGCCATCGCCTACCAAAATATATCCCACAATAGGAATAGAACCCAACACCTTGCCAATCTCTCGTGCGGTTTGTATGGCTAAATCTATCGATACCAAATGAGTAGCCAAATTGATTTCGCCTGCTCCTACAATCGTCGATGAACCTCCCACGATGCGAATGGATTTAAATTTGATAAGGTTTTGATTGATAATAGTATACTCTATTTCTCCCTCTTTTATCTCGTAGCCTTTGTCGTTAAATCCAGGATTGGAGAGGGCTACAAGAGCGGGAATGGCGTTGAGAAACGCTACGACATTGTTGTAGCCTTGAAACCGCTCAAGTGTACCGCCCTCAATCACTATCTTGCCCTCTATTTGCCTTGGGGTATCTCCTGCTAGATGAAGCGTGTATCTTCCGCCCTTTAGAGCATCGAAATTGATAAGGGGATGGAGCATGGCATCATCAACATTGAGCGCATCAATAGCAATCTTGTCGCCTACTTTTTTGAAATAGAGATTAGCAACGCCGTCGTTGCTTTGGAAAAGGAGTCGGTTGCCATCTATATCGATAGAGTAGTGAGAGGTTTTGAGCCGATAATTTTTGTAGGAGATGATAGAGTTTTTGCCCAAAATGGTGAGATTGTGAATCTTTGATGAGTCGGTTTTGCCATTGTCGCTACTCTTGGTGTTTTGCTTTTGGAGTAATTTGTGCAAATCGATATGCAAATCCTTGACATAGACGGTATTGCTATAGGTAGAGTAGTTGATTTTATTGCCAAAGATTTTGAGTTTAAGATCCCCTTTTGTGATACTTCCCTTAAAGGGCAAACGGGTATGGCATAAATCTTTTTGGGAGTACAAAAAACACTCTCTCCATTGGGCGTAACCACTTAGGGTAAAATCATGAAAATCATGCGTATTTAATGTAAGCTTTCCACCATCAATATCGAAGGGTAAAACTTTGAGATAGGGTTTGATACGATTAATATCTTCAAACTCCATCACAACGCCCGATTGTTTCGTATAGATAGCGGTTTGAAGTGAGGGAATTGTAAAGCGTATCCCATCGTGATACTCTAGTGAGAGGGGCAATTTTAAATTGGAAGCATACACAATCCTCTTTTTGCCTTTGGTGACACTAAAACGCTCCAAATCGACATCCAAATCCGCCTTTTTGTGAGCCAATTTCACCTCTCCTGTCACTTTGCCTTTGTAGAGTGGGGTTTCCAAATAGACCTCTTTTATATGCACGACTTTGTTGGCGTAGCTAATTTTGGCTCCGTTGATAGGCAAAGGAGCTTTGGCGATATGCACCTCCCCTTTGGTGAGATTAAAATCACCCTCAAAAGTGGCTTGATGGGTTTTGAGATTGACCCCGATACGCAATAAAGCCTCTGTAACTCCACGCTTTTGCACGATAGGGACTTTGAGTTTGTACGCCTCCAATATCTCTTGGATGGTACTATTAAATTGTGTAGTGAGATTGAGATCGATTTTGAGATGCTGTACACTTTCATCCAAATCCTCAATGGCTACGAATGCGGAGGTGATATTTTTGTCTTTGTAAGTGGCGTGGCGTGGAAAAAAGTACAAATTGCCCTTTTGGTAGCGTATTGCTACCTCTGGAATAATAACCGACTCATTGAGATCTTTTTGAAAATAGACCTTAAGCCCTTGAGCGTAAGCTTCACCGTAGAGCGAATCATTATCAAGCTTAAACACACCATCAATAATCTCCCCTTTGGCCTCAAAGCGATTGACTCTGTAGTGTTTGGCTAAGGCACGTTTGAGTATCCACTCGTTGATTTTGGGCTTTTTGATAAAACGATGGATGATACGTTCGATAGAGCCTGTCTCATTGGCATCAACTTTTAACGCTACGAGATTTTTGACTTTGCTAAAATCAAACTTCCCCTCAATATCGTAAGCCCGATACCCCCCCTTGGCTTCTATCGTGCCACTTTTTAGATGATAAACCACTTTGCCCCATAGCGTAATATCCTCTTGTTTGATATAAAGCAACGATACATCGGCGTGGAGTTCTTGATGGTGGCGTTTGATATCGACTACACCCTCATACTCATCGCTCACAACGTGCAAGAGATTATTGACGTAGTTGATAGCGTAGTGGTTGTTTTTGAAGACAACTTTTTCAAGCTGTACAAACTCAAAAAAGGTAAATCCGTGTTTGATACGATCAAATATTTGGTCAATATTTTCAATTTTTGGACTCTGTTTGGTTTTTTGAAGCACCACCTGTTTGGCTTTTAGAATAAGTTTTTTATCTAGTTTTAGGTATAATCCATCCACACTGATGTTGTAGAGTTTGAGTTTATCAATCGAAATACCTCCATAGAGCCAAACGACAAGGGATAGAATTAAAGCAATGATAAAAAGCACAATATTACGAATAATAGCGTGGATAGTCGATACGGTTTTGATAATCACTTTTTCACTCCTTTTTTACCTCTCCGTGCCTGTCACCACACAAAAAACACTCTATATCCCAAAGGGATCGATTGGCAAAATTATAACACATCTAACTAAAAACGGACACAATTTATCGCTAATTGATACCTATTTGATGCGTCTTATTGGTTCGCCCAAAAGCGGTCATATCCAAATGCCCTCTACGACTATGGATCGAATAGAGTTTTTATTAGCTCTTACCAACGCACGTTTTGCTATCCAAAAAATCACCCTCATTCCAGGCGAAACCACCTATATCTTTCTCCAAGAGATAGCCACCCAGCTTAGACTTGATGAAGCCAAACTCTTAAGTGAGTACGACAAACAATCCCCCTACAAAGAAGCAGGAATCTATCCCGATACCTACCATCTCCCCTACGGTATCAAAGAGGAGAAACTCATAGCCTTTTTGATAGCCCAAAGCAACAAAAAATACGCCACAATCTACACCCAAGAGACCAATCAAACGCTTGATATTTATACCTTCAATACCATTCTTACTATTGCTTCGATTATCCAAAAAGAGGCCGCCAATGAAGCCGAGATGCCTATCGTCGCCTCTATAATCTACAACCGCCTTGCACAAGATATGCCTTTGCAAATGGATGGCACACTCAATTACGGCAAATACTCTCATACCAAAATCACCGCTAAGCGTATCAAAGAGGACACCACCCCTTTTAACACCTACAAAAACAAAGGCTTCCCACCCTATCCCATCTCTTCTGTATCCGCCCCCGCCATTCGTGCCACGCTCCATTCCGCCACTACTGACTACCTCTACTTCGTCAAAAACGCCCAAGGCACCCACGACTTCACCCAAACCTACGACAAACACATCGAAAATATTAAAAAAGGGTGGTGATAATTGTCAATAAAAAGTCCAGAGATATTAGAGGAGATAG
>DYTG01000112.1 GCA_020726085.1 Sulfurovum sp.
GTTATTATACTGCATTATACTACATTTATTGGGATTTTATTTTGGGGTGGGTATAGATATTATGGATTGTTTCACTAGCGTTGGCAATCTCTTATCCCTCAAGCCATTGGGATGTGAAGCTATTGAGGTCTTCTTTGCAATGTTTGAGTCGAGCGCTGTTGGCTACAAGGATAAACTCCTGTGCGGCTCTTTGGATATCGTCATTGACAATCAAAAAATCGTATTCAGCGATAGCCTTAATTTCGTTGGTTGCACTTTTGAGACGCTTAAAGATGACTTCATTGTTTTCGCTTGAGCGACTGTAGAGTCTCTTTTCAAGTTCACTAAGTGTCGGCGGCGTGATAAAGACAGAGGTGATTATATCGCCCAGCTTGGCTCTTACAAGTCTATGCCCTTGAATATCAATATCAAAAATCACAAGCTTCTTTTCAGCAAGTGCTTTTTGTACAGGTAGCATGGAAGTGCCGTAGTAGTTGTCGTGCACAGTAGCATATTCCAAAAAATCCTTCGCTTTAATCCCCTCTTCAAACGCCTCTTTGGATACAAAGTAGTAATCGACTCCATCAATTTCTCCCTCTCGTGGCATTCGAGTAGTCGTTGAGATAGAGAAGTAGTAGTCACCAATGGCTTCTCCTGCTTTGTGTATAATGGTGCTTTTGCCTGCCCCACTAGGACCTGAAAGCACTAAAATAGCTCCTTTCATCTATCCAACTCCTTGTAAATTTTTTTGTTTGTGTTTTTGAAAGATGAGGGTTTCATTGCGATAATTCCTTTGGAAATTCGATAGCAATATGGACTTTGGCACCTGCTAAAATGGCTTTGATTTTGGAGGGTTCGAGCGTCAAAACCTTTTCAAACCAATCGTTGTGGGGTTGGGTGCGGGTAATCTCTAGCAAAATAGAGCTTAAATCACGAGGCAAAAAGGGCTTTTTGAGTTCAAAATCGTAACGATGCATCAGTTCTAGCGGATTGTTGTTAAGCACCACCGTAGAACCTACACTAAGCATTTCCAAAGAGGTTTCGAGCTGCGGAGCGAGAGCCGATTCATCGACAATGACAACATCGTAATAGGCTTTGGCAATGTCATCAATAGAGGCTCTCTCATCAAGCGTGGCGTTTAGCTCCTTGGTACAAAGTTGAACCAATCTTGAAACTACCATATTTTTGTTTATGAGTAAAATATTCACCTACGCACTCCTATAAATTGGTGCTAATTTTAGCATATCTTTTTTAAACCCGCATTGATTTAAGCAAAACCCTTATACTGATGTACGGTTTTGAGTCTCTCAAAATAAACGGTGATTGTTAAGATACCCTTTTGGTGGGGTATCGTTGCAGGTTTAGCTTAAGGCTTGTGTCAAATCCTCAATCAAATCTTGCGTATCTTCCAATCCAATGCTCAATCGAATAAGTCCCGCACTAATCCCTGCATTTTCAAGCTCTTGGGGGCTAAGTTGTTGGTGTGTTGTTGAGGCTGAATGGTTGATAATCGATTTGCTATCGCCGATATTGGCAACAATAGAGAAGAGTTTGACACCATCAAGTATCTTTTTGGCCACCTCAAAGCTCTCTACTTCAAAACTCACCAATCCACTAGCGCCTTTGGTGAGGTATTTGGAGGCATTTTTATAGCTTCTATCGCTTGAAAGAAGTGGGTAGTTTACCTTTTGTATCCTTGGATGTTTTTCTAAAAATTGAGCTACTTTTAGTGCTGAATCACTGTGTTGTCTCATGCGTAAGCTCATTGTCTCTAATCCTTGGATAAAGAGCCACGCATTAAAAGGACTCAAAACCGCTCCTGTATCACGCAATAAAATCATACGAGCCCTAAAGGTAAACAAAACGGCACTTGCAGGACAATTGGCAAAAACAAGCCCATGATAACTCGTTTCGGGTTCGTTGAAAAAGGGATAGCGAGGATTTTCTAGGATTTTGGCTACCAAATCGTTGCGTTCTACCATCAAACCACCAATGGCCAATCCTTGTCCTGTCGTGTATTTACTCGCACTGTGTACCACCACATCCACACCTAACAAAAGCGGTTGGCACAAAAAGGGCGTTGCTACGGTATTGTCCACAATGGTAAGGATACCGTGTGCATTAGCAATAGCCACAATTGCTTCAATATCGGGTACGTCAATGCTTGGATTGGAGATGGTTTCAAAGAAGATACCTTTGGTGTGTTCATCAATAAGCGGTGTAATCTCATCAGGGTTATGCACATCGTAAAAACGTGCCTCAATACCTAGTCGCTTAAGTGTTTGAGTAAAAAGCGTAATGGTTCCACCGTAGAGTTTACTAGCTACGATAATATTATCTCCCGCCCCTGCGATATTAAGCACGGCATAAAAAATAGCCCCCATCCCGCTTGAGATAGCCAATGCCGCACTGCCCCCCTCGATTGTGGCAAAACGTCGCTCCAAAATAGCCGTTGTGGGATTGCCTACACGAGTGTAAACATGATCCGTTCCTTGTTGCAAATTAAAGCTACTTGCAGCAAAATCGGCCGACCCAAAATCGTAAGCGGTTGTCATATAGAGCGGTACTGCCATAGTACCTTGAGCCTCTTTTTCATATCCAGCATGCAAAGCAAGCGTTTGTTGTTCCATAATGAATCCTTATTAAGATTTTTTATGATTATATCGCAATAGACTTATGTGGAGATATTGCAAAAAGTTATATCAATAAGTTCATGTTTTGATTGAGATAAATTTTTCTCGTTCCAGCTTGAGAGAGATGGAACGAGAAAAGAGTAGGGAGTCGCTCTTAAGCCCACTCCACGCCCTTTTTGCCCGTTTCTAAATGTCCTATTGGGTATCCGCCTGTATTTTGGCATACCGCTTCGAGATGTTCATTTTCGACAACCCAAATCATCCCAACGCCCATGTTGAAGGTGCGGTACATCTCCTCTTCATCGACATAGTGAGCCATAAATTCAAAGATAGGCAAGACTCTAATAGCCTCTTTATTAATCACCGCTTTGATACCCTCAGGCAAAACTCGTGGGAGATTTTCGACGATTCCACCCCCCGTGATATGGGCAAGGGCTACGATTTTGTCTTGATTGGCTTTGAACTCTTGGACATAAATTTTAGTCGGTGTCATGAGCGTCTCAATCAACGCCCTACCCTTGAAATCATCTTCAAATTTCATGCCCAATGTATCAAAAAAGAGCTTGCGTACCAACGAATAGCCATTGGAGTGTACTCCGCTACTAGGAAGGGCTACAAGCGATTGTCCCTCTTTGATGAGAGCTACTCTATCCATTTGAGAACGTTCAGCAATCCCTACAGCAAACCCTGCCAAATCAAAATCCTCTGGAGCGTACATCCCTGGCATCTCAGCCGTCTCGCCTCCTACTAATGCACACTGTGCCTCTTTGCACCCTCTAGCAATGCCCGATACTACGGCGTGAGCCTTTTGGGGGTCAAGTTTGCCCGTGGCGTAGTAGTCCAAAAAAAACATCGGTGTACCAAAATTGCAAATCAAATCATTGACACACATCGCTACCAAATCGACTCCAACGCTATCGAGTTTGCCGCTTTGGATAGCCAACATCAGCTTCGTTCCCACTCCATCAGTAGCCGACAAAATGACGGGTTCTTTGTATCCGTTAGGCAAAGCATACGCCCCCGCAAACGAGCCAATTCCTCCAATTACATTGCTATCAAAAGTCGATTTGACATCGCTCTTAATCGCCTCTACAAAATCATTTCCCGCATCAATATCAACACCTGCATCTTTATAAGATATATTTGCCATTGCTTTCACTTTCAAAAAAAATATGACACTATTATAGCAAAACTTTTATAGGGATTTAATGGATAGTGTATTACAATATAAACTTAACGCTTAAGCAATCACACCCAAAAACAACCAATAGGAACACACCATGGCAAAAAAATCAACCCCCAAACCAAAAACTCCCTACGAACTGGGTAAAGACATTTTTGGATTAGCTAGTAGCGGTCGCAGTGATTTATCCACTACTTACAAAAAACGCATCAAAGAGCAACTTAGATTAAAATACAATCGCTCCAAATAATGAAAATCCATCCATACATTATCATCGGTGGTGGCGCGAGTGGCTTGATGTCGGCGATACTTTTGGCTCAAAAAGGCAAAGAGGTTTTGGTTTTGGAAAAAAATGCCCAAATAGGCAAAAAGATTACCATTAGCGGTAACGGCAAGTGCAATATCACCCACGCACACATAACCCCCCATCGCTTCCATTCGCAAAATCCGCACTTTGCCCAAAACATCATCGTGGAGTACCCATACATCAAGGGGCTTTTGGAGTCATTGGGCATTTTTACACACGAGGGCAAAGAGGGAAGAATCTATCCTATGAGTCAAAATGCCGCAAGTGTTGTCGATATTTTGGAGTATCAAGCCTTGCATTTGGGGGTAAAGATAGAGAAGCATCAAGAGGTTTTGGATGTCAAAAAAGAGAAATTTTTTACCCTTACCACGCCAAGCGATAGCTTTTTGGCTCACAAGCTTGTCATCGCCTCGGGCAATCTCGCCTATCCTCAACTAGGCAGTAGCGACATTGGACTCACTATTGCCCAAAGCTTTCATCATCCTATCATCCCTCCCCTACCCTCTCTTGTACAGCTTACCTCTCCCCAAAAAGAGATTTATCAATTGGCAGGGTACAAACAAATAGCCACGCTTACACTCTATTGCAACGGCGACCAAAAGGCTCAAACGACAGGCGATATTCTCTTTGCCTCTTATGGCGTATCGGGTTTGGCGGTATTGGATATTAGCCGTTTTGCCTCTTTGGCGTTAAGTCACTACGAACATTGCGCTATCAAAGCCGATTTGATGCCCCACTGGAGCAAAAAAGCGTTGCATAATCTATTGCAAAGCACCCTTCCAAACGATAAACCTATTGCTCTTTGGCTAGAAGGCTTTATCCACAAAAAACTCGCACGGGTGATACTTGGACGGCTCAAACTCACAGTGCAAACCACCCAAAGCCTTAATGCAAAACATATCAACGCTATGGTTTATGAACTGAAAAACTTTGAGATAGAGATAAACGGTACGCAAGGCTTTAAGGGAGCTGAAGTAGCCATGGGAGGAGTCGATACGACCACCATCAATCCCCAAACCATGGAATCAAAACTCCTAAAAAACCTCTATTTTGTAGGCGAAGTACTGGACGTGGACGGCGATAGAGGCGGATTTAATCTACACTTCGCATGGAGTAGTGCTATCCAACTCGCACGGGGCCTCTGATGCTTCTTGGTTAATTAAAATGCTTTTTAAGCTCATCAATAGATAGATTTAATCTTTG
>DYTG01000113.1 GCA_020726085.1 Sulfurovum sp.
AGTCTATTTTGAATTAGAACTGTTTAAAAGTTGTTTTTATTTGTTGGGGTAGTATGGCTAATCGATTGAAAAAATTTGTGTCAAAAAACTTGTTTAAACATTGATAAATATGACAATATAAAGGTTTTTTTGGAATAAAATTTGATTGTGATAAACTAGCTAAATCATCGTATTTAAAGGTATTTGTTGTATATTCGTTTGGTTGCGGGAGCCAGATTTGAACTGACGACCTTCGGGTTATGAGCCCGACGAGCTACCGAACTGCTCTATCCCGCGACAGAATATTGCATGAGGATTGTTTTAAGAATCCGTGTGGATGGGGTAGAGGGATTCGAACCCCCGAATATTGGTACCAAAAACCAATGCCTTACCGCTTGGCGATACCCCAATTGTGAATGGGTGGACGAAATTATAGCCAAAAGGTTCGCTATTGTCAAGTATTTTCATTAAAAGTAAAAAAAATTGCAAAAAGTCTTCTTTGCTATAGGAATGGGTATAATATGATAGATTTTTAAAATTGGATATATTATACACTAAAAGGTACAAAAATGTCACAAGAGGCAATGAAGCGTGTAGAGGTCGCTATCGAAGAGATTAAACGAGGCAGAATGGTCATCATGATGGATGATGAAGATAGAGAAAATGAGGGGGATTTGGTCTATGCAGCGACCTTTTCGACTCCCGATATGGTCAATTTTATGGCGGTAGAGGCACGGGGTCTTATCTGTACGCCCATTACCAAAAGCATTGCCAGTCGGCTTGAACTCAATCCCATGGTGGACAAAAACGACTCCAACCACACTACAGCATTTACGATTTCCATCGACGCAGCCAAAGCCACCACGGGTATCTCTTCGGCAGAACGGGATATGACTATCAAACTCCTTGCGTCGCATCTTGCCTCACCCAAAGATTTCGTTCGCCCTGGACACATCTTTCCACTTGTCTCCAAAGATGGCGGGGTATTGGTACGCACAGGACACACGGAGGGGTCGTTGGATTTGTGCAAACTAGCAGGTATTGCACCCGTAGCGGTGATTTGTGAGATTATCAAAGAAAACGGTGAAATGGCAAGAAAAGAGGATTTGGAGATATTTTCAGCCAAACACACCATGCCTATTGTCTATATCTCCGATATTGTCGCCTATCGATTGGCAAATGAACAGCTCATTCGCCGCATAGCCGAGGAGGAGATTACGTTCTTTGGTTCCAAAGTGATGCTTATTCGCTATCAAGATCACATCGGACGAGAACACAAAGTGATACAGTTTTACAAAATGCACGATACCCAAAATGTAGGATTTCACAATATCGGACTTGATGTCGATTTGATTTTACATACCACACGTTTTGACTACCTCACCAATACCATCGAATACCTTCGCACCAATGGCGGGGTTTTGGTCTTTTTGGATACCAAAGTAATCTCCAAAGAACAAGCCAAAGAGTTTGGAATAGGAGCGCAAATCCTCAAAGAACTCAAAATCAAAAACATCAAGTTGCTTACCTCCAACAAAGACACGGAGTTTATTGGATTGAGCGGTTTTGGGCTTAATGTCGTCGAAAAGATTGTTATTGCCTAGTGAAGTTTCATCGCATTTATATTGAGATTACCGATATTTGTGGGCTTCATTGCAGCTTTTGCACAACTAAACCCACCAATACCACGATGAGTTTGGCACACTTTGAAGCTATTATTAGTCAAGCCAAACGCTTCACCTCCGAAATAGCTCTGCACGTCATGGGTGATGCTTTGACACTCAGTCATATTGGGAGCTTTTTGGAGCGTTTGCATCACCACAAACTACGTACCATCATAACTACAAGCGGTTACTACATCGCCAACCACTCCTACGATACGCTTTTTCATCCTACTATCAAACAAATCAACATCTCCATCAACAGCTACAACAAAAACACCAATCGTATCACGTTTGAGGAGTATTTAGAGCCTATTTTTAGGCTTATTGAGTACAAACGTGATAATGCCATTGAGACATTTATCAATCTACGCCTTTGGAATCTTGATAACACATTAAGCGAAAAAGCCTTTAATCAAACTTTTTTTGATGCACTGGAGCAACGCTTTGGAGTAGTGATAGAAAATATCCCCAGAGACTCTCCTCAATCGTTGCGTATCGCACCCAAAACACTTGTGCATTTCGATAGCTATTTTGAGTGGCCTTCCCTTGACAATCCCCGTTACGGTGATGGCAGATGCGAGGGGCTAAAGTCTCATTGTGCTATTTTGGTCGATGGGACGGTGGTGCCTTGTTGTTTGGACGCTCAAGGAGTCATGGATTTGGGCAATCTTTACAAACAATCTTTAGAAACAATACTTTATAATTCCAAAACGCAAAGCATTCTTAATGGCTTCAAACAAGGCAAGGCCGTCGAGGAGCTGTGCCAACATTGCAGTTATAAAAACAGATTTAAGGAGGCGTAATGAATGATGATGCTAGAGCGATGCTCGTACTGGAAAAAGCGGTGATGAGAGCCAAAAGTATGCTTGAGGGGAGTCAAAACTTTCGACCTTTTGCCCTCATGCTCTACGAAGATGGCACTATCAAAACGATTGAAAACAAGGTAAACGATATAGAAAATGCCTATGAACAGTTGCGAGATAGCATGAAAATCCGTGCCCTGGAGGGTGAGGTGGATGTGTTAGCTATTGCTATCGACACGCTTATACCAGAACGCTTTGCCAAGGGAGTACCCAATGGAATCAGGCTGCATTTGGAAGAAAAAAGTCAAAAAGATAAAAAAGTCTCAGCACGGTATATCTATGTGCCTTATC
This sequence comes from Sulfurovum sp., assembly GCA_020726085.1. Classification (GTDB taxonomy): domain Bacteria; phylum Campylobacterota; class Campylobacteria; order Campylobacterales; family Sulfurovaceae; genus FS08-3. The sequence goes on from DYTG01000113.1 coordinate 2,798, forward strand.
AACTTGTACAAGGAGCCTCTTCGGGTAAGATTACCGCGCAGCTTTTTCAACCCGTACCGACAGGATTTCCCGCAGAGTTTTTGAAGTAAAACAATCCAATCTACTCGATACGGTAATTGACGTAAAAGACAATCTTGGTTTTCTCTTTGGGTAGTGGGTATTGGGAGTATGCCCGTTCAATGACTTTGAGCGTATTTTCATCCAAAAAATAGGAGTTGGAGCTTTGGGTAATGACAAGATTGGAGATGGTGCCGTCTGGATGAAGATAGAATGAGACGACATTAATCCCCTCTTGAAAAAGATCCAATGCCTCTAGGGGATAGCCATTGAGTACCAAAACCCGCTGGGTAATGGCATGAATGGTTTGAAGATTTTTGTTAATAAATTGCTTTTGTTTGGGAGTATAGCTCGTAAACTCCGATCCGTAGAGACGATCTACCAATGGGTTGCTTTGGATTGGGGTTTTGGATTTTTTGGGTGAATTTTGTTTGACAATTTTTTTGACTGGCTCTTTTTTGACTATTTCCTTTTTGACTATCTCTTTCTTAATCGGCTCTTTTTTGACTATCTCTTTTTTGGGTTGCTCTTTTTTGACTATTTCCTTTTTTATTGGCTCTTTTTTAGGCTTTGGGGGTGTTGGCTTTGGGATAGGTTTGATAATGGGTTTGGGTTTTGGCATAGGCGGTGTTGGCTTTTGGGGCGAGGGTTGAAAATTAGCAAGATTGAGATTAATAGGCTTCTCATCGGGTAGGATTTTGGGTTTTTTGGGTGACTCTTTGTTGATAAAAAAAAGAGCAATAAGGAGCAAATGAATAGATACCGATACGATAATAGCTGCTGAAAATCGAATGATAGACTCCTTAAAAAAACAATTTTTAGTATATCACAAAAGTTATTTAAATATAATAACGTCACACAACTACAGTTGATTGGGAAGTAGTCTGTTTATGGGGTCTATTTGCTTCAATCAAAATCTAATCGAAAGGTAAAAACTTACATCAAATCTATTGTCGTTGCTTAAAAAGTTGTTTGTGTGATAGATGACATAGGAGGGTTTAGTGGTGGTTTCGTATTGACTTGCTACCAACCACTCATGATAGACCCAGTGGATAAATCGCAACATATCGCCGTGTTCTCCCTTGAAATCAAACTTCACATAAACCCCACTGGAAATCTTAAACATCGGCAAACGACTGCTTTGGACTCTCATCCCTTTTGGCAAAACAATACAAGCGATGTATTGACACTCACTCAAGGGAGTAATAGCAGGGTTATCGTGCAACAAAGCAATTTGCGTGTAGTTTTGGATGTCATTGCTCAGTATCCACGCTTGAAGCTTTTGCCATGTCTCTTTAATATTGACATTGTAGCCCTGATTGCGGATGTAGTAGCTCTCAAATACAGGCATTTTGACAATCTCAGGGCTAATATGGCTAAAATCCGCCGTAGACTCCATCGCCGATTTGGATTGTTGCAAAATCAAATAGGAATAGAGCTTGTACCCATCTTCTCGCCACAGCTTAGGTGTCATTCCAAAACGTTTCGCAAAGGCTTTGATAAATGAAGAGTGAGAAGAGTGGCCACACGCATTGGCAATCTCCGATACGGTTGAATATTGATTGGTCAAAAGCAAATTGGCAGCTTTTTGCAACCTAATGGATTGAATCGATTCGTGAATGTTTTTGCCAAAAATCTCTTTAAAGAGACGTTGGAGATGAAACCTGCTCACACCTCTATCACGACTGAGTTCATCAATAGAGATACGAGTCTCAATGTGCGTATAGATATAGTACATTGTATCATTGGCTATTTGAGTATGGCGTTCTAGTGTGTCTCGTTTCATAACAATAATTGTAGCATAAAAATCTCATTAAATATATGTATAAATTCCACTAGAGGTGGTGAGAAAATTATGAAGCTAAAGTCCACCGCCCGAGGATTAATTTTTATCCAAATGTTTTTTAAGCTCATCTATTGAAATATTAAGCTCTTTGGCTACATCTTCGATTGAGAGTTTAAATTTTTCTATCATTATCTTTGCACTTTTAAATGTTGCCTCAATAACTCCGTCTCGTTTACCTTGACTGATTCCTTGACTGATTCCTTGACTGATTCCACATTCAAATCCTCTTTCAATCCCACGCTCAATCCCTCTTTCCATTCCAATATTATAGCTTGGTAGGTCTTCAAATTTCATATCTCGCAACATACTCTCTACCTCCTTAATTTTTTGTTGTAAATCTCTATTGGTTGACAGCTCTTCAAGTATGAGCATATATTTTCCCAATCTATGGCTATTATCTTTGGTTAGCTCTTGCAATCTTTGGATGACATAGGCTATTATATCTTTTTCATCTCTTTGTTTAAAATCACACAATATTGCCAACACCAAAGCATCGGGAGTATCCATCTTGAGAAACTTCTCACAATCAATAGTGTGCATATCTATA
>DYTG01000114.1 GCA_020726085.1 Sulfurovum sp.
AGTGCAACTTCGTTTTTATTCTCCCAATCAATAGCCCTAAAGGGTATAGAGGCGATAGGTTTTTGAGAAAATTCTACAATATTGCCTTTAAGAACACCATTAATAGTAAGCCACTCAAAGACTCTTTTGTTGTTAAGCAAAGCAAGAATATAGTAGATACTCTCCTTGATGCCCTCTTTTTTAAAGAGTGCCGTTACATCTTGCGTTGGGTATATTTTGTTTTTAACAAAAGCAAATCTAAAATAATCCTTGTTGGATATTCTCTCTTTGCATGGAACAAAAATTCGTGGTTCATCTTTGGAAAAAAGGTTAAAATTGCGTAAAAAGACCCACTCCCAATAAGGTATATCTCTATTGTATTGGTATCGTTTGTTAAGTTTGTCTTTAAATTGAACAAAGTGATGGTAGAAATTGGGAAATTTTTCTTGCAACTCCGCTTCGTTTGCAAGAGCGTTGAGATAGATATAGTTTGTGGTATTTTTATAGACATAGGGTTCTAAATCTTTGGCTTTAACGACTTTCAGCAGTGAACCTTTTTCATTTTCATTGAGATGTTTGATGTGGTGAATTTGAAAAGCTTTGTCCAAACCGCTTACCATGCCATTACCAATATCACATACATCTCCTATTGTGCGGTATTTTGTTGCTTCAAAATCAAATAAAGAAGTTTGTTTTTGGAGTTGCATTTGGCAACCTCTTTCAAAGAATTTTAACTCTTTTTTGACTTCATTGGAGGCTAAAAGCCATCTATTGTCTTCTTCAAATTGATCAATTTCCAAATAAAGAGTATCTTTTTGAGGTACTCTATCGTGAATATTTTCTAAGATTTTACGAGTAAGTTTGCAATTGGCATAATATTTGGTGAATTTTATTGTTGAAGATTCTCTTTTTTGTGTTTTAATGTATTTAAAAATAATGGTTGATACGGTAGCTTTTTCAAAAATAGGTGTTTCATTAAAATGAATGATTTGTTCAAAATAGCCATGATTTACCATATAATTACGCAACGCCAAAGAGTGCTTGGTATTGAGCCAATATTCGGATGTGATAAAAATCAACTCGCCACCCTCTTTGAGTAATTCAATCGATTTGAGAATAAAAATATAAGAGTAGTCGCATAGACTGTTAAAGTATTTTTTCCACAAAGGATGATTGAGCAACTCTTTTTTAAGCTTCTCTTCCAAATTTTTCCAACGAATATAGGGAGGGTTCCCAATAATCAAATCAAAAGTTTGCTCTACATTTGCCGTAACAAAACTCTCATTGAGTACATAAAAATCATTACAAAGTCTGCTATCAATCTCATAAGCACAAATATTTTTGTATCCTTTTTGGGACAAAGCGTGAATAAAAACACCCTCACCCGATGAGGGTTCAAGCACTCTAGCATCACTTGAAGTATGCGATAGAGATACCATATAATCAGCCACAATAGCGGGTGTAAAGTACTGCCCGTATCTATTTTTTTGGCTAATAAAGAGTGGTTTAGTCACCAATACGCCTTATTTTTTATCACTTATTTTACAACTCAACGCCTCATCGACGATGATTTGAGCCATAATCTCAGCTCGGTTAAGGACGTGTCTTAGATTGTACTCTTCTAAAAGCTCTTGTTCTTGTTTGTTGGCGACTTTGGCGATGATGTCAATCTCTTTGCTAATGGACATGATGGTATCAATGATAAGATGGAGCTTTTGAAAATTGTCAATAGCTACTATGACCGCTGAGGCTTTGTGGATATTGAGTTTTTCCAACAACGATACTTGCGTGGCATTGCCCAAAATGATGTTTCGTTTGGCTCTTTTGGCTTGTTCGACAAGCTTTAAATCGTGTTCGATAATGATATAAGGGATATTTTTTTCGATTAATTTTCTCACAACACTTTTGCCTGCATTGGCGTATCCGCATACGATGACGTGATTGATAAAACTCTCACACGTAATAGGCGTTTGAGGAATAGGCTCTGGCACTATTCTATCGGCAAATACAGAGAGGTTTTTAAGAATAAAAGGAGTAGCAATCATCGAAAGCACCACAGTAGCTAGAAGTATCTGTACGGTATGGTTATCAACAAGCGACGTGGTATTGGCCAATGCTAAAACTACGAGCGAAAATTCACCGATTTGACACAGTGACAAAGCACTCTTAAAAGCCGTACGTTTGGTCGTTTTGCGTACCAAGATAGCATAAATCATCGAGGCTTTGATGAGCATAATAAAAAAGAGCAATGCAACGATAATGACAATATTTTTTGCAATAACAGCAATATCAATTTGCATCCCAATCGTGATAAAAAAGAGTCCTAGCAACAAATCCCTAAAGGGAATCAAATCGGCTTCAATTTGGTGTTTGTATTTGGTTTCAGCAATGGTCATACCCGCTATAAAAGCTCCCAAAGAGTAGGAAAATCCAAAAAGGTGAGCCAAATAGGCCGAACCAATGACAATCAATAAAATCGATGCAATATAAATCTCATTGGAGGAGTAGGAGAGCTCCAAAAATCGCTCGACAATGTATTTGCCAAAAACAAAAAGAATTGATAGAGCAACAATGGCCTCAATAAGGGTATAAAAAAGCAACACCCCCAAAGATTGCTCGGTGTTGGCAAAGATATCAACCATAAGCAAAATAGGAATCACAGCAATATCTTGAAAAAGTAGCATACCCAAAGCTTTTTTGCCAAACTCACTGTTGATTTGACCGCTCTCGTTGAGTACTTTTAGCACAATTGCTGTAGAGGAGAGGGAAATAGCCGCTGCGACGATAATAGCACCCTTAAGGTCTATGCCCAAAATTATGACGATAAGTACAAAAAAGAGCAAAGCCGATAAGCTTACTTGCAAAGCTCCATTGACAAAAACCTCCTCTTTCATACTTTTGAGATGGGCTATGGAGAACTCTAAACCAATAGTAAACATCAAAAAGACAATCCCAAACTCCGCAATATGCGTAAGTGTATCATCGTGTCCGCTATGAAGCCCAAAAACTTTGCTCACAATAAGACCCGTGAAAATATACCCAATGATAGTAGGGATACTGTAACGTCTAAGAAATATATTGAGGGCTATAGCTATTGTAAAAGTTGAAATTATTACTATCATTACGTCATTCATATTAACTTCCTTGAGTTTTGTTGAGAGTAAAAATAGCCTATAATCCCTTAAATTTTGATTACGCCATAAGCTCTCGATGCTCTACCATGGCACAGTAGTTTTGGACGACACGTATTCCTGCCTCTTTGGCTTTTTGAGAAGCATTATTGTTGATAATGCCTATTTGCGTCCAAAGCACTTTGATATCACCACGCTCAATACACGCCTCAACAATAGCATCTACAACTTCGGGTTTTCTAAATACAACAACCATATCGACAGGTTCATCAATCTCTTTGAGGGAACGGAAGACTTTTTGACCCAATATTTCACTCTCTTTTGGGTAAACAGGTATCATATTATAGCCAACTTCCAATAAATATTTGGCCACCTTATGACTATCCTTTTGAGGCTCTGGCGAAGCACCTATAACGGCTATTGTTTTAACCATTTTGAAGTACTCAATCATCTCATCGCTATTACTATTGACTCGCGGCATTTCGCATTCCATTTTTGACTCCTGAATATCATTTTTATTATTGTAGCACTCCAAAATTAAAAACTAGAGAAAATTTAACTTAAATTGATATAATAGTAGTAAAAAAGGAATTGAGCATGCATGAGGCACTACGATTGGACAACTACACCTATGAAGATTATCTAGAGATTGATACTACCACAAAGGAGCGACTAGAGCTTATCTTTGGAGAGATTTACATGATGGCGGGAGCGAGTGCCTTACATCAAGACAGTGTAGGCAATATCTTTTTTGTCCTCAAAAAGATTGCCAAAGAGTATCCCAAATGCACCCCACGCATTGCCCCTTTTGATGTGAAATTAAGCCTCAATCGTCAAATCAATGTCGTACAACCCGATATTATGATTTTTTGCAACAATCACTCTTTGCCTTGTGCCATTTTTGAAGTACTCTCTCCCTCGACTGCCTACAAAGACAAAACCATCAAAAAAGAACTCTACGAAGCCAGTGGCGTAAGCGAGTATTTTTTGGTCAATTGCGAATACGCAACCATCGATAAGTTTATACTCCAAGAGGGAAAATACCTCTACGACAAAGCCTACGGCATAGAAGACAAACTCCCCATTCTTTGCATGGAGAACGAAATAGAACTCAGTGAAGTGTTTGAGGTAGAATGGGTAGAGTTAAACGATTAAAAAGGGGGATTTTGTGCATACAGTGACCATCAATATAAAAGATAGCGTGATTGATAATATTCTCTATCTATTGAGAAACTTATACGATGTTGAGATAGTAGAAAACAAAAAAGTAGATGATGTTCAAAAACTTAATCAAGTGAAAGGTATCTTAAAGGGAAGAATAAAAGACCCTATGGAGTATCAAAGAGATTTACGCAATGAGTGGTAGGTTTGGCACTGCCAAACGACGAATAAAAATTGGATAAGGTAATAAATGGCAACCATTGATAAAGAAGAGATAGAAAAATATATATTTGACCCTGATAATCCAAAAGCGTGTAAATCCTATAAGTTGTTGTTGAATATTGCGAGAAAAGAGAATGCGAGTTTCTTTTCACCTGAGTTTTTGCAATATTTTTATCAAGATCAAATTCTTACTAAAGAGTTTGATGAACAGATTTGGGATAAGCCTAAGGATTACAGTGATTTAGCATTTCAAGAAAAAATTGAACTTTTTAAACAACAACTATCCACAAAAGAACTAGAAGACTATTTCAATTCTTTAAAGAGAGATAATATAGATACTAGCAAAATATCGAAATACTCTTTTATTAAACAATTGACTTTTTTAACAGACTTAGCACCCATTGGTAAAAAAATGCAATTATCTGAATATAAGCATAATAGCTTACCACTTTATGAAGCTATAGCAGGACATATGATAGGTGAATTAAGAAATCAAAAATTTGCTTATTATAATAACCATACATACACCGATGAAAAGTATTTAGCAATGTATAACTATTCTAATACAAAATATAATAAAAATACTATTATTTTGTCAAAAGATTTTTTTGACATATTGAAGATAAATTTTATAAAATCATCTATTTTTATAACTCTTGAGGAAAACATAGATAAGTTTATTGAACAAAATAAAAACCCAAACATCAAACCCCTCTTTCTCAAAAAAATTGAAGATGTGGATTTATTG
>DYTG01000115.1 GCA_020726085.1 Sulfurovum sp.
ATAATAATTAAAAAAACCGAAAGGGCATCATGATTGTTTGTGCAGGTAACGATGAGGTCTTTGATTTTGCTACGCCTATTGGGGTAGGGCTATTGGATAGTGCTATTAACCTTACTCGAATATGCTTGATGAATCCGCCTGAATTTATTTTATTTATAGGTAGTGCAGGGAGCTATGGGGAAAGAGAGATTTTTGATATTGTAGAGTCCAAAAGTGCTACCAATATCGAAAACAGTTTTTTCAATGCTGCTTCTTATACCCCTATTGAAAATGTAGTCTCGACGGCTCAAAATATAGAAAATGAGATATTGATAAACTCCTCCAACTACATCACCACCGATAAAACTCTTGGCAAATACTATTTGTCGCACAATATCGGACTTGAAAACATGGAGTTTTACGCCGTCGCTAAAGTCGCTAAGGCGTTTGATGTTCCTATGGGTGGAGTTTTTATCGTCACCAACTACTGCGACTCCCATGCCCACAAAGCGTTCAAAGCCAACCATAAAGAAGCAATGAGGCGACTAAGTGAGTATATAAAGCGACGAAGCCTCAATTGACAATATTGGGTTATTTATATACAATACATTTAATACACAAAAAGGAGATAGTCATGCTAACTGTTGGAATTGGTGAGATTCAAAAAAATACCGCAATCTTTGCCCATCTTGCACAAGCCATAGAGATTGTCAATAGAGACAAAAAAGCGCTTTTGACGATTGTTTATCTCGCACAACAACTTGGTATTATTGATTTAGTAGCAGGAAAATATCAAGACCGTATTCCCAAAACCACACTTAGCATAGATGAAATCAAAGCGATAGCGATGGAAAAGAAGTATGGTCTATAAGGAAAAACCCATGAACTCACCTAAACCATCCATTCAAGACTTTACACAAGAAGAGCTTTTAGAGTATGTCAAACCCGCTTTTAGGATTAAGCAGATTTACAATTGGGTCTATCATAAATATGTTGATAGCTTCGAGGAGATGAAAAATTTGCCCAAAGCGATGCAACAGCAACTCAATGAAAAATTCATTATCAACCCTCTCAAAATCGCCAAAGTGCAAAAGAGTATGGATGGCTCTATCAAATACCTCTTTGAACTTTACGATGGACATACCATTGAAGCGGTATTGCTCCTCATGAAGCCCAAACAGTACCATGAAGATGGCACCATCAAACACCACGAACGCTATACGGTTTGCATTTCATCGCAAGTAGGATGCAAAGTGGGGTGTGCTTTTTGTTTGACGGCAAAAGGGGGTTTTGTACGCAACCTTACCGCTGGGGAGATTGTCGCTCAGTTGTTGCTCATCAAAAAAGATAACGATATAGAAGCCAATCGGCGACTCAATATTGTCTATATGGGCATGGGTGAACCGTTGGATAACCTAGAAAACGTCGTCAAAGCCATTCAAATTTTTTCAGCTCAAGATGGGATGGATATATCCCCCAATCGTCAAACCGTTTCAACTTCGGGGCTAAGTCACAAAATTGAAAAATTGGGCAAATTGGATTTGGGTATTAATCTAGCCATTTCGCTCCATGCCGTCGATGATGCCTTGCGACAAAAACTTATGCCTATCAACAAAGCCTACAATATTGCTTCGATTATCGATGTGGTGCGTCACTTTCCTATCAACTCGCGCAAACGGGTAATGTTTGAGTATTTGGTAATCAAAGAGATTAACGATGGTTTGGATGCCGCCAAAAAACTACTCAAACTCCTTGATGGTATCAAAGCAAAGGTGAATTTGATATACTTCAATCCTTACGAAAATACCGAGTTTAAACGCCCCAATGAAGCCGATATGGTTGCATTTCAAGAGTACCTCACCAAGAGGGGATTGCTCTGCACCATCCGCGAATCCAAAGGATTAGATATATCCGCAGCGTGCGGACAACTTAGAGAAGAGGAGAAAAGAGATGTTTGAAGCCACAATTGATGAGATTTTATTTTTATTTATAGTAGCGGTTGTGATTGTCGGAGTAGGGTGGTTTATGTACGATGCCCGAGATGAGCATGAAAAATAGAGCCTATTTGTTTCACGTGAAACATTATAGATTGCTTCGTGCCTCGTAATGACTCCATTTAGAGTTAAAATTTGTAACATCAGCGATTAAATTTACGCCTATTTTTTGCTTCGATTAGCACTTTTTGGGCTTTGAAATCTTCGCAACTGCTAAAAGTGTAGGGATTGTTTTTGAAATCAAACTTTAGCCCATTAGCATGGAGCAAAAGTCGATTGGCTCCTGTCTCTATTTTGCGTTCTTCATTGGTTAATCGCTCCTCCAAATAGGCTTCACTCACCTCAAAATCTGTCCCATAGAGCGGATCGCCGATAATAGGATGTTTCACGTGAAACAAATGGATACGGATTTGATGGGTTCGCCCCGTGCAAGGAAAGCACTCCACCAATGTAACATCCAAATTGGCATCATACTCCAAAGGCACAAAATGCGTTTTGGCACTTTTCCCTGTAGCACAAATCATCACTTTGTGTTTGGTATTGGCATAATCATCCAATGCTTTAATGGGCATCTCGACGCTCAACTCGTGTTTAAACTCACCATCAATCCATGCCAAATAGCTCTTGCGAATTTTGCGTTCTTGAAACATAACTTTCAATTGCGACTCTGCCTTGGTATTTTTGGCAGCCAAATAGAGTCCTGAAGTCTCTTGATCGATACGGTGTACTCCATTGGCATCTGCACCGCCAAACGTACGCACTTCATCAAGCATAGAGTAAGGGGTAGTCATCTTTTTGGGATGCACCAAAACTCCTGATGGTTTATCAAAAAGCATAAAATCTGGGGTTGAAAAGATGGGTATATTGCCCCTAGAAATAGGCTTAAAATAGACATATTCAATCTCACCATGCAATACATCACTGCTACCATAAATCGACTCTCCATTGACCCAAATACGCCCCTTAGCAATAGCTCTTTGAGCTTGTGCTTGAGTGTAGTTGAAGTGACGCATCAAAAATACAAAAGCTCGTATCTCTTGGGGGAGTGTGAATTTCTCTTTAACAAAGGGCATTTTTACCTCGCTGTAACTGCTAATTTGGTATTATCTTCTCATAAAAACTATGACATCATAACATAAAAACAGGAAATAGAAAAATGGTAGAACGATACGCACGCAAAGAGATGAGCGAAAAATGGACGCAAGAGGCACGTTATGCAGCGTGGCTAGAGGTAGAAAAAGCAGCCGTCAAGGCATGGAATAGACTAGGGCTTATCCCCGATGAAGATTGTCGCAAGATTGTTGAAAATGCTACCTTTTGCGTTGAGCGTATTGAAGAGATTGAAGCGATTACTAAACACGATTTGATTGCATTCAATACCTCCGTATCGGAATCATTGGGTGAAGAGTCTCGATGGTTTCACTACGGCATGACAAGCTCTGATGCGGTGGATACGGGTGTGGCGTTGCAAATGAAAGCTTCGCTTGAAATGGTTATCGAAGATGTCAAGATGTTGATGGAATCAATTAAAACAAGAGCCAATGAGCATAAATTTACACTCATGATAGGACGAAGCCATGGGATTCACGGCGAACCTATTACCTTTGGTTTGACACTGGCTGTTTGGTACGACGAGATGGCACGACACCTTCTCAATCTCGAACAAACGATGGAGGTTATTGCTGTAGGGCAAATCAGTGGAGCGATGGGGAATTTTGCCCATGCACCTTTGGAGCTCGAAGAGTATGCCATGGCGGAGCTTGGACTCAAGCCCGAGCCTTGTTCCAATCAAGTCATTCATCGAGATAGATACGCTAGGTTGGCTACTGCTTTGGGGCTGCTGGCTTCATCCATTGAAAAATTTGCGGTTCAAGTACGCCACCTCCAACGAACCGAAGTCTATGAGGCTGAGGAGTATTTTGCCAAAGGACAAAAAGGAAGCTCCGCCATGCCCCACAAACGTAATCCTATTTTGACCGAAAACATCACGGGACTTACACGAATGATACGCGCCTATGTGACTCCTGCGATGGAAAACGTCGCTCTTTGGCATGAACGAGACATTAGCCACTCTTCAACGGAGCGATTTTGGTTGCCCGATGCTTTTATTACGACCGATTTTATGCTTCATCGCATGAACAGTGTCATTGCCAATCTCACCATAATGCCAAAAAATATGATGAAAAACCTCAACCTAACGGGCGGATTGGTCTTTTCTCAAAGAGTACTACTGGAGCTACCCAAAGCGGGAGTAAACCGAGAAGATGCTTATAGAATCGTCCAAAGAAACGCCATGCGTGTATGGGAAGAGATCCAGCAAGGCAAACCTACCACCAATGAAAAAGGAGAGTCTTTGTATCTTCAATATTTATTAGCCGATGAAGAGTTGTGTAGCTTTATCACGCAAGAGCAAATACAAGAGTGCTTTAACTATGAGTACTATACCAAAAACGTAGATGCGATTTTCAAAAGAGTATTTGAGAAGTAAGGGTGGGTGGACTTTTGGTTTAGTGTTGGATTTGAAACCGCTAAACCTACGCTAGACTTTGATACCATTTTATGTTATAGTCTATAAAATATTTTAAGGATTTAATGATGCTCAATGAATTTAAAATGATGCTTCTCTCGTCTTTTTTGATTGGCTTTGCAAGTGCTGCAAGTTTTGATTGTCAAAAGGCTTCAACCGATGTTGAAAAACGTATCTGTAGCGATACGCAACTCTCTGTGCTGGACGAAGATTTGGCAAAAGTTTACAAAAATGCACTGCAAAGAGATCCCGATAGAGTCAAAACCCAACAACAACGATGGCTCAAATACACACGCAACGATTGCAACACCCCAGGGTGCCTCAAAGATGCCTACAAGTTGCAAATTGATAGACTAAACGGCTTCACCACTCGTCAGTTACGTTCTCTCTCAAAATGGGCAGGGGATTACAAAATAGACGGGGATGATTTGAGTATCCAATCCTCTCTACACTTTAGCTACACCTCTTTGGGGGGCAATTTGCATTTGTGTATGATTGAGGGTAAATTTACGGAGAGTATGGGCAAACTCACTTTTGATGACAACTCCAACGATTGTCATATTCGCATTAGCTCAAAAGGTGAAAACCTTGATATCAATATCTCAGAGTGTCGCTACTATTGCGGGATGAATGCCTACACAACAAGCGGGATGTTTACCAAACAATAGACAAAAGAGAGT
>DYTG01000116.1 GCA_020726085.1 Sulfurovum sp.
ATTATTCCACTCCAAATCCCCATCTTTCGTCGTATTGGTTTGACACTACATATAATGCTTGACCATTTCACGCCAATAACGAGCTCTGTGTGCGTGACCGCTCCAGATGTAGAATTGATGATTGATACCTTTTTGATTGAAAGCATCGCAAATATTTTGAGTATTTTCAAGCAATACATCCTCTTCACCTGTCACGATAGTGATATCCAATTGACGCAGTTGCTCTAGGAGGATTGGGTCACTTATGTTTTGTAGGTAGTGAGATGGGTTATGAAAGTAAACATCCTCGTCATAATACCCATCAAAAAGATCACGATATGGACCAATATTGCTACTGATATCATAGCGTCCGCTGAAGCTCACTACTTTGTTGAAAATAGTGGGGTGACGAAGGGCGATATTGAGTGCATGGTATGCCCCTAGCGAACATCCATGTGCTGTGATATGAGGGTTGTCATTTAGTGTTTGTGAAAAAGGTATCACCTCATCCAAAATGTAGCGTTCATACTGCAAGTGTCTTAAGATACGACCTTTTGGCTCGCACCAATCACAATACAAACTCTCACTATCAATACTATCGACACAAAAAAGCTGAATATACCCCTTTTCTATTCTCTCTCGCATCGATTCGACGATACCCCACCCCTCGTAGTCAAAAAAACGCCCCACTCTTGTAGGAAAAACAATGACCCTAGAGCCGCTATCTCCAAAAACAAGTAGCTCCATCGTGCGATTTAATGCGTGGCTGTGCCACTGATAATACTCCCTTTTCATGGCTAGAGGAAGATTTTGCTAGCATGAGAGAGCAGCACATTACGCCAAATAGTATAGCCTTTTTTGTTCATATGCAAACCGTCCTCTTGGAAAAGCTCATGATTTGGCATCCCATCGGGGGTGTACATGAGCGAGTGAATATCGAGATAATGGACATTGTCTAGCTCATCAAGTCGGGCTTTGACATAGCTATTGAGCAGTCTAATACGGTGGAGCTGATTGTGTCGAGCAGGGGATGGCTTGATGGAGATAAAGGTAAATTTTATCCCACTAAGTGTTTTGGCACGTTTGGCAAGAAGGGTTTCGAAATGAGCCATAACATCGGAGTGATAGGCACCATTGCCAATGTCGTTGTCACCCGCATAAAATATAATCGATTTGGGTTCACAAAGGGGAACAAGGCGTTCAAAAAAATAGACACAAGCCTCTATCGTCGAGCCACCAAAAGCTATATTCTCCACATGATGAGGTGCCAAATCCTCTTTGATACTCTTCCAAAGAGTAAAGGAGGAACTCCCATAAAACACATTCGCCCCTTTGGCTATCTCACCGCTTTTTATACGCAATTCAAGCTGTAAAACCTCTGCTTCATACCATTGCATTCATCCACTCCTTATTAAATTGCTAATTATATACTAAATATGATTACATTTTTAGATCGCTTGGGTTTATACTCAATGTTTTGTACCTTGTCGATTTCGCATTGATTTCTTAAACCTATTTTACTATAATGAAACCAACAGAAAATGAAAAGTATGCTTGAAGATATGCTATAATCTCACAAAACTCTATAGGAAAATCTCATGTTGCAATCTACAAAAATCACTTGTGAAGTAAGAGTTGATGCCCATTCTTGAGTATTTTTATAGCCAAACTTTGCCCCATGATGCTTTTGTGATTCGTAAAACACAACTTATGCCCAATCAAAAAATCAATCTTTTTGGGGTGCGCGGTAGCGGCAAAAGTGCTATTGCGTTTGATTTTTTGGCGACTCATTACAAAGAGAGCGAGGAGTATCTCTGGATTGATTTTGATGACCCTCATCTCTTGCTTGATAGCGTTAGTGCCAAAGAACTTGAAGCTTTTATCGTCCAAAATGGTATTATGACTTTGGTGCTCGATCACTTCAAGCTAGAGTATCTTGAATACATTCCCGATGTCAAAAGTACCGTTGTTATTTCACGCTCTCCCTTGCATCTTGTGGGTTTTGAAGCGTTGGAGCTTTTTGCGTTGGATTATGAGGAGTTTATCGCTTTTGAGAAAAAATCTTCCCAAAACTCTCTCAACAACTTCCTCAAATTGGGCTCTCTGCCTCAAATCGCCAAAGAGGGGACGATTCACATCGACAAAATCAAACGCTTTTTAAACCACTCCTTTAGCCCCAATGAACAACGCCTCCTAGCGATACTTGCTATGCACAACACCCATCCTATCACAACCTACCAAATCTATCGCTATGCCAAAGAAAAATACAAAATCTCCAAAGATTGGCTCTATAAAACGCTCAAAGAGTGGCAAGAGGAGAGGCTTATTGTTTTGATTGAAAACCGCTACCAAAAAAGCACCAAAAAGATAATATTATTTGATTTTATTCTCTCCAAATATCTCACACTTTCGCAACCTTTTATTGTACAATTTGATAATCTTGTAGCGTTGGCTATTTTGAAGCACTATCACGATTTTGAAGCCATTGGGAGTCGTGAATATCTTACACATACCCTTTGCGAGGCGATTATTTTGGCTCCTTTTGACTCACAAGAGAATGCTTGGAAAAAGTGCTACCTCAAACTCTCCACCTATCAAAAATACGCCATCAAAAAGGCTACCATCATCACCGTCGCCAACCACTACCGTTTCACCATCAAAGAGATAGAGTTTGAAGCCATGCCCTTTAGCCAATGGAGTATTGCAAGTACTTAATCTCCATCGCTAAAACTTATATCCAATACCTACATATCCGTAACGGCTTGAGAGTTCAATATCAACCACGGCACTTACGTTGGGAGTTGAAATTCCCATTATAGTCCCTTGCATGGAATCGACTTGCCAATCTTTGTAGCTGTATCCTGCGTTTAAATAGATATTTTTTAGACTTTTGGGCGTATATTGCACATTGGTCTCAAACGTTCGATGCTTCCCGTCGCTATCAAATTGCATTATGCTATTGGTAAGATTGGCTTGTTGGTAGGCATAGGTGGCTTTAGAGGAGAGCGTAATGGACTCATTGAGATTCAAACTCCCCTCCAGTACAATACCTGCTTTGTAGGTTTTGAGTTTTGTTTGCGTATAGTCGAGTATATCGGCATAAAAATTAAACGCCTCAAAATAGTTTTCCATCTTCATAATAGGCGTTGAAAAACCTGTCACTACTCCTACACCCAAAGAGTAATCTCTTGATTTAATCATCTCTTTGGTTATGCCTATATCCACATCAACACCCTCAATCTCATAGCTATTGGGTACGGGGACAAAAGTACCCAATAGTGTATTGGGAGAGAATCCAAACGGGGTGGTTGCATTCATAACGGTATCAATATATTGTGAAACTGCCTCCATGCTTGGGGAGCTGTAAATATCCAAAGTACCAAAGAGATAGAGGGTCTCATTGAGATTGTAGCGTGGTTGGGATATGCTTATCACATCAATATCACTCTTTGCTGACATTTGCCAAAAATCGTGTATCCCCATAGAGGTTTGAAACTCACCTTTGCCTATTCGCAACTCTACACCGTGCAACGACGTACAAAAGAGTGTTGCAATGAGTAGATGGTCTATTTTGGATACCCAGCATTTCACACAGAGACTATACATCCCGCAAACGCATCCGTACCGACTCCTCATGTGCACTAAGTCCCTCCGTGTGGGCTATCAAAACACACGCCTCACCAATAGCATGAAGTCCCTCTTGACTCATCGCAATAATCGAGGATTTTTTGAGAAAATGATCCACACTAAGAGGGGAATAGAACTTCGCACTACCGCCTGTAGGAAGCGTGTGATTGGGACCTGCTAGATAATCACCAATGGGTTCGGGGGTGTATGCTCCTAGAAAAATTGCTCCTGCGTGTTTGATTTTGGGCAGTAGCTCCATGGGGTTACTTGTCATTACTTCAAGATGTTCGGGGGCTATTGTATTCATCAGTTCAATGGCCTCATTGATGGTATCGGTTACAATAATTGCTCCTCGCTCCTCAATGGACTTGCGGGCAATGCTTTGGCGACTAAGTGTTTGGAGCTGTTTTTCCACTTCATCGCTCACGGCATACGCCAACGCCTTATCCGTTGTTATCAAAATCGAACTGGCCATCTCGTCGTGTTCGGCTTGACTCAAAAGATCAATAGCGATATAGCTAGGTTTTGCACCGCTATCGGCCAAAATACCAATCTCGCTAGGTCCTGCTATCATATCGATATTAACCTCTCCGTAAACCAATTTTTTGGCTGTAGCTACGAAGATATTGCCAGGTCCCGTAATGACATCCACCTTGGGAATCGTCGATGTGCCGTACGCCATAGCTCCAATAGCCGAAGCACCGCCTACTTTGAATACTTTGGTCACTTTGCACAAATGGCACGCAGCCAAAAGCAATTCATTGATTTCATTGTCTGGCGTAGGGGTACACACAACAATCTCCTTGACACCTGCGACAGTGGCGGGGATTGCATTCATAAGCAACGAACTAGGATAGGCTGCCTTGCCCCCTGGAATATAGAGTCCTGCTCTATCAACGGGCGTGACTTTTTGTCCTAGCATCGTGCCGTTGTCTTCAAAATCAAACCATGATCTAGGCATAAGTTTTTGGTGATAGCTCTCGATTCTATCGTAAGCCAAATGCAACGCCTCTCTAAGCTGAGTATCAAGAGCATGGTAAGCCCTCTCCATCTCACTCGTGGAGACTACAAGCTCATCATCCTCTTTGGGTTGCCATCTATCAAATCGTGCGATTTGGGCTTTGAGTGCTGTGTTGCCCTCGTTTTTAATCTCACTTAGTAGCGAAGCGACAATAGTACTAACGCTATCCATATCCATGGCTCCACGAGCCAAAAGTTCATCAAATTGGGTTTTAAAATCTTTATCATGAGTTGTAATAATCTTCATCATTTTTCCTTTGTAGTATGAGTGTTATTATACTATTAATTGTCCTTATGCACTTTTAAACTGAAGCAATCTACTTTTTTGCGTAGGTTTGGCTAAAGCCGAGACTACAAGAATCTTGATAATCTATCGCAACGCCTCAATCTCTTCAATGCTCAAACCCGTAATCGTCGCAACAGTATCCATATCCAAACCTTTTTCGAGAGATTTTTTGGCTATTTCGATACTTCGCTCTTGCTTTCCCTCTTTGTAAGCGAAATCCAAACTATTGACCAAATCCCGATAGACTTTGAGGTTTTTGTGGTAGT
>DYTG01000117.1 GCA_020726085.1 Sulfurovum sp.
CAATCTCAACAATCTCAAACGCACAGGGCTTTTTACGGCGATTGCTATCTCTATCCACAACTTCCCCGAAGGCTTTGCGACGTTTGTGGCCGCACTTGATGATCTTTCCTTGGGAGTAGCTATCATGGTGGCTATTGCTATCCACAATATTCCAGAGGGCATGGCGGTCTCGCTGCCCATCTACTACGCTACTAAAAACCGCAAAAAAGCCTTTGGGTACGCTGTACTTTCGGGAGCGGCCGAACCTATTGGGGCGGCGGTTGGATTTTTTTTGCTGTTGCCTTTGATGGGAGATTTTACTTTGGCTATTACCTTTGGGGCGGTGGCGGGGATTATGATTTATATCTCATTTGATGAGCTTCTACCTGCCTCTCGTATCTACGGCGATGAACATACGACAATTTTGGGGATAGTTATGGGGATGATGGTCATGGGAGTGAGTTTGGTTTTACTCTAAATTAATCATCTTTTGCTATGATATGAGAATTTTAATTAATAGGAACGTTATGTTTGTAGAATTTCAACTCCAAGATACAGAAACCTTTCCCCAAAGACTCCAAAGCCTTTTGGGAGAACAGTTGCACACGATAGATGCCCTTGCCCATAGCCCCAGTGAGTGCTATGAAGAGATTATGAAGCCGCTTCAAGATCTTGATGAAGAGCTAGAGCTTTTTTTTAATCCATTGGCACACATTGATTCGGTCATGCACACACAAGCCTCGCAAGATGCCTACGAAGCCTCTTTGCCGTTGCTCTCCAAATTTCATTCAACCATCGCCCAAAATGAAGCCCTTTTTCGCAAATTAGAAAAGCTCTCAACCCCCAACCCTCAAGCCCAAAAAGTCATAGATAACCACATTCGTGATTTTAAACTTAGCGGTATTGATTTGCCCCATGAGAAGAAAAAAGAGCTTGAAGCCATCGAGCTAGAATTAAGCCAACTAAGCAACACCTTTGCTCAAAATCTACTCGAAGCTACCAACGCCTATGAGCTTATCGTTGAAGATTTTGAAGATGTCAAAGAACTCGACAAAAGCGACCTTGCACAAGCTAGGATAGTACGAGAGAGCAAAGAGGTTTACCGTTTCACACTCCAAATGCCTAGCTACATCGCCTACATGACCTACGGAAGCAACCCCAAACACAGAGAAGCACTCTACCGTGCCTACAGCACCCGAGCACCTCAAAACGCACACGTCATTGACAAAATATTGGCGCTAAGAGATACCAAAGCCAAACTGTTGGGATTTGACAATTTTGCCCACTATTCACTAGCCGATAAAGATGCCAAAAGTACCCACGATGTGGTAGAGTTTTTGCTTGAACTCGTGCGACTCTCCAAACCCCAAGCCAAAACCGAGCTTGCAATGCTCCAAGATTTCGCCCAAGCTTATGATGGCAAACAAGCCCTAGAGAGCTACGATGTGGCTTACTATACTCAAAAGCTCAAAAAAGAGATGTTTGATTTTGATGATACTATCACCAAACCCTATTTTGAACAATCCCGTACACTTGAAGCACTCTTAGATATCGTCTCTAGGCTTTTTGGATTGGAGATAAAAGAGCTTGATAGTGCGATGTGGCACCCTTGTGTGCGAAGTTTTGAACTCTACGAAGAGGGCAAAGTCCTAAGCCGACTCTATGTCGATTTGGAAGTAAGAGAGCAAAAGCGTGGAGGGGCATGGATGAACAACTTTGAGACCCGTTTTGTTGATTCATCAGGGCAAACGCACCTAGCCTCAGCCTTTATCGTCTGCAATTTCGCTCCTACTACCCCCACGACTCCCTCTTTGCTTCGTCATGATGATGTGGTGACGCTTTTTCATGAGATGGGTCATGCCTTGCACCATATTCTCTCACGCCAAAGCGAACGAAGTATTAGCGGTATCAACGGCGTAGCATGGGATGTGGTGGAGTTTCCTTCGCAATTTTTGGAAAATTTTGCCTACGAAAAGGCTATCCTTAAAACCTTTGCCTACCACTACGAGAGCGGCGAACCCATGGAAGAGGCACTACTTGATAAAATCAAAGAGTCCAAAAACTTCCAATCGGCTTTGGGATTGCTGCGTCAAGTAGAGTTTTCGTTGTTTGATTTCAAGCTCCACCAAGGGCTTTTTGAAGGTGAAGCGATACAAACGCTCCTCGATACCATTCGTCAAGAGACCTCGCTTATCAAACCACCCGCTTACAATAAATTTCAACACGGCTTTAGCCACATATTCGCAGGAGGCTACGCAGCTGGGTATTACAGCTACAAATGGGCGGAAGTACTCAGTGCTGATGCCTTTTTTGAGTGCATGGACGAAAGCGGATTTAATACCCAAAAAGCCAAAGGGTATCGAGAACATATTCTTGCCAATGGCGGTGCCAAAGCAATGAACCAACTCTACCACGAGTGGCTAGGACGAGATGCCAAAGCACAGAGTTTGGTGAAACTGCACGAAATCAATACGCAACCAACCCTATAATCAAATCTCCCCACCCATGGGGCTTTGGAGTAAGTAAAACACCCCCAGAGGAGGAGCTTTTTAGAGTCTAATCGTAATAGGTGTCGCAAACCCCTGGGGCATATCGGGGAGTTTGGGTTGGGGCAAAGTGATGGTTCGAGGCGTAGTTGTTTGAGTGACTCTATTGTCTTCTAAATTGATTACCGCAGAGCTTTTTTGAATCGCTTTGATTTTGATTTCGATCGTAATCTTGGCTACGGTTTTGACTCTATCTATGCTATCGTCTTGGGCAATATCTTGACTTATTGTTTGAGCTTCATCATAGGATTGATTAAATTTTGTCGCTTCAAAGGAGTCGCTAAGATCAACAAAAAGCAACTCCAACGCTTTGATTTGGTTTTGCAAATCGTTGATGCGTTGCATAAGCGTAGTGTAGAGTGCTTCACTGCTTTGTTTGGTTGTATCATCAAAGGTTTTGATTTGGATGCTTAGCTTGATAGAGCTTACGACTTTGGCAGAGGCGACGTATTGGACTCTCTCTTCGTGGCTAAGTTTTGTTTTTTTGGCTTTGATTGTGACTTTGATTTTGATATTAGTTTTGAGTGTATCTACCAAAAGGTCATTTTTAACCACCGCTTCATTAGCCTCTTGGAGTGCTGTTGGGGTGGTTTGATTGTTCTCTACCTTTTGGGCGATATTAGAAGCCAAAGTATCGCTTAGCTCCTCATCAAGCTGGGTTGGAATCTCTCCCTCTTCGACTACCTTGGAGGCTATATCATTGGCACTTTTTTCAAGTTCATTAACCGCATTTTCATCATCCAAAAGCTCATCAATCTTATCGTAATCATCTAAGTTTGTATTTTTATAGATAAGCTTTACTAGCTTTTTGATTTTGAGCTTTTTAATCGTTTGGTACTTTTTGGTTGATTGTACAACTTTGATTTTGAGTCTATCAACATCTTCACTAAGGTTGGCTTTGATGATTTTACCCACTAAATCAAGAGTATCACTATCACTGCTATCAAGGTCACTACTATTAAGCATCGCTTGGATAGAACTCTCTAAGTTCTCAACGATTAAAGCTAGCGTTCCATTATCTAGCTCATCACTGCTACTCTCTTCAATGGTTTTGAGTAACTCTTGAAGGGTTGCATAGCTTGAAACTACATCTTTTTGCTCTTCGTTACTAATGGTAGCTTTTAGTTGGATTTTGGTTACGACTTTGACTATCTGTTTCTTGACAATCTCTTGGGATAATGTGAGTTTGCTTGCCTCTTGGTCTGAGATACCCTCAATCTCATCAAAGATATGGCTAAGGTTAAAGTCATCAATGTCGACTCCTGTATCCCCAATGCTCACTTTGATTTTCTTTTTGACCACCACTTTGGCAATGGCTTTGAAGGAGAGACTCTTATCCTCTACGGGCGTAATCTTGGCTAGTAGAGCAATTAGATTCCCCACACGGTTAAGCGTATTGTGTTTTTGGGTATCTATCTTAGAAAGACTTCGATTATCTTCGATACCAAAGCTCTCTTTGACACTCCCTTCTGCTTCTTCGAGAGGTATCAAGCCCTCTTCTACAATATTTTGCACCAATGTCGTAGTGGGGTTTACAAATGCCGTAGAGGCATTGCTATCGCTCTCTTCTCGTTCCACAATTGCCCCCATCTCAAAGCCTAGCTCCTCATCGTTGCTATTGGCTTCGTGATCGACTCCCTTATCTTTACCACCTTTGACTTTGATTTTATACTGCTTTGGTAAATCGCTCACATTGACTTCAAAGCTTCCGTTTGTATCGGTGGTAGTCGTAGCTAGTGGGGTATCGTTCATATCGAGTATCTCTACCTCTGCTCCCACTATTTCGCCATCGACTACATTGCCCATGACTCTAAATTGAGCCTCATTTTGGGCGACAACTGCTCCATTGATAGGGGTACAGCTATCACCACACCCTATCATTATCCAACTCGTAGCAATGATTGCTACAATTGCACTTAATCTTTTCATTGCTTACTCCTTTTCACACAATACAAAGTATCCATCGTTTTGATAGATATTGCTAAAGCTCTCTAACTCTTCATGAACCTTCTCAGCCATATAGACACTAGGCACATCTCCCATCAATTTCACGGCAATGGTCATAGAGTGGTTATCTTGACTACACTCCACGCCTGTAATGCTTAGCCCCCTATTATCCGCTCCGTGCATCGTAAGCGAACTACCATAAATATGCGTCGCATCGATGGGCGTATCATCCCCTACATCAATTGTCGTATCCTCTGTAGCCCATACCAACACAGCTTTGTGCGGTGGGATTGTCCCCTCTATCAGTCGATACTTGGCTTTGATTTGCTCTCTTACATCAGCGCGAGGAGAGTATCCATACCACTTAGCGTTATCAATTATCCAAATCGCATAGATAGCATCGCTTAGATTATCAATCGCAATGTTTCCACTAATAAGGCTTCGCCCTTTGGGGATAGCAATTTTGTTTTCAATAGCCGTTATCACCTCACCACTTCGCATCATAGCAATGACTTTATCAATCTCTGCCTTGATTGCCTTGATTGCCTCAGGTGAATTATCCTCATCTTTTTTGTACCCATCAATTAGCTTTTTAATATCATCAATCGCCTTTTTGATACCATCCGCCTCTTTTTTAAGTGCATCTTTTTCATCATTATCAGCGATATTGTTATCAATGGCTTGTTTGAT
>DYTG01000013.1:0-16916 GCA_020726085.1 Sulfurovum sp.
TTATTATACTGCATTATACTACATTTATTGGGATTTTATTTTGGGGTGGGTATACTCATCTTAGACTCCTTGTGTTCTTATCTAATATTTTAGCATTCTATATGCTGTTTGGGAATAAGAATTTGTTTTTTAATGGTGTGGATTTGTGGGGGCATTATATTTTTAACTGCGTTGGATATACGGTTCTTTTACGACTCATCTTTTTACCCTCTCTTTTCTTTTTTTATTTAATTTTAGTCTATTTTGAATTAGAACTGTTTAAAAGTTGTTTTTATTTGTTGGGGTATTATAGTGGGGTAATCCTTTGAATTAAGCATCCAAAAGATGGTATAATATCAACAAAGAGAATAAGGAAAATTTTGAGAATTAATAAATATATATCCCACAACTCCAAATATTCACGCCGTGATGCTGATAAGTTTATCGAAGAGGGGAGAGTGAGCGTCAATCGCCAAGTGGTTAAGGATTTTGGTTACGAGGTGCAAGATGGCGATTTTGTCTTTCTTGATAGCCGTCCTATCAAAAAACGAACCGAAACGACGGTGATTGTTTACAACAAACCCAAAGGGGTATTGGTCACCAAAAAAGATGATAGAGGACGGGCGACTATCTACCATAAGCTTTCGGGTAAATTTAGGCACTTTATTCCTGTGGGACGGCTTGATTATGCTTCGGAAGGGTTGCTGATACTCACCGATTCGCCCAGTGTTGCGACAGCTTTGATGGAGAGCAATTTGCCACGAACCTACAATATCAAGATTGATAAGCCCCTTAGTAATGATATGATGGAGGCGATGAAGAGTGGATTGGTACTTGATGATGCCCGTGCGGGAGCGCATGAGAAGAGCAAAATTCGCTCCATGGAGTTTGCCCCTTTTGATAGCTATGAGGTGCGTGGTGTTAATCAAAGCTATACGAAATTGCGTGTAACGATTCGTGAGGGACAAAACAGAGAGCTTCGACGCTTTTTTGGGCATTTTGAAGCCAAAGTGTTGGATCTTAAGCGGGTAGCTTACGGTGAGATTGAGCTTAACAATCTTCCTACTAATAAAACACGCTACTTTACAAGGCGAGAGTATGATGACCTCTATAAGTTTCTCAAAAAGGAGAAAAAATGAATTTTTGGTTTAAAGTGTTGAGTATTTTGCCTCTTTATGCTTATTTAAAGTAAAAAGATACTATAATATAAGACTTTTTTAAAAATTTAAATTGTGACAAAGGGATGGTTTGTTAGTTAGTGTACCTGCTACGAGTGCCAATTTGGGACCTGGGTTTGATGCTTTGGGATTGGCGATTGATTTGCGTAATGAGATTATTGTAACGCCCTCAAAGTTTTTAAGTCTTTCAACGACAGGCGAGGGAGCTAATAGCCCAAAGATCAAAAAAAACATTCTCTTTTTAAATATATTTTATGATAATTATAAACGTCTAACGGGCAAAGAAGATCCGTTTCGGTTTGAATTTATCAATCATATTCCTATTTCAAGAGGGTTGGGGAGTTCATCGGCAGTTATCACAGCTTCTATTACCGTTGCTTATGCCGCTTCGGGGACGAAATATAACAAGCGTGAAATTTTAAATTTGGCACTCAAATACGAAAGTCATCCCGATAATATCACTCCAGCGGTTATGGGAGGATTTAATGTGGCGTGTGTGGAGGGCGATAAGGTCTATAGCAAAAAGAGACGTTTGCCTGAGTATCTAAGAGCGGTTTTGGTCATACCCGATAAAACCATCTCGACGGCGAAATCTCGTACGGTATTGCCCACCCAATACACTACCGAAGAGACCGTCTATTCGCTTTCACGAGCGGCATTTATGACATCGGTTTTTATGACAGAATCGTGGGAGCTTTTGCGTATCGCTTCCAAAGATAAACTTCATCAAACCAGACGCATGAAAAATATGCCCGAACTTTTTGAAGTGCAAAAGATAGCGCTCAAATACGGAGGATTGATGAGTACACTTTCAGGAAGTGGCTCAACTTTTTTTACCTTGTGTTACGAAGAAGATAGTGTAGAGATTGCCAACCGATTGCAAAAACGGTTTCCAAAATTTAGAGTACTTGTAAAACCGTTTGATAATTACGGCGTAACAACAAAGAGTTAAACTCTTTTAAGGTATAATACAGTGCTTAAAAATTCGCCTACTCGAATGTGTATCGCTTGTCGTGGTAGATTTGAGAAAAAATCATTGACACGGTTGCAACACAAAGAGGAGTGTATCGTCCTATTTCAAGGGGTTGGACGAAGTTTTTATCTCTGTGGGGATTGTATAAATGATACTAAAAAAATCAAAGGTTTAACGAAGCGTTTTAGACAAAACGAAGAACATTTTGTTAAGTTTTTAAAGGAGCAAATAGAGAATGGATAAAATTAAAATTCTAGAAATCGCTGCGGAGGCGGGACAGTCCAACGCAGTCTTACTAGAAAAAGCCAAAGAGTTAGGGTTTAATGTCAAGGTAGCCAATTCAACGCTAAGTATTGAACAAGCAGAGATTTTGGTACAGTATGCCATTGATGGAACCTTGCCACAAGGCTTCACAATACCAGAAAAAAAATCGAAAATAACGGTAAGTAAGAAGATTAAAGCCATTAAAAAAGAAATTCCTAAAGAGGAAACAACTCCCAAAGAACCCAATGAGAGTGCAACGTCGCAAGAGGAGCCAAAATCGCCAGAGGATTCCAAAGAGGAAGAGGATAGCAAAAAATCAACCTTGCGTAAAAAGTCTCTTTCGCGCGGCGGTATAACAATCGTACGCAAAGCCAAACCAGCTCCTATCAAAGAGGAGTCAAAGCCCAAAGTAGAGGTTGTCAAAACTCAAAACAAATCGGCTCAAGAAGCGACACAAGTAGCCCAATCCAAAAAGAAAAAGTCCAAAAAGAGCGTAACAGCCAAAGAGAGCGGTATTAGACTTGAACTTATAGGCGAAGGAGGCTTTGGAAGCGATATAGAGCTTTTTGAAGAAGAGGTGGTATTGCTTGATTTTTCAGACAAAAACATCTACGAAGAGATGAAGCGTCAAGAACAACAAAAGAAAACCGAGACATCCAAACAACGAGCGCTCAATAATGCTTCCAACAAGCACCTTCAAGGGGCTAAAACCATTCGACGAAGCACCAAAAAGAAAAAGCACTACACCAAAATCAACGACAATGTAGAAAAAGTTACCTCCATTGAGATTCCCGAAGATGTACGGGTTTATGAGTTTGCCGAAAAAGTGGGCAAGAGTGTAGGAGAGGTGGTAAAGGTTCTCTTTACACTGGGTACAATGGTAACCAAAAACGACTTTTTGGACAAAGATGCTATTGAGATACTCGCTGCTGAATTTGAGGTAGAAGTGACGACCATTAATCCTTTGGATGCTTTTGATTATACCTCTACCTACGATGCCCAAGAGGTTGAAGAGGAGAATCTTCAAGAACGCCCTCCTGTTATTACGATTATGGGACACGTGGACCACGGTAAGACCTCATTGCTTGATTATATTCGTTCCAGCAAAGTCGTCGATAAAGAGGCAGGAGGCATTACCCAGCACGTGGGTGCTTATCAAGTGACCAAAAACGGCAAACCCATTACCTTTATTGATACCCCAGGACACGCCGCATTTACCGAAATGAGAGCTAGGGGGACACAGGCTACCGATATTGTTATTATCGTCATAGCAGCCGATGATGGCATCAAACCGCAAACCAAAGAGGCAATTTCACACGCTAGAAGTGCCGATGTGCCTATTATTATCGCCATTACCAAAGTCGATAAAGAGAGTGCTAATATTGATATGGTCAAATCGCAACTAGCCGATAACAATCTTCTAACTGTTGATTGGGGTGGAGCGTATGAATCGGTCAATGTCTCATCACATACAGGCGAGGGGATTGATGAGCTTTTGGATGTCATTTTGATACAAGCTGAAGTAATGGAACTCAAAGCCTCTCCCGAACGAAAAGCCAAAGCAATCGTCATTGAGAGTTCGCTTGAAAAAGGATTTGGGGCTGTTGCTAATGTCATTGTCAAAGATGGTACGCTTCGAGTGGGCGACAATATCATCGTGGGAACGACTTTTGGAAGAGTACGAACGCTTATCAATGATTTGGGAGTGACGGTTAAGAGCATTGGACCTAGTACTCCTGCTGCGGTTATGGGACTAAATGAAGTGCCTACCGCAGGTGAGATGCTCGTAGCTATGGAGAGCGAAAAAGAGACCCGTGAATTGGCTCAAAAACGCTATGACCACACACGAGCTAAAGAACTCTCACGCAGTACCAAAGCCACACTTGATGATCTCTCTTTGCTTATAGCTGAGGGACAACTTAAATCTTTGCCTGTCATTATCAAAGCCGATGTGCAAGGAAGCCTTGAGGCTATCAAAGGGAGTTTGCAAAAACTCAAAAATGAAGAGGTCAAAGTCAATGTCATCCACGAAGGTGTGGGGGGTGTAACCGAGAGCGATGTGGCATTGGCAAGTGCGAGTGAGCATACTCTCATTTTAGGATTTAACGTACGTCCTACAGGAAATGTAAAAAAACGTGCCAAAGAGTTGGGTGTAGAGATACGCTCTTACTCTATTATCTATGAATTGATTGATGAAGTCAAAGCTTTCTTGGGCGGTATGATGTCGCCTATTATCAGCGAAGAGGTTACAGGTCAAGCGCAAGTTCGTGAGACGTTTATGGTTGATAAAGTCGGCACTATTGCAGGGTGCAAAGTAAGCGATGGAAGCATCATAAGAGGTGGTGGAGCACGATTGATTCGTGATGGTGTGGTGATTTATACTTCAAAAATTAGCTCACTCAAACGATTTAGCGATGACGTACGAGAGGTCAAAAGCGGATACGAGTGCGGTATTATGCTTGACCACTACAACGATATCAAAGTGGGTGACTTTATTGAAACCTTCAAAGAGGTAGAACAAAAAGTAACGCTATGAC
This sequence comes from Sulfurovum sp., assembly GCA_020726085.1. Taxonomy (GTDB): domain Bacteria; phylum Campylobacterota; class Campylobacteria; order Campylobacterales; family Sulfurovaceae; genus FS08-3. The sequence goes on from DYTG01000013.1 coordinate 4,932, forward strand.
CAGTGAAGAGATTAAACGACACCGTATGGAGTCTATTTTAAAAGAGATTATTCCTCAGGCATTGGGGGCATTGGATGATAGTCGTATCAACGCTTTGCTTGTGACCGATGTGGTCTGTTCAAGGGGACGAAGCGATGCCAAAGTCTATCTTGACAAAGCTTTTATGGATGCTCAAGAGCAAGATGAAGCACTCAAGCAGTTGCGAAAAGTGGTACGCCATATTCAAAGCCACTGCAAAGCGAGTGAAGGGTGGTTTAGAGTGCCTAATCTCACCTTTGAATTTGATGAACAACTTGATCAAATCACCAAAATGGAGCAACTTTTTGCACAAATAAAACAATCCAAGGATAGCGATGAACCTAGAAGCTGAGATTGCCAAAATTGTTGAGGCAAATGGAGCCTCTTTTTACGATACCGAGACGGTCACAGAAGAGGGGCATACCTATTACCGTGTCTATATCACTTGTGAGGGTGGAGTCAATCTTGATTTGTGTGCCAATATATCACGTGAACTCTCTCCCTTTTTGGATGTCTATCCGCCCATGAGTGGAAACTACTTTTTGGAAGTAAGCTCTCCTGGGATTGAGCGAAAATTGAGTAAACCCGCCCACTTTCAAGCCTCTATTGGTGAAAAAATCAAAACCAAAGCCTTTGGCGAGGGAAAAATCAAAGGCACACTTATAAGTGCAAACGATACAAGCTTTGTACTCCAAGATAGCAACGCTCAGCAAAAAGAGTACCCATACTCCAATGTGGGCATGACTCGAACCTATTATGAGTGGGAATGAGTCTCAATGATTCTCTCTTGATGCAACTTGCCATCAATAAGGCATGGGAGTATCAAATCCTCACCTATCCCAATCCTGCCGTTGGTGCATTGGTGACCAACCGCTACGGACAAATCATCGCCCTTGAAGCCCATCAAAAAGCAGGTACTTCTCACGCTGAAGTATTGGCACTTCTCAAAGCCTACGAGCATTTAACCTCTCAAAAAGTAGCCATTGACCCGCTTGATTCTCACGGCGTTCACGATTTTTTACTCACTCATGCCAAAGAGACTTTAAAGGGTTGCTCTATCTATGTCACGCTTGAACCTTGTGCACACAGTGGCAAAACTCCCTCGTGCGCTGTTTTGATAAGCTTATTGGGGCTAAAAAAGATTGCTATTGGCACAATTGACCCTATTGCTAATCATAGTGGCGGTGTAGAGATGCTCAAAGCCAAAGGGGTTGAAGTCGTGGTGGGCGTAGAGTATAAACTGGCTCAAGCACTCCTAAAGCCTTTCGAGATTTGGCAAAAACGTGCCTTTGTGCTTTTTAAATTGGCTCAAACGCACAATGGCAAAATCGCAGAAGGCTATCTAAGCTCCAAAGAGTCACTAGCACACACTCATCACCTGCGTAGTTACGCAACCAAAATGGTGATTGGAGGCAATACCGTAAGGGTCGATCGCCCCAAACTTGATTGCCGTTTGATAGATGGGGCAAAAGCACCCGATATTGTAATCTACTCTCGTGAAGATGCCTTTGATAGAGATATTCCACTCTTTAGCATCCCCAATCGCAACGTTGAAATAGGTAATGATTTAAGTTTTTTAGATAGACCCTCTTTTGTTTTGGTCGAGGGAGGTGGAGGGTTGCTTAATGCTTTGCAAGGTAAAATCGATTGGCTACTCACCTATCAAACCCCTACAATTGGCGATAATCGTGTCGATTACAAAGCTAATATCACACTCCAAACGCTTCATGCTCAATACAGCGGAGTCGATTGCAAAGTATGGAGTCGTCTTGTTGGCTTGTGAGTTGCTCCATGCTTTATTGCGTTTGATTAAGCATCAATAGTTTGTGTTTTTAGAGATAGTCATTCAAACATTCTCTGTTCTCAAATATCAATTGGGGAGCGAGCGAAAGTCCACTCACCCAAAAAGAGAAGTGAACTACACCAAGCCAAGATACTGCAGCGTGTGTGCATCAAGTTTTGCTTATGCATCGTCCCACGTGGTTGTGCACTGGATACCCGATACGCATTCATTGTAGGTTTCGTCTCTTTGGTTTTGTGGTGGATTGGTGAGTTCTTGAGGGATTGGTTGGCGGAGAGGGGCGGGTAATATTCGCTTCATCCAAAGGCGATGTTGGGTTTTGGGGATAGTTGCAGGTGATGACTTTGGATAGGCTTGTGTCACCCGCAAAGATAGCATCGCTAATCTCACTTGAATTTTTGAGCATCGCTTGAATGTATAGAGTTTTGTTTTGATTAAGCACTAGAGTATTGCCAACAAGTTTTTGAGCGTTGCGGGAGAAATTAATCATATCTGTCAATGTGCCATTGTACTCTTTTGAGCCGTAATTAACCATTTGATAATAGTATTGGATATATTTACTGTGTTCATTGTCGGTACTCAATAAAATGCCACCCTCAACCTATTGACATTTTGGGTCTTTAAGCAAAGAGAGTATCCAATCAAAAAATTTAAGCCGTTTGCTTGTATAGAGTTTTTCGTATTCATCCATTGCCCAAAACTCTTTTTTTGCCCAAACGAATTTGCAAAATATAATCAACGATTGCAAAAACACCAGCAAAAAGTATGCCATTTAAAAGTACTATTAAAATTAAACGAAACATACCCTACTCCTTGTTGCTTTCAATCCAGCTATCGTAGCAACTTCGATGTTCGCTTGTTAGCTTGATATAATCCAAATTAAAACTTCTTGAACTTAATGATTTTTGAGATGCTTGATTTTAATTTGTACGGTTCTAAAAATATTTTTATCTATTCTAAGGGTTTTATAATTTATTTTTGGATATGATTACTACCCTTAATAGATGATTTTATTAAGGAGACTGCGAGAAGAGCTTTTATATAATGTACACTGATTATACAAGAGTTGGACTACACACATCCGTAATCCACGCAAAATGACCTATGATTAGGTTGATTTAGTGTAAAACAAACTAGGAGATGACGATGAAAGTTAGACCATCAGTCAAGAAGATGTGCGACGATTGCAAAGTAATCAAGCGCAAAGGCATTGTAAGAGTGATTTGCAAAAATCCAAAACATAAACAGAGACAAGGATAATTATGGCTCGTATTGCAGGGGTTGATTTACCAAAGAAAAAGAGAATTGAATACGCTCTAACCTATATCTACGGTATTGGGTTGAAGACTTCAAGAGATATTCTTGATAAAACACAAATTGACTACAACACCAGAGTGTATGAACTAACCGATGCACAAGCAGCAACCATTCGTAATGAGATTCAAGAGAGCATTATGGTCGAAGGAGATCTTCGTAAAAAAGTTGCAATGGATATCAAAGCATTAATGGATTTAGGTAGCTACAGAGGACTAAGACACAGACGAGGTCTTCCAGTTAGAGGTCAAAAAACAAAAACCAATGCGAGAACTCGTAAAGGTAAAAGAAAAACTGTTGGTTCAGCGTAAGGGTAGATAGATGGCTAAGAAAAAAGCAAAAAAAAGTATTGCAAAAGGTGTGGTTTACGTAGCTGCAACTTTTAATAACACAGTAATTACAGTAACCGATGAGATGGGTAATGTAATCTCGTGGAGTTCGGCTGGTTCATTGGGATTTAAAGGAAGTAAAAAATCTACTCCTTATGCTGCACAACAAGCCGTCGAAGATGCTCTTAACAAAGCAAAAGAGAACGGTGTTAAAGAGGTTGGTATCAAGGTGCAAGGACCAGGTTCTGGACGAGATACGGCCGTCAAAGCAATTGGTTCAACAGAGGGTATTCGTGTAACATCGCTCAAAGATATTACGCCACTACCACACAACGGTTGCCGACCACCCAAAAAACGACGCGTGTAATAAATAACACAAGAGTATAATTTGTTGTGCATTGAATGCAATGCTGTTTTTGAAGAATGAAATAAAGGTATTATAGATGGCAAGATATAGAGGTCCAGTTGAGAAACTAGAGAGAAGACTAGGCGTTGATCTTGGTTTAAAGGGTGAGCGAAGACTTGCAGGTAAAAGTGCAATGGAGAAGCGACCCTACGCTCCAGGACAACACGGACAAAGAAGAACAAAAGTTAGCGAGTACGGTCTCCAGTTACGAGAGAAACAAAAAGCAAAATTTATGTACGGGATTAGCGAAAAGCAGTTTAGAACACTTTTCCAAGAAGCTAATCGTAAAGAGGGCAATACAGGTAACAACCTCATTGAACTTCTTGAGCGAAGATTGGATAACGTCGTCTATCGTATGGGATTTGCTACGACTAGAGCGTCGGCAAGACAATTTGTAAACCACGGTCATATATTAGTAGATGGCAAACGTGTCGATATACCATCGTTTAGAGTTAAGGCGGGTCAAAAGATCGAAATCAAAGAAAAAAGCAAAGCAAACCCACAAGTGGTACGAAGCCTAGAGCTTACCAACCAAACAGGCATGGTTGATTGGGTTGATGTAGATAAAGATAAAGTATTTGGTATCTACACACGCATTCCACAAAGAGATGAGGTTTCAATTCCTGTTGAAGAGCGTTTAATCGTTGAGCTTTATTCTAAATAATAATTTTTAAGGGTGGTTATGAGAAAAATTAAACTTACACCGTTTATGCCAAGCGAGGTTGAAGTTAATGAAATCAGTAACAGTAGAGCACAAATTATAGCCTATCCATTTGAGAGTGGATACGCTATCACTCTAGCTCACCCGTTACGACGATTAATTTTAAGCAGTTCAATAGGATATGCACCCATCTCTGTAAAAATAGAGGGGGCTTCGCACGAATTTGATAGTATTCGAGGAATGCATGAGGATGTTGCGGTCTTTATCATAAATCTCAAAAATATTCGATTTAAAATCAAAGAGGATATTGATAGAGTTGAAGTAAAATACTCTTTTGAGGGACACAAAGATATTGTTGCTGCAGATCTTAGCAACGACATGGTTGAGGTCGTGACCCCTGAGGCACATCTTGCAACACTTAACGAAGACGCACAGATAAACTTTACTTTGGTTATTGCTAAAGGAATAGGATATGTGCCAACAGAGGATTTGCGAGATGAAATTGATGAGGGTTCTATTGCATTGGATGCTTTCTTTACCCCTGTCAAAAAGGCAAACTACAAGATTGAACCTATGCTTGTAGAGGATAACCCAAATTATGAGAAGATTGTCTTCGATATTGAAACCGATAGCCAAATTTCAGCCGTAGAGGCATTTACCAACGCATTGGAAGTAATGAATAAGCAACTCTCCGTATTTAATGGAGTTTTGGATGTCGATATTGTTTTGGTTCAATCAAAAAAGACAAATGACGAAGGTGAGCTTAGAAACTATCTTAAAAGTATTGATTCCCTTGGTTTAAGTGCACGATCATTTAACTCACTTGATAGAGCCAATATTAAGTATTTGGGTGAGTTGGTACTCATGGATGATAACGAGATTAAAAATATTAAAAATTTAGGTAAAAAGTCACTTGATGAGATCACTGATTGTTTGATTAGTCAAGGTTTTGGACCAGACTTTGAACTTAGTGATTCGCTTCGTGTGACACTCATCAAAAAATTTGAACAATTAAAAAATGACAAAGGATTAACCCATGAGACATAAACATGGATACCGTAAACTTAGCCGTACTTCGGCACACAGAGCGGCACTTTTGAAAAATCTCTCAATAGCCCTAACAGCGAGTGAGCGTATTGAGACAACATTGCCCAAAGCTAAAGAGCTTCGTAGCTACTACGAGAAGCTCATTACTAAAGCAATCGTTGATGATTTTAATGCCCACAGAGCAGTTTTTGCAATGCTTCAAGACAAAGAGGCTACTAAGAAAATTATGAATGATGTTGCTCCACGATACAGCGATAGAAAAGGTGGATATACTCGTATCATCAAAACACGTATGAGACGTGGTGACGCAGCTCCTATGGCAATTATTGAGCTTGTAAAATAGTCTTTGCTACCATGTGAGTGGACTCAAATCCACCCACATAAATTTTCTCATACAATCGCCCTAACCCAATGCACCCGTAATAACGTAACCATCTTGCGTATCGTAGAGTACATCAATTGACATTGTAAGCGTTTTTCCACTTTCGAGTATCACTATTCCTTGAAGTTTAACCTCGTTGTAGTGTTTTTTAATCTCCAAAAACTTAATATTCTCTATCTTTTCAAGTACTTTCATATCGATTTTGCTCTCACCCTCTTCAAAAATAGTATTCTCTTGATGATGTACGCCAATGGCTTCGGCGATGTATTGCGCAACACCCATACTGCTATCACCTACTTGGGTTTTATAGTGTTGGCTTGAACACAAAGCAATAAATGCACTCCAATTGTGTGAAGCAATGCTTGTTTTGATCTCTTGAATAAATAAGAGCAACTGTTTATCCTCAAAAATGCCCATTTGAATGACTTTGGATACTTCTGAACTCTTTTCAATCGTTTCATCTTTTGTCTCTTCATCAAGTTTTGCTCCGCCTTGTGAGGCAAAAGAGAGAAGAGTTAAAGATAAAAGTGTCCATAAGGTTTTTTTCATCGTATGCTCCTAGCGTAATATTTATGCATTGTATCTTAACTTCTCTAAAAACTCAAACCATTGCAAGGATTCGATTGCTCATAAGTATTTATAATAATAATTTCTTCTTGCATTGTGTAGAAAAAACGAAGCAACAACTCTTTTTTGGGTAAACTAACGAGACCAAAAGCGTTTGTTAAAGTCGTTTTATGTTAAAAAACTATAAGTTTTAGTGATAAACGAAAACAGATTTCAAGGAGTATTATTTATGGATACGAATAGCATAGACGCTGGTTTAGATAGCATTATGTCACTCAATGGAGCAACCTGCTGCTGCTTTGAATGGAATGGTACAACGTGGTGAAACTTGGCCAGATTCAATTCGCTAGGCATTATACCTGTTCATATTGTAGAGATTATCAACGAGATTGACACCTTTTTGCTCACCATGGCAATGAGTGCTTTGGGTATGGGGACGATTTTGCCAAATTCAAAGGTTTGGGACTAGCCCCACTCTATAGTGCTGGAGCGATGTTTGTTTGGCTCGTCATAGGAGGCTTTGTCGTGACAAAGACGGTGTGTTGGATTTTTTGATTTCTAATTGGCTTGGATAGTAATGACAACTAAATCTTGGCTTTTGGTGAGACCAGAGTCCGATAAAAGTGCGTAACATCAGAATCTAAAGGTGCAATAAATTGACACCCTACGGTTATTTCACAAACTTTGGAACTTAAAAAAGAGCCAAGTTTAATTTTTTGTAGATACAATATTCTATCCACTTTACAATTAGAGGCAAATATGAAACTCTCCCCAACCCAAAGTACCCTCAAAGAACTCTTACTCTATGTCGCTCTTGCCTATATTTTTGGTCTATTGGTGCGTTTGATGGTACTGCAAAATGTGTGGGGAGTGGAGGCTTATTGGTATGAGGGGCGGATATTGCCTATTTGGAGCGATGATGCGGGGCTTTATGGCTACTATGCTAAGCAGATTTTAGCAGGAGTGAGTTATCCTTTTGAGAGTGATTATATTTTGGGCTATATTATCGCAACCATTGTTCAAGTAACGGGTGTGCCTATTGACTGGGTAATGCTTTTGCTTCCTGCTTTTTTGGCTCCGCTTGTGGTCATTCCTATTATTTTGATGGGCTATTGGCTAGGGGTTGTGAAGTTTGCTTTTTATGCTTCGCTTATTGGGGTAATAGGTATCAACTACTACACACGAAGCTATCTAGGCTATACCGATACCGATACGATTAATCTTTTTTTGGTCTATTTTTTGATGAGTTCATTTGCGTTGGTTGCTTACAAACAAGATTTACGTTATGGAATGATTGGCATTGTAGCTTTGGTCTTTCTTGCTGCCTTTTATCACTCCTCCAAATCTCTTATTGCGGGTGTATTGGCGATTAATTTTTTGATGGTGTTGATTTTTTACCCCAAATCCAAAGTGCTTTATGGTTTGCTTTTGCTTTTGGGATTGGCGTTTGCTTTGGTCTTCACAACCCATCTTGCGATTGCTCTTATCGTGCCTCTATTGCTTGTGGGAGTTTTGGAGCATCCTATCTTTTGGAGATTGGATTATCGCTTTTATGTAGCTCTTTTTGCGGTGCTTTTGGTGGGCGGGGCGATGGTTGTCGATAGCAGTACTCTCTATGGCCGTGCGTTGGATTACTTCTCGCTCAATAGTCTCACAACCATCGGAGAGTATCAAATCACCAATGTTCTTGCCACCGTATCCGAAAACCAACAACGCAGCATTTTTGATATATTTGGTCAATTTGTAGGGATTTGGTTCTATGTGATTGTCGCAACGCTGGGCTATATCGCCCTTGTCTATCATAAAAGAGAGTTTATCTTTTTAGCTCCCCTTTTGCTATTGGGGTATCTTTCGTTTAAGATTGGTATTCGCTTTACGATGTATGCCGAAATGGTTTTGGCGTTGGGTTTTGTCTATGGACTTTATGCGCTCAAAAAAGAGGATTGGGTGCATATTGGGGTAGCGTTTGCTATTACCCTTATGGCGTACAATATCATGCAAGTCAATCGCTACATCAAACCCAAATACTTTGTAGCCGATGATATTAAAGCTCTTCATGCACTTACAATCAAACCCCAAGATACCATTATTAGCTGGTGGGATTACGGATGGCCTCTATGGTACTATGTGGGTAGTCAAAACACCTACATCGACAACGGGGCCAATCAATCAGGGGGTACGGTTTTTGTCGCCAAAATGCTCTTTGCTACCCCACAAATTGCTTACGATATAGCCAAACTCATCGCAACACGCACCCAAGATTTAAGGCTTTTAAAGAATGAACACACTATCCATGAGGGGGCCAAAACCATCGCTTTGGACAAACGCAATGTCTATATTATGCTCCATCGCAATATGCTTCGCACCTTTAATACGTTGGCTACTTTTGCCGATAGGGATTTTATAAATGGCACAATGAACTCCTCAAGAACCTTTGGTATCGCACCCATTACCCGCAAAGATTCCACTGCTATTTTGGGAGCAAATTTTAGCCTTGATACGGACAAAGGGATACTAACTCAAGGGGCTACTTCTCTTAGACTTCACTCCATTATCACATTTCAAAACAATCAAATACTCTCTTCCAAACTCTTTGACCCCAACAGCAGACACAGTGTTATTGTTCACAACAAACATCTTATCTCTATTGATAACGATAGCCTCAATACTCTTTTTATTCAAACTTTGGTACTCAATCGTGCGTTAAGTGAGCATTTTAGGCTTTTGTTTGAAACTTCTAACTTTAAAATTTTTAATTTAAAATAATTGATATATTTATTTAGATACAATATACTGTACAGGTAAGTCAGCAAGCGTTGAGAGGCAATTGTGTCTCTTTAAATTTCTATATTTTAAAAGGATAAATATGAAGTTGATTAAAATAGCATCGACTTTGTCGATGTTTGGCTTTTTATTTGTTGCTAATGCCGTAAGTGTGGTTGCTACTAATGATAACAGCACCAACACAAACAGTACCGTTATTGACCTAAACGATAACGCTACCAATAGCAATAGCACAATGTTGGATGTACCAAAAGGCAGAAGTGTCATTAGTGGGGATATTAATATCTCTAAACTCCCCAATACAATTCACTCAGTTTGGATTGTCGATGGTGGTAATTGGAAAGGCTATTCACCTCACTCAATAGTCAATGAGGAGATCAAAGAGTCCTATATTTTACTTACTGAAAACATCTCGGCACGAAAAGCTACGATGGTTTTTGCGATGGAAGATACGCAATTGGAGATTGTTATCCCTAGTGACCCAGAGGATGTCACACGACTCTACGGTAAAGGATTATCACTTCACGGTGCAAATGCTCAAAGCTTCAGTGCTTACGATATTGTTTGTTCAAGAGAGAGTGATGCACTTACAGCAGCGATTAAAGTAATGGGTGATGTACCAACGGTGTTTGCACCCGAGCGAGAGGTTGAGAGTTATGAAAACTTTGTCAATATCTATGAGAATGAGGGATATTTTGTCCTTTGTGAAGAAGCCAAAGAGGAGTAGGGGATGAAAAAATTAATAACTTTATGTACTATTTTTATTGCATCGTTGTTTTTGTCAAGTTGTGGGGGTAGCAGTTGCAACACCCCAATTGCGTTACCAGAGGGTAATAATGCAATTGGTAGCGTAGCCGATGGGCCAATTTATAATGCTATTGTAGAGTTTTACGATATGAATGGCACACCATTGACTACAGAGGATCCCGTTGTGCGAACCGATGATAGCGGTAAATATCAAGCCGTCATACACAATATGCCCTCACAATACCGAGTGGTTGTGCGAGAGGGTAGAGACAGCAGTGTCGATGGCGAGGAGAATGCCAACGATGAGAACAATAGCATTATTTTAAGCTCTATTGTCACACGTGATGAAGGAAATGAAACCGTTGGACACGTTACACCCGCTACAACGCTTGTCGATAGTATCGTAGAAGATGGTGCATTGCCATTTGATAAAGCTACCGATTTGGTCAAAGAGCAATTGGGGGGAGTCAATATTGGTGAGGATTTAAGCAAACTTGATCCCAGCAAACACGATGTAGCCAATAAGCTAGGTAACTTAGTAGCGTTGCTTACCAAAATGGTACCCTTAGAAGATAAAAAAATCACCTTTAAAGCCGTAGCCAAAATTGTTATCAAAAAGAAAATCAAAATCACCATAAACAATATGGGATTGAATATTGAAGAGCTTAATTTGACTGCTATTGCCAACGAAGCCAAAGCTTTGGGTGCAGAGGTTACAGCTGATGACATGGAGAAGATAGCATCAGTAGAGAGCGTGATTTTAGAACAATTAACCGCTCTTATGGAAAAAATCAAAGCCATTGATACTATGAGCGATGAGGACAAAGAAGAGGCTCTTGTTGCCTACAACGCCTTCTTCGAGCTTCTTGCCAAAGTCAAAGAGACCAATCTTGATGAACTCAACAAAGATACGCTTAAGCTTTTTGTTTATAATCTCCAAGAGTCTGTTAAGGCGATATTGGATGAGATGGGAAGAAAGGATATTGGTAGCGATGATATAGATTTTGTCTCCAATTTGGTCAAAGAGCATTTGGGTGAAGATGTCAATGACTACAACAAGAGCGTCGTAAAAGCACTCCAAGAGTACAAAGATGTGATTAAGCTTGTCGATGGCAATAGCGAAGTAGATATTTCACTCAAAAAAGTGATTAAACTTATCTATAAAAACAGTGATCTTGATGCATTAACAGCTATCAAACAAGCATTGGGCGACAACACAAATTTACAAGAGCTACTCAAAGCCGTTGAAGCCATGCTTAAGCAAAGCGATACACCCCAACTCCAAGCTCTATTAGAAGATTTTTTGGCAACCAAAATGGCGCAAACCATTGAGGATCAAAACGGTTCGGTGAGTGGCGATGAGATTGCTAAGGGTGCTAACGAGGTAGTCAATAATCCTGAACTTATTGAAACGCTCAAAGTTAAAGTTTCATTGAAAATCACAATCAAAGCCAAAGCCAAAAAAGAAGAACTCACGTTCGAAGAGCGAATGGAGCTTGTGGTTATCGACAAAGTTGTCAAAGACATTAAGGTAAATATCAAAATTAAAGTATTTACCGAAGTTGCACAAGACAATGCTGAGGCTTTGTATGAAGAGTTACTCAAACAATTCATGGGACTTGTAAACAGAGATGCTCAAACGATTCAAACCCACATCGAAAGTCTTGAGCTGATTATCACCAATCTCTTTAATGGCTTTAATGGTGCAACGTTTGAAGAAAAATTCTCTCTTGCGATTAAAATCGTTCAAGATATCAAAAGCGATACAACAGCCGATGAGATCAAAACGGTATTTAAACTCAAAACCGTCGTTGAGACAAAGCTTGTAACCAATGTAAACGATGATGTTGTTACCATTGAAGAGGATGAGGTCAAAGAGAACATTGTTCCCTATAAACCTCTTCCAAAAGTTATTACGCTTCCTCAACC
>DYTG01000013.1:17016-22145 GCA_020726085.1 Sulfurovum sp.
AAGAGAACATTGTTCCCTATAAACCTCTTCCAAAAGTTATTACGCTTCCTCAACCCAAACTCTCTACAATGCCTACTGAGATGCTCACCAATATCAAAGTGACTATCTAGGCTTTATGATACCTCCTCTTACGGGAGGTTTCACTTCTCTTTCTAATCCAAAAATACAAATTCCAAAAAATCCATTTAATCAACACCTAAGCATAGAGAAATATAGACAATAATTTTTATTTATAAATATTATGGGTTATTTAAGTTCAAAAGCATCAAAGCTTTTACTAGGCGTTTGCTTGTTAGGTTCTGCGTCATTGTTTGCAAAAGAGTATGTTTTTGAAGTGACCAATACAACAAAAAATAAAATTACAAAGATTTTGCGACGGGGACTACTATGAAACTCGTTTGAGATACAACAAGCAATTCTCAAAGTTGTGAACAATACGTGAAAGCTGTTTAAGCGCCCCTACTCTTATCTAAAATAAAAATACCTTTTGAGAAGTTAAAATATGTTATAACTTCATAAAAAAGGCTAAAATATGAACAAACAAGAGATTGAAAGTGTTTGTACCTATTGTGGGGTTGGATGCGATATTACAGGAGTCGTTGAAAACAATAAAATTACCAAAATTTACGCCAAAAAAGATGGGATAGTGAGTCAAGGCAATTTATGTATCAAAGGACGACTGGGATATGATTTTGTCGATTCTCCCAATCGCATTACACAGCCACGCATCAAAAAGAGCTTTATGGATAAAAACCCTCAGCTTTTAGCAACCTTTGGTGAGCGTTTAACCTCTTTTGATAGCCACTACTACACCTGCAATCTTGATACGGCTACCTCTATAGCCGCCCATAAACTTCAAGAAATTAAAACACAGTACGGCAGTCATAGCTTTTGCGCTATTGGCGGAGCTAGAACCAACTGCGAAAGCGCTTATCTCTTCCAAAAATTTACCCGTCAAACGATGGGGTCGCCTCATGTCGATAACTGTGCAAGAGTGTGCCACTCCCCATCGCTTAAGGGTATGCGAACCACCATTGGCGAGGGTGCTGCTACCAATCCCTACAACGATATTTATGAGTGTGAGTTTATGATTGTCATGGGTTCTAATACCATCGAAGCCCATCCTATCGTAGCCAATCGTATTGTAGCTATGGCAAATGAGCATAACAATCTAGCCGTTATTGATGTACGTCATACCAAATTGGCAAAATTTGCCAAATACAACGCCATTATCCCCTTTGAATCCAATTTGCTTATTCTCAATATGATGGCGTATGTTATTATTACTCAAGAGCTTTACGACAAGAGTTTTATTGCTTCTCGTAGCAAAGGTTTTGAGGAGTTCAAAGCCCAAATTTTAAGCGACCCTTACGCCAACCCTGAGTTTTTTGCTACGATTGAGGGGTATGAGCATTTGGCTTCAACCGTTGCCAATATTGCACGAGAGTACGCCTTTAAACGTTCGATGATATTTTGGGGATTGGGCATTACGGAGCATTTGGATGGAAGCTACGCCGTTATGGCCATTACTCACCTAGCCATTATGACGGGCAATATCGGCAAAATAGGTGCGGGGCTCATGCCTCTAAGAGGGCAAAACAATGTCCAAGGAGCGTGTGACATGGGGTGTTTGCCCTATTACAATCCCGATTATCAACGCCCACTCGAAAAGGGACTGATGACACCTCAACTCCTCGATGCTATGATGGAGGGCAAAATCAAAGCGTTGCTTAATATGGGTGAAGATATTACCCATATCCATACCAATATCAACAAGGTCGAAAAAGCGATTGAGAATTTGGAGTTTATTATGACGCAAGAGCTTTTTATGACACAAATTACTCAAAAAGCCGATATTGTGATTGGTGTTCGCAGCGCTTATGAGAAGACGGGGGTTTATATCAATGCTATGCGGCGATTGCACCTTTCGCAACCCCTTGTCCATTCGCCTTTGCCCGATGATTGGGAAGTGTTGCAGATGCTAGACAACAAATTGGGAGGAGATTTCAACTACGCCTCAAGCCAAGAGGTGTGGGAAGAGGTGACGCAAGTGGCTTCCAATCGCTTTAGTGGAGCGGCCTATTACCGTCTTGAACGTCACCGAAAAAGAGGAATGCAGTGGCCAATCTACCATGAAGATACCCCTATACTCCATCTGCTTGATTTTCGCACCCTTGATGGTTTGGCACGATTTAGCTATCACCCCTACGAACTGCGGGGCATGGTCAAAGAGATATTAGAGGGTAGCTTTTACACCGCCAACCACTACTATCTCACAACAGGACGTATCTTAGCTCACTACAACAACACTGCACAAACCAAGCAAAGCGAGAAACTCAACAGCAAATATCCCCAAGATATAGTTTTGGCTTCCTATCAAGACAAAGAGAGCTTTGCGGGTGAATGGGTAATCCTAAAGACCCAATACGGAGAGACTTCACCCCTCAAAGTTGAATTTAGCGACAACATCAAGCCCAAAACGCTCTATACTACTTTTCACCATGCCGCAAGTCGTATCAATGCTATTTTTGGGGATGAGTGCGATGCACTGATTTTGACACCACGCTTCAAATCCATTCGTGTTGAGATTGTCAATCTCTAAGCTTATTGGAGGCTCTCTTTGGATAAAATCACTAAGAACAACTCACGATAACAACCCAAAGGCAAAGCGATGAAAATAGTATTGGCAACCTCCAATAAAGGCAAACTTAGAGAGTTTAAGCAAATGTGTCAAGCCGATATTCTCCCCTATCAAGAGCTACTAGGCGACATTGAGATAGAAGAGACTGAAGATTCCTTTAAAGGCAATGCTATTTTAAAAGCCCAAGAGATATACGATAAATTAGCAAAGCAACACGATGAAAAGTATATCGTAGTAGCCGACGATAGCGGATTGGTCGTGGAGGCATTGGGGCGAGAACCTGGGATTTACAGTGCAAGGTATGCGGGTGAGGGAGTAAGCGATGAGGCCAATATGGATAAACTTATCAATAATCTAACCCAAAAATCGCTTACTTCAAGCAAAGCTCACTACACTTGTGCTATTGCTGTTGTCTCTTGCTATGGAGTATATTGTGTACACGGATGGATATACGGCACAGTCAATACTTTGCCCAATGGCAATCAAGGCTTTGGGTACGATCCGCTTTTTACGCCCGATGGATACCATCAAACCATGGCACAGATGAGCCGTGAGCTTAAATCCACCATTTCGCACAGAGCTAGGGCGTTAAAACTAGCCAAACCCATCGTTGAGATGTTGCAAAGATATTAGGAGATAGCCATGATTGAAAGAAAAAAGTTTATGAATGATTTGGAGACTATTTACAGCGAACTAAAAGTGCGTCAAAATAGACTCAACGACTACTATACTTTGCTCAATGAGAGTCACGATGAGGCTCAAAAGTGTGTCAAAGAGTTTTTAAATATGCTTGATCTCAAATACAACAGCGAAAATGTTTTGGCTGCTCTTAATCGTATCATCAATCTTCGTGAAGACTCTCTCAGTGAGGTACTTAAAAAACTCGATTTGGATGAAGATACGATTTTGCACAAAAAAGAACAAGCCTATCTCTTTGTGAGTCGTTTTCATATTAGCGAATTTGAGAGATTCATTATTTGGATGCGAGACAACAAACTCCTTAATGATTTTTACTGGACGATACTGGAGGGAATGCACGCTATTGGTATCACCATGAGTGGATGGCAAAGTGCATGGACTTCGCACATTATTCATACTATCAACAAAGAACTCTACCGTCTTTTCAATGGAGATGAGGAGAAAATCTTTAAAAAACTTGAAGAAGAGCAGCTCCTTGATTTGGACGTGGATTGTTCTGTGGGTGATCGATGCTACTCCGTACTTCACAAATCGCACAATGGAGAGTATCGAAGCGTAGCCTATAGCGAAGCCTTTGAATGGGAGGTGGGCAATATTGTCGAAGCGTTGGATGTTTTGGTAGAGTCGCTTCAAGAGATGGAAGATGAGGTCTTTGGTCAAGAGGAGGAGTGGATTGCCTACTTCAAAGCCTTGCAAAACGCTTTTGCACACAAAAATACCGATGAACTCATTGGCTATTGGGCCAAAGTCGATGAGGCGTGGATGGCTATTACGACCCCCATTCAGCCAGGTCATCCTTTGGAGTATTACGAAGATCACTACCGAAAAGCCGTAGCGTTGGAGTGGGATGTACGCATTATTGATTTAGTATTGCAAAAAAACTCAACACTAAATGAAGATATTAAAGCGTTTGCCCTAAGCGTGAGTAACGATATTGGTCACTCTTTGGGAACAAAGATTATCGAAAAAAATATCGAACAAATTGATAAAACACAACTCTATATCGGACGACCCATGTTCTACTACGGAGCGCAATTCAACGGTCTTTTTAGTGCCCAAGTAGTCCCCAATGATGAACGCATCTCTGCACAATGGGGCAAAAAGATATTTGCCTATCCCGATTTTGTGATGGAAGCCAAAAAAAGCAAACCTACCATGCAAATCAGTGTAGAGTTTTTGGGAATAGATTTTATGAGGGCGCAAAAAGAGTTTATCAAAAAGCATCCCAAACTTTGGTACGAGGTCTATACTATCACTACGATTGGACACGAGTACGGACATATTTTGTGGGTCGATAAAGATACCGAAAAGGTGATGAACCGTAGCGGTCAATACAAAAATATTGAAGAGTTCAAGGCCACAGCGGGAGGTTTGATGGCGTTTTTCTTCAATGAGAAAAAAGAGCTTCAAAAGCATATCATCGACGACACCGTTGCGCGCGCCGTTTCGCTTATGTCGTGGAGAGAGGTAGGAGAGGTACAAGCCTACTATTGCGAGGGTATTATCCATCTTGATATTTTGTTTGAGAGCGGTATTATCAGCTTTAGTGGTACCAAATTGCGTATTGACTACTCCAAATACGAAGTTATGAAAGAACTCTACTACAATGCCTACTATAAATTGGCAAACTACTACATCGAAAAACACGATGCCAATCGATTTTTGAGCGACTACACCTTTAAATACAACGGTATCTACTTGCCTCAAGATGATAGAGTGCGAAGCTTTGTAGAAAAATACTACAAACGCTACAAACAAATTGGGCAAATGACCATCTCTATTTAACCCC